>JBAZYQ010000001.1:0-71541 GCA_041659245.1 Candidatus Nanoarchaeia archaeon
AATAAAGGCAGTCCGTCTGTGTTTGTATATTTTGTTACATTTTCGCCGTGCATAACCTTGGTTGTGAAATCTTTCATTTCATCGATAAGATCCTGCCTTTCCTGCTTTATATCATCAGTGTCATAGCCTAATGCATGGACAACATCTTCAACAGCCACTTCAGGAAAACGCTTTTTGTGCCTGAAAGCCCCGTCGCCTTCGTGGGCATGCCCTTCAATAGTCTGCATAAAAAGAAGTTCATCAATATCATCGCTAACCCTTAATCGCACATATTTGCGCATATTCTCAAAATCCCTGTTTGCCAGTTCTTTGAATTGTGTGCGTGATGCCATTTTTTGTGGGTTTTTCGCGGTTATTATTGAAATATTGCCTGCGTATATAAAACTATGCGTATCTATAGTCTATGCTCCTCTGAAATTGACTCTACATCATCTGCAAGATTCCTTCCAAACTTAAGGTTTTCATTGCTTATTTCAACTGTATTCCAGCTGTCAAACCTGCCTTTTGCATATGCTTCAACAGCTTCATTGAGCGTGCGGTGAATGGGCTTTAGGAGCCTGTTGGCAAATTCTCCATCTTTAAAAGTATTAAATGATACAATGCCCCAATTTTGGGTATTGGCGTCCCTGTAAGCAGCAGCCATATGCCCTGAATTTTCAATATTATTCCTCTTATTCAGGCTGACAAGCTCAACCTGGTATTCAGGATTATCTAAAAGCAATGCCTTGAAAGCAATGGCTCCATCCTCGCAGTCTCCCTTCATTAAGCCGTAGGTTTCCTGCAGTGAAGACCAATAATCCTTTAAAAATCTGCTTTCGTCAAATTTTGGCAGGAAATCAATATCATTGTCTATCATGGCAAATGCTTCCAGCGGATTTGTAACCTCTGCATTAAGCCTTTCGATTATGCTCTTTTCAAGCCTTGGCACTGATGCTTCAATTGCAGAATCCCTTACATATTCTGCATTCTTGCAAAGGGCATATGCTGAAAGCGAATATATTCCTGCTGAAGCAGCGATTAATCCTATGCCAAGAATAATTTTATTTTTTACAGTCTTTTTTCTGTTATTCTCAAGAAAAATTTCAAATTCCTCTTCGGACTGCTTTTCTACGTCCATACTGCCGTTATTCCCGGTTGCCTTATAAACTTTACTATCTAAAAATGAATAAAATTGGATGTATGGACAATTCTGCTGATTAGAATAGTCATTTTGCAGAATTGTCCATCAGATAATTCCGGCAATAATATACTCTAATCACCGGAATTATCTATATAAGCCTTAACCACAAGATTTATAAATAACCTCTTTCATCAAGTTCTTCGATGGACGACCATAGTGGCCTGGTCCCACCTGTTCCCATTTCGAACACAGAAGTGAAATAGGCCAACGTCCTGCTGTGGTACTGCTTTTCAAGCGGGAAGCTCAGGAAGTTGTCCATCTCTTATTTTTTCTTAATCTTTTAATTCTTTGATGCTGTAGCTTTTATTCTGCTTTTCCATGCTGCTTGTTATCATTTCTCCAAGAAGCCCTATGGAGAGGAATTGTATTCCTACAAGAGTCATAAGCACTGAAAGGGTAAGGAGTGGTCTTCCTCCAATACCAATACCCTGAAACCATTCTATAACAAGATAAGTTCCTGAGATTAAGCCTAATAAGATGAATAAAAGCCCTACTTTTCCAAAAAGTTGCAGTGGTTTTGTGGTATATGAAATTAAGTATTTTACAGTCATCAAGTCAATAAAGCCGGTAAGTATTCTCTTGCTGCCATACTTGCTTTTGCCATACAGCCTTTCATTGTGCTTTACAGGCAGCTCTGCTATCTTATAACCCTTCCAGAAGGCTATTGCAGGGATATACCTGTGCAGGTCGCCATACAAGGTTATTTCCTTCACAACCTCTTTTCTATAAGCTTTGAAACCGCAGTTAAAGTCATGCAGCTTTACTCCAATCATTCTTGAAGTAAGCCAGTTGAAAAATTTTGAGGGTATTGTCTTTGAAAGCGGGTCTTTTCTCTTGAATTTCCAGCCGTTAACCAGGTCATATCCTTCCTCTATCTTGGCAATAAATTTTGGTATTTCCTCGGGCTCGTCCTGCAAGTCTCCGTCCATTGTGATAATAATGTCGCCGTTTGCATGCTCAAATCCTGCTGACAATGCAGCTGCCTTGCCGAAGTTTCTCCTGAATGTGATGAATTTTACGTGCTTGTCCTTCTTTTGAAGGGCTTTTATTGCCTTAAGCGTGCTGTCCCTGCTTCCGTCGTCTATGAACCAGATTTCGTAGCTTTTTCTTAGTTTTTTCAGGACTTTGGTGACTTTTGAATAGAATAAAGAGATATTCTGCTCTTCGTTGAAGACAGGGGTTACTATGCTGAGCTTAATCTGTTTGGGCATTTTCATATATAATAATGTCCGAGAGTGTTTTTAAGTCTTTCGCAGTCAGAGAGGCTATGAATAGAAGTGAGCAGGCTTTGCGGGGTTAAACAGGCTAAAATAACTTTTATGTAGATAAGATTTTTAAACTACAGAAAAGCTTTTTTAAGTGTTATAAGTATTCAGAATTATTTGGATACTTTAAGTGATTGAAAGATGACTAAAGAAATTCCTAAGCTAAAAGTATTATTTTTAACATATGGTGGAGCCCATTATAAAATTTTTGATATGCTAAACAAAAACTTTGACGTTACTTTCCTTATGAATGAAAAATTTAGGGAAGCTTTTGGCAAGCATTTATTTCATTTGGGAAAACTTAAAATAAAATTTATCAGTTTTAAGCTTAAATTCTTTTTAGATACCATAAAAGATTCTGGAAAAAGCGACATAATTTTGTCAAACTGCCCATTTTCCGGTGCAGTCAGCTTTTTTACAAGCCCATTTTCCGGTGCAGTTGGCTCCCTAGCGGGAATTTTATCCGGAAAAAAAAGGGTTTATATAATGTGCTCGGATTATTACGAATGCTTTCATATCTCGCAAAATTTAAGCAGGCTGCAGAAGATTGCCTATGGCTGGCTGGTAAGGCTTATGCTTTGGGTAGCATGCAGGGGTTCGCTTGTTATAGCCTTGAGCCGTCATCTAGAGAAAGTCGCAAAGCGGCACGGTGCAACTAAAATAAAAATTGTGCCGATATATGGTATTGATATGAATATCTTTAAGCCTAAAGCCCAAAAAATATATTTTGGCACTGATAAGAAAATTGTACTTACGACTGCAAGGCTGTGCCCTGAAAAAGGGCTTAAATATGCATTGGAAGCAGTTTCTAAAATTGAAGATGTATTTCTTGTTATAGCTGGTTTGGGTGATAAAAAAGAGGCTGAAGAGCTTATAGTACAGCTTAAGATAGAAAACCGTGTAAAGCTTGTTGGTGAAGTTGACCCTGTTTCAATTGCTGATTATTACAATTCATGCGATGTTTTTGTCATGCCTAGCCTGACTGAAGGCCTTGGATTTTCAAGCGGCGAGGCAATGGCATGCAAAAAGCCGGTTATTGCCTCAAATGTAGGTGGAATACCTGATTTGGTTATAGACGGAAAAACAGGTATTTTGGTTCCTCCTGCAGACTCTGATGCGCTTTGTGATGCCATAAAGCGTGTTCTTGGCTCAAAAGCCCTTGCTAAAAAGCTTGGTGAAAAAGGCTATGAGCATGTAAAGAAAAATTTTGAAGAAAAAGTTGTGACTGAAAAATTTGTTTCTGCAATCCACGAGTATTATAAGAAGGGTTAGCAAATTATAAAAAGGCAATAGCGCATCAATTGAATATGCATGTAAGCGCAGAAATCACCAAGTGGTATCAGGATAAGGATGTTGCTTTTGCAATTGGTGTTGACGAATTAAATACTGGTGGAAGTTTCAAAGATGGTCCTGAAGATGAAGAATGGGATGCTTTTTACTGGTATAGGGCAAAGAATGATTTCTGGACTCTGTATTGGAAGCCAATTTTAGACGAAAACCCATGGGTTAGGTATTCAATAGGATGGACTCCTTCACATAATTCCCCGCATAATCTTCAAAATTATCCTGAACCAAAAGGGATTAATAAGCAGGAATTAACTTGGAATTCCAGAGAAGGAAAAAGATGGATGAATGAAACCTTAAAACCTATTTTTAAATATTGTGGGAGGCATTATGATGAATGGGCTGGGCACGGCTATTGGCATGAAGAAGGAATTAACAGGTATTATCCTTATTGGAATCCCGGTAGCCCGCTTTTCAATAAAGAAGAATGGTACAGGAATCCAAATTTTTTATTGGAAACATTTGTTAATCTGCAGGCTGCATTTAAACAAACATGGGGGCATAAATGTATTGTGTGGAATACCTGCCCTTTTACAGCGTGCCGCCCTGATATGCCTTCACTTTTTCAAAAGTATGGCATTTGCGGTTTAGGTTTATTATCGGATTTAACAGGGCAGCCTGTTGATATAAATACGGGGTTAATTAAAACGTCTAATCTTGTAAAATCTTATATGCGCCCTCTTGGAAGCATAATTACGCACGAGGGAAGCATGCCTGGGCATGATTTTAAGGCAAAAGTTGGAGAAATGAGTTATTGGCATCAAGACGCCACGATTGCAGACAAAAGAATAAAAGCTCCTTTCAAACTTAATTCGGACGATCATATAGTAATAGCCCCTTACTCATTGTCTTTAGAGGGAACACCATTTAACTTTAAGAGCAGGGTAAGAAAAATGATGAATAGGTTTTACAATTTTGATGCACCGTTTCTCTACTATTTTATGCATGCCCAGATGAACTGGATTGATGCGCTTGGAGGAGGCTCATTGGTGCACAGGATTAGGGAATACAAATCAGCTATTGCAATTGTTGCGGCTTTAACTTTATTATTAACAAGCTTTATCTCAATGCATTTGGCTTTGGGTATATTGCTATTTTTTATCGCAGGCGCTGCTTTATTTCTCATTGCAAAATGGATTGGTGGAGAATTTTACAGGAAACTAGTATTTATTTGGGGTTATGGCAAGAATGCAAAAAAGCATAATAGGGAATTAAAATGGCTATACAAGGCATTTGGGGAAAGGCTATGGATAACTACTTTTTCAGAAGCATGCGAATATTTTGATTTAAGGAAAAAAAGCAAAATAGACATTAAACAGCAAAAAGATAAGATTATCATAACTATAGATAGCAGGGATAGCTTATCTTGGGATGGCAGGGCAATGCCTGTTTCATTAAAACTAAAAGGCATTGCAAGTGTCAAAAATTGCAGCTTACTGAAAGGCACCAAAAAAATTAGGATAAATTCGTTTAGGGCGCTCTCTAACGGCGATATTATAATTGATGATGTAATACTAAAACCTAATGCTATTACTAGATATGAATTTGGGTTCTAAATGAATATGTCCCTGAATTAAATCTATAACTCCTAAAAATTTATAAAGGATATCTTTCTCGTTATCTTTATGAAAAACATATTGGTTACAGGCGGAGCCGGCTTTATAGGCAGTCATCTCTGCGAGACGCTTGTGAATAAGGGGCACAATGTTGTTTGCATGGACAATTTAAGCACGGGCAATAAGAATAATATTTCCCATTTGCATGAAAACTTTAAGTTTGTAAAAGGCGATGCAAATTCAATCGAGGATTTAAAGCCTTTATTTGCTGAAAATAGGTTTAATTCTGTTTTTCATTATGCTGCTCTTGTTGGTGTTGAAAGAACTCTGAAACATCCGCTTGCTGTTCTTAATGATGTTAACGGCATACAGCATATTCTCAGATTAGCAAAGGAGAATGGCACAAAAGAAGTAATCTATTCATCTTCATCTGAAGTTTACGGGGAGCCCGTTGAAATCCCTGAGATTGAAGATGGGCATCTGAATGCAAAGCTGCCTTATGCTGTAACAAAGTTAATGGGCGAAAAGCTTATGAGGGCTTATTATGAAGAATTTGGCTTAAAAACAGTCTCGTTAAGATTCTTTAATGTATATGGTCCAAAACAGGATTCAAGTCCATATGGATTTGTTGTCGGCATTTTTATAAAACAATTGCTTGAAGGCAAAAACCCTACCATATTTGGTGATGGCACGCAAACAAGAGATTTTGTTTATATACAAGATAACATCAATGCCGCCTTAAAAGCCATGGATAGCCCCAAATGCGCAGGGGAATCCATAAATATAGGAAGCGGAAAATCAATAACAATCCTTGAATTGGCAAATACATTGGCAAATATGATTAACAGTAAAATTAAACCTAAATTTATTGGTACTAACAGGATAGATATCAAGCACAGGCGTCCTAATGTCTCAAAGATGCAATCTCTTTTGGGATTTTATCCGGAATATAAGCTTGAACAAGGGCTTGCGAAGACAATAGAGTGGTATAAAGAGAAGGGTAATGCTAAATAAGTCTAATATTCTTTTTATTAAACATTCTGTTTCTTTTATTGATGGTTAGGAGAGAGCCCACCCTTATTGATAACATTTAAATACCTATCTTTTAATTCTTAAAACTTAAAGTGGTATCTAAAGATATGATTGTAAATGTTTGCAATGCGAATAAAGAATTAAAGAATTTAGGGCTAGTTATTTTTACTTGGGGCAATGTCAGCGCAATAGATAGGGCCAGAGGAGAAGTAGCTATAAAGCCAAGCGGAGTTCCATACGATAAACTGCAACCGGAGGATATTGTTGTTGTAGATTTAGACGGTAGAATAATTTCTGGTTCTAAAAAACCCAGTTCAGACACACTAGCTCATTTGGAGTTGTATAGGCGATTTAAAGGGGTTGGTTCTATTGTACATACCCATTCCGTATATGCCTCTGCTTTTGCTCAGGCAAGAATGCCAATCGCTTGCATGGGGACAACTCATGCAGATTATTTTTCGGGTCCTGTTCCTGTAACCAGGCTTATGACGAAAGAAGAAGTAACAAAAGATTATGAATTAAATACAGGAAAGCTGATAGTGGAACATTTTCTGGAAAACAAGCTGGATCCTATGATTATGCCTGCCTGTTTGGTTGCTGGTCACGCACCATTTATATGGGGCAATAGCCCGGCAGAGGCGGTTCATAATGCAAAAGTATTAGAAACTGTCGCTCAAATGAATCTTTTAACATTGCAGTTAAATTCTAATATAACTGATTTGCCCTCTTTTTTATTGGAAAAGCATTATATGCGTAAACATGGCCCTACTGCATATTATGGGCAAAAAAGAGCAAAAAATGACTAATCTTATCCCCATGGCTGGTATTGGAAGCCGTTTTTTAGAAAAAGGATTTACTTTACCTAAACCTTTAATTCCTGTTTTGGGGCTGCCAATGCTCATAAAGGTAATAAGGGATTTGCCCCCTTCTGACAAATGGATATTCTTAGTGAGAAAGGAGCATATTGATGAGTACCAGATTGATGCCGTAATAAATCATGAGTTACCTGATGCAATTATTATTCCTGTAGCAGAAACGACTGAAGGGCAAGCATGTACCTGTTTATTGGCGAAAGAGCATATCAACATGGCGGAGCCGCTTTTTATTGCTGCCTGTGACAGCGGTTTTTTATATGATCATGAAAAATTTGAAGAATTTAAAAAAGACAAAAATATAGATGCAGTTTTTTTTACTTTTTCAAAACAGAACATTCTGAGAGTCAATCCTTCTGCATGGGGCTGGTGTATATTAAATAATGATGGCAAGACAATTAAGAGTATGTCGATAAAAATTCCTATTTCTAAGGATCCTTACTATGATCATGCAATTACAGCCTCTTTCTTCTTTAAAAAGGCGCAGGACTTTTTTGATGCTGTTTCACTTATGATCAACGAGGATTATAGAATTAACAATGAATTTTACGTTGATTCGGTGCCAATATTCCTTAATAGAATGGGCAAAAAGACAGCCATATTCGATGTGGACCTTTTTGTAAGCTGGGGCACTCCTAATCAGTTATTTGATTTTCAGAAGGTATCTTATTTTGTTGCAAATAATCTCAGTCCAAAACTGTTGCCAGAAGAGTATAAGCCTCTTTTTAAATTATGGAAAAAATATATTAAAGGAGTATCATGACTGTTTTATTATCTATTGTTGTGCCTTGTTATAATGAAGGAAAAAATATTCCTTTTTTAGTTAAAAGATTCTTAGAAGCGAAAAAAGACAATACTTCTTCTCAATTGGTGATGGTCAATAATGGCTCAACAGATAATTCTCTTCGCTTAATGCGGCAGTTTGCCGCGAAATATAGCTCAATAAATATTGTTAATATAAAATACAATAAAGGATATGGACACGGCATATGGTCTGGAATATCCAAGGCTTCAGGGAAATTTATAGCCTGGACACATGCTGACCTTCAAACAGATATCAAAGATGCGTTTGTTGCTTATGACCTAATAAAACATAAGATAGATAATAAAACCTGTTTTGTAAAAGGGAAAAGAAAAAAGAGGGCTTTTTTTGATTCTTTTTTCTCTTATGCAATGTCAATTTTTGAATCAATTGTATTTGGAAGGATAGTTTATGATATAAATGCCCAACCTAACTTATTTCATAGGGAATTTCTTAAACAAGTACATAATCCTCCACTTGATTTTTCTTTTGACTTGTTTATATATTTAACAGCCTTATATTCAAAACAGAAGATTATACGGTTTCCTGTGGACTTTCCTGAAAGAATCCATGGGCAATCCCATTGGAATACGGGCATAAGGGACAAGTATAAGTTTATTAAACGGACTATCTCTTTTACATGGGAATTAAAGAGGAGAATGAGGAAAAATGATAATAGCCGCACATAGGGTAAATACAGTGGACATGCTGAAAAAAGTTCCTGTTGAGTATGGTGTTGAAGTGGATGTAAGGGTTGCGGGTAAAGAACTAATATTGAATCATGAGCCTTATATTGGTGGAGAGCTCTTGAAAGAATTCTTGAGCAACTATCGTCATAGTTTTATCATATTTAATATCAAGGAGGCCGGCATTGAATCCGACGTTATTAAATTAGCGCAGGACTATAATATAGAAGATTACTTTCTCCTTGATGTAGAATACCCTTTTATTTATCGTGCAACAAGAAAAGACATATTCAAAAAGATAGCAGTGAGATTTTCTGAAGCAGAGCCTATTGAATTTGCTTTGGCGCATAAGGGTATGGTCGATTGGGTGTGGGTGGATACTAATACTATCCTGTCTTTAAATGCAGATGTTTATGCAAGGCTCCATAAAGCTGGTTTTAAAATTGCTTTGGTTTCACCGGATAGGTGGGGCAGACCTGAAGATATTTTAAAATATAAAGCTTATTTGACAAAAGAGAAAATTCCAGTTGATTTAGTCATGGTAGATTTGCAATTGGCTCCAAAATGGCTGGATTGCAAAGTGCAAGATGATTAGGGAAATACTAAGAGACAGGAAAAACGTTCTATTTAGGTTTGTTACAGTGGGTTCTTTATCCACTATTATCAATGTTCTGGTTTTTATAATACTAATCCAATTGTTGGATCTGCATTATATTCTGTCCGCTTCAATAAGCTATATATGCGGATTTTGTTTGGGATTTATATTAAATACAAAGTTTTTGGCTGAATTTCAAAGATTTGAAATAAGAAAATATCTTATCGTATACAGCATTTCTCTCCTCATTCAATTATTATTTATGTTTTCAATGGTAATAATGGGTCTCGAGGTATTTATTGCCTTTTTAGTGTCTTTGTTTTTGGGTTCTTTAACAAATTTTCTCGGGATAAAATATTTTGTCTTTGCCAAAACCGCATTCATCAAGAAAATAAATTATCTTGTATTCAGGTTCAGATATTTTATTATCTATGTTGTAATTGGCTTAACCTCCATATTGGTGGAGCTGCTTGTAATTGCCTCCATTGAGAATCTTTTTTCAACTCTATACCTAAAACTTTTCCTTGGATTTATGGTAGGTATGATTTTTAGCTTTGTCCTAAACTTAAAACTGAATTTTGACATTCCAAAAGAAAAGAGCCTTAGGACCTTCAGATTGTTTGTTTTTATCTCTTTTTGTGCATTTATAATTAATCTATTGCTGATAAAACAAGTATTCCCTTTATTTGGCTTTGCTAATTATAATTATATTCCTTTAAGATTTATTAGTGCAGGCCTTCTGTTTATGATAACTTATACTCTCCACAGGAGATTTACATTTAGGGATGTCAAGCAGGTAGGTATTGCTATTTATTTATCTGATTCTGAGGATATTGGTCTTATATATTCGAAGGTATCAATATACCCTGATTTTTTGCATATAGATCTTGTTGATAAGACTTTTAATAAAAATGCGGCAGAAATAGATGTAACAAAGGGTGCAGACATAAATCAGTATTGGCCTTATACAAAAAAGATGACTCATATTATGTCAAGGACACCATCCCATTGGATTGATAAGGTGGCTTATTTTAGCGATTATATTATAATCCATTCGGAAATAGATGAAGATGTAGGAAAATTGATAGCACAAATAAAATCTAGGGGTAAGAAGGCTGGCATTTCTATTATGTACAAAACACCAATTGCGTCAATAATGCCTTTCTTAAAAGAAGTGGACTTAGTTCAAATCCTTGCAATAGAAAAACCGGGTTTTTCAAATCAGCATCTGCAGAAAAAGGCGCTGACTAGGCTGCATCAATTGACATTATTAAGAGATAAATATAATTTTGAAATCTGTTTTGATGGGGGTTTAAAGCCGACAAATATTCATAAGATTAATGCCAAGTATATTGTTTCCGGTTCTGCAGTATTAAACTCAAAAAATGTAATTGAAACTATCCACACCATGAAAACAAGCGGGCGTTATTATTTTAATAAGGATGAGGACCTGAAGGCATTTCTGGCGAAATCTATACTCGATACTCTTAATGCGATAGAATTTGTGAAATCAGGGACTATTGTCGGCTCGTTTGTGGATAAGCCAGGTATTGAAGGGTTAAGTGATGTCGATATAGTTGTTATTGTGGATAAATTGAACAAATCTAAGTTTGAGCATATTTTAACAAGATTTAAGGAGCTAAAACCAGTAATTGAATTAAATTTTGACAAAAAAGTTTTAATCAATACATGCTTTGGTCCGCTTAAATTCAATGTTGGAGACAATATTGTTCTCCATTTAATGGTATATGATATTGAAGGACACAAGCTGCATTGCCTAATGAGCCCTTTTACATGCTATGATTGGCAAAGGTCTGATACTTTTGTAAAAAAGCACATGAGCGAATTGTACGCAATTTGCGGGCTTAGCGTATCTGACTTCTTTAATTCCAGGAGAAGCATAAATGATTACATTAAGGATATTGAGGCCAGGCGGATTTCTTATAGGAAATATACTTTTGATGATAATGGGGCTTTAAGCGAGAAAATTAAATATAAAACTATGAATAATAAGGATATTTTTGAATTTAGTTACCATGTTATGAACTTCCTGATGCGAAATTTTTCGAAGCTTTATTTCCAAATAAATAAAAATTGGTCTTTTGAGGAAATAATCACTAATTACAGCTTATTATTTAACGAGACGTCGAGTCTCAAATTTTTTAAAAAATTGAAAAAATATAAATCTACCAATAGTTTTCCAAAATGGAATAAAAAGCATGAGGCCCAGTTACAGGCATTTTTGCTGCATTTTAAGAAAGGATTTGAATCGATATTCTTTTTGCATGCAAAACATCTGTTTTTTATCAGGCATCAGCAGTCTTTGTTAAATAAACAAGGATATTTTATCGGACAAAAACTCAATCCCTCTATAACCTCTATTAATAATTCGCTTTTAATCCCCTTTTCAGATATGAGCATAGAGAAAATTATCTCTTCGCCTGCTGAAAGATGTATTCAAACAGCAGACGCCATTAAAAAATATACACATCTGCAATTTTCTATTGATGTAGATAAGAATTTACAGGAGATAGATTATGGGTCTGTAGAAGGGGAGGATATTAATTTTCTAAAGAAACATTATCCGGACATTGTAAATGCATGGGCCAATAAGGAAGACCCCTGCTTTCCTGGAGGAGAAAATTATGTTGCTCTTTGCAGAAGGCTAGATGCTTTCATTAAAAATTTAAACACAATTCCTCAAAAGAGAATATTGGTATGTACGCATAATGTTTTTTTACGCTGTTTAATTGGCACTATTTGGCAGATACCAGCCCACAAATGGCATTTAATAGAAATACCTTTTCTAGAGCCCATTCAAGTTTCCCTTGGTAAAAATGGAAAATGCTTTCTTGATCTCTCAGATGGACAAAAGGAAAGATATTTAAAGAAGCTTTTTTTATATAATAAGGAGTAAATTCAAATGGTAAAAATATTATTCTTGCAGCAGATATGGTTTCCTTTTCAGGGAGTCATGACTTTATCGGCGGCATTAAAGCGGGCAGGACACGAAACTGCAGTTGCAGTCGGAAAAGACGAGAGACTTTTTAAAGAGATTTACGAATTTAAACCAGATATAATTGCGTTTCCGGTTATTACCTCTTATAGAAGATTTATGATAGAAACTGTTAAAAAAATAAAGGCTAAGAATATTAAGGCTTTAATTGCAATTGGGGGATATGATGCCTCTTTTTTCCCGCAAATAATAGAGAAACTACCGATTAATGTTTTATGTATTGGAGAAGGAGACGATGCTTTTGTGGAATTTGCGAATGCAGTGAAAGAGGGGAAGGACTATTCCCATATTAAAAATTTATGGGTTAAGCATAACGGAAAAATTATTAAGAATCCGATAAGGTCTTTTAAAGACCTGAAGAATAAGCCCTTCGACGACAGAGATATTTATAGGGATTATGACTCTTATTTTAAAGATATTGAATTTGAGCAAGTGATGGTTGGCAGGGGTTGCCCTTATTGCTGCTCTTATTGTTTTAATCATAAGTATAGGGAACTTTATGCACCTGTTGATAAGCAATATTGTGCTTTGAGGGATGTTGATAATGTCATAGAAGAATGCTTAATACTTAAAAATAAATATAAGGTTAAGAATTTATTCTTTAATGATAGTACTCTTGGTTATGATAAAAAATGGATATTAAAATTTCTTAAGGAATATCGGGAAAGGGTAAATATGCCTTTTTCTATTAATGCTTGTGCAAATGAGCTTACCGAAGATGTATGTAAGGCATTAGCTGATACAAAACAGTGCTATATTATACGCTTGGGGCTTGAAACAGGAAATGAAGACCTCAGATTTAATGTTTTAAACAAGAAGATGACAAATAAACAATATATGGACGCAACTAACCTTTTGAAAAAATATAAGCTTAAATATTCTATGGCTGTCATGTTTGGGCTTCCGGGAGAAACATTGGCAAATTCTTTTGAAACTCTGGATTTAGCTATTAAACTATCAGATAAGAATACTGTTGTTGCTGTGAATATCTTTAAGCCATTTCCCAAACTGAATATAACCGAATATGGGGTTAAGCATGGGTTTTATAAATCTGAACTAATAAATGATTCAAACTTGATAGGTGATAATGTTATGAATTTTTTTGAATGTTTTAGGCAAGATGAAGAAGGCAGGGTAATTTTGAATTTATCCAGATTATCCCAGATATATTTGCATTTCCCTATTCTAAGAAAACTAATCCGGACAAAATTAATATATCGGTCGGATAATGCGATTTATAGGGCAATATGGAAATTTAGCGATTATTATTACACAAGCAGGCATCATATTAATGCGTCGCTGCCTTTCTTATTTAAGTATGTATTTAAGCATATGGGTAAAGGGGTAAGGGGATAATCTTAAATATAGTAATTGGCTTAATTAGGCTATGGAATATGTTTTTGCCCTTAAACCGGAACCTTGTCTATATAATAAAATAAGAATATTGAAAACTTCTTTAAAAAAGCAAATGGGAAATCAGTTGTATATCAATGACGAACCGCATGTTACTCTCTGCGTATTGGATTTAGGCGATGATATATCTTTTAAAGATAAGCTCGACTTTATAATCGGTTCTTTTCGTTCTAAATTTAAAAAAATAAGATTTTCGATAAATGCATGGTCTATTTTTTCTGAGGATCCAGTTACTTCTTGTTCAACTTTAGTTTGTCGGCTCAATATGCCCGGCAATGTCCTGAATAATCTTCAATCTAAATTATTAAAGGAATTACAACTTTTTCGTACAAAAGACATTGCTTTGCGTTATATAAAAGTTAAATTCAAAAATAAAGAATTCAATAACTGCTTGCAGCAATATGGGTATCCATTTATGGGCATGATATGGATACCGCATATAAGTATTGGCTCATTTGATAAAAAAGCCATTAATAAGGCAATTGAAAAAACAGAAAATAAGTGTCCTATTGGCCTCTATTCTTTTCAATCATTGATTGTTTATAAGCTGCTTCCATCTGATAAATTAGTTCCGCTATATAAATACCCTTTTTAGATATTAGCCTGTTAGATTATATACAATATACTCTCTATTTTTTGTGATTAGTGGAAATTCCAACTCTTTGTCTTTATTGAATATTGCATATGAAAAGTGGAACTTTTCTTTTAAGATTTGCAATTGCGTTTCATTGAGTGTAGTATAATACTCGTTAAGATGTTGATTTTCCCCATAGGTTCTGTCATCCAAGGTGAAATGGTTATTTGTTACATTTATAATACGGATATACCACTCTACCATATACCTGTCATCTAAAGGTATTGTTTTAAAATCAACAACAATAGCCCTATTGAGGCATAATCTCCATTGCTCTTCATCAGGCGGTGTTAAAAATATAGAATTTATAGGTGTATTCTCTTGTGCAAAAAGGCAGATTTCTTTCATTTCCGGTTCAAAATCTGATCTTGCATTTAAAGGTGATATCTTAAGGTCAACAAACGAGATTATTACCAATATTGCTATTAAAAGGAAAATAATCTTTTTGTTTTTAGGATATATAATCAAAGCTGAACATAAAAGGTAGATAAAAAAGATTATAAATGCTGGCACCAATAGGCTTTTAATCAGGGATATTTTTTCTTGTGAAGTTAAATATCTTAGCAGGGTTGGAAATGTAAAATATAGCAATCCTCCCAAGATAATGGCAATGGCAATGCCTGCAAAAAGAAAATATCCTCTGTTTATTTTAATATAATTGTTCTCTTTTAGTTTTATAAAAATAAATATTAATGCCAAGAGAATAAATAAATACCTTAAGACAAATGTGGCAAAAGAGAATATGAATAATAAAGCAAATAGTTTTAGGGGAATACTTTTGGCACTTGCCCATAGCTCATAAGCTTCATTAAAAATTATAATATATGAGACCATGAACATGAAGGCAACAGCCCGGAACATATGAAATAAAGCAAAGGACGAGATTGGAATTATTTCTACAAATATATACCCAGTGATAGCATATAAAATGCATATTATATAAGATACATAAAATACAGATTTTTGCTTGAAGTTATTATCTCTTAAAAATAACAATCCCAATACTACCAGAAGTATGGTTGCAACAAAAAGACTAAAATCCCAAGAGCTTGGCAGGCAATGCCATGGATGCCTGAATCTGGCAACTATGTGGGTAATCAGGCTCTGGTCTGTAAACCTTGAAGAAATTAGCAGGCCTTGGATAAGAGCAGGTGCACCTATTATTATAAAAGATATAGGTTTTATCAAGTAAATAAGATTTGATTTGGTAAAAATAGGTTTGCGTATGTTAATGAAAATATGTATAAAGTAGTATATTGAGAAACACATAAGTCCTGTAATTGTATGGAATATTGCTGCCAATCCTAATATGGCAAATCCGCTTACAGTCTTATTCCGCAGTATAAGGTTTAAGGAAATAAGTGCAAAACACCATGAGATAATATTTGGGGTAAGGATGCTGTCAATAAGATTAATGGAACCTAAAAATGATGTTTGATACGCCATGATAAAAAACAAGCTAAATAAGGCTGATTTTGCCTTATTTTTATAAAAATAATCTGCAAGATAGAATAAGGATAGGGCAATCCCCTGTGTAAACAATAAGGTTAATAAAAAGAAAGTAACTGACAGGCTGCCTATTATTTTATATGTGCAAAGGACAAAATAGTTAAATATGGATCTAATATTAAATCCTTCCATTGAATTGGTATACCAGTCATTAACAAGGTAGCTTGTATCATTAATGCGGTACATATTTGGTAAATATTGATTATGGTTACCGATGCCATAACCGCTATATATGAAGATAAATAGAACTGTGACGCAGATAAAGCAAAATATCTCAAATCTGTATTTTTGCAGTATATTCTTAATATAATCAGACTTCATTTTTTATATTTACAGCGGATAAGTTTATAAATTTACCTAAGAATAGATTATTTTATATAGTTGATTATTATGTTTAACCAAATTATTTTTCTAGCATTATCCTTATTTTGGAATATATAACATCAACTGGACTTTTTCATGCTGCTAATCAATGCCATTGCCCCATTTATGTAAACCTTTACCCTGTCTTTTGAGCCAAGATATTTGAGCTGCCTCAATATAAATTTTGGGCGTAAATAGAAGCTTCTCATTGCATATTTCTGGAGCTCTTTGAGCTCTTCAGCATTTCTGCCTTCAGGCATGTAAACAAGCTCCTTGTTTGACCATCCGGCCCATGTTTGATAATTTTCCCATTGGAATGACTTTAGTGTTTTGTCTTTCTTTGTGATTTCATATAATTTTGTTCCAGGATATGGCACTGTTATAGTGAATTGCACCCAGTCAGGGTCAATTTCCTTTGAAAAACTGATTGTCTGCATGCTTTCTTCCTTTGTTTCAGAAGGCAAACCGAGCATAAAGAATGCTTTTATCTCGATTCCTGCTTCCCTTGTCCATTTGAATGCATCCCTCACCTGCTGCAGCGTTATTCCCTTATCTATCAAATTCAGCAACCTCTGGTTTCCGCTTTCAACGCCGTAATGCATGCTCCAGCAGCCTGCTTTTTTCATTATTTTCAGCAGTTCTCTGTCAACAAGATTTACTCTTGTCATGCAGCTCCATTCAAATCTCTTGTTTAATCCCAGCCGCATAATCTCATTGCATAATTCAATAACGTGCCCTCTGTCTACTGTAAAAGTATCGTCCCTAAATATTATGTCTTTTGCGCCGTAATCATTCAGAAGAGTGTTTATTTCCTCAATTATTCTTTTCACAGAATGCTTTCTGTAAACTCTTCCGGAAACTTTTGAGCAGTATGCGCATTTGAAAGGGCATCCTCTTGAGGCAAGTATAAGATAGCTTGGAAGCCTTTTGAAGTATGTTGGCGCCGGAGTATATTTAGCCATTGGCAAAAGATCCCTTGCGGGCAATGGAATGGAATCAATGTCTGTTTTTATCTCACGCGCAGGATTTATCGTTATTTTGCCGTTATTTCTGTATGCTATGCCTTTTATGCTTTCAAAATGCTTTTTTTCTGAAATTGCGTTAAGCAATTCCACTATTGTGTCTTCAGCTTCCCCGAAGCAGGCAAAGTCGATGTTCTTGTTTTCTTCGAGGGTTATTTCAGGAAAAACAGTGACGTGAGGACCGCCGGCAATAATCTTTGCTTTTGGAAGTGTCTCTTTTACAAGGCTGATTATTTCCTTTGCGCGAAGATACATTGGTGTAAGTATAGACACGCCCACAATATCAGGATTTGATTCAATAATACGTTTTTTTAATTCTTCAGTGCTGATGCGCACAGCGGCAATGTCCAATATTTCAACGTCAGCCGCTTTTGCTTCTCTTATTACCGCAGCAAGATAAGCCAATCCCATTGGCTCGCACATAGGCCCCACCTTGCCAAGATATTTACCGTATCTTTCATCAAGCGTAAGCCCTGGCTGAATAAGCATAATTTTCATTAGGAACTGAAAGTGTGTTTCATATTTAAATAGTTTCGGGATAATAGTGGCAAACATTTAGTAATATATAATTTAAAATCAAATAGCCTTAGAGGATCAAAACATAATAACTCTTTTATTTATTTTTTCATATCCGCTAAAAATCCAAAGAATAATATTTGGAGACCAGAAATTATTAATAATATGCATAAGACTGTACTTGGCAGATGCCCTACTTTGCCTGTTTTAAAGAATAGCATGGTAAGCCAAAGTCCAAGTAATAATCCTGTGATAATAAAACTGCCTCCAATGCTCCCAAAGAATTTAATGGGGTTATAATCCCTTTGCACTCTAAGGATATTTATCCATGCTTTAAATGCGTATCCGAATGGATTCTTTATTAATTTGCTTTTTCCTTCCCTGGCAGAAAAATAGGTTGGGATCTCTTTCACCTTGAAATCTTCCGTTACTGCCCTTAGTATTTGTTCTTGGGTATAAGTATGGTTTGATATAATATCTAAAGATGCAACTTTCCTGTTAAATGCTCTAAAACCAGTCTGGCAATCGTTAATTTTATATTTTAATATCTTGGATATGGCTCGGGAGAAAGCGCGATTTCCAATCTTTTTTAATAAAGGCATCTTTTCTATGCCTCCGGCAAACCTGTCTCCTAATACCAAATCATAGCCCTTCTCAACTTCGTGTATTAATCTTGGAATGTCTTTTGCCTGGTATTGCCCGTCTGCATCTGTATGCACAATAATATCTGCGCCCATCTTCAGGCTTTTTTTAATTTCAGTTCGAAATGCCTCAGCCAGTCCCCTATTAGTAAAATGCGAAAAAACAAACGCTCCTGCTTGTTTAGCAAGACTTTCTGTTTGATCTGTGCTTCCGTCATTTACAACAAGAAGTTTATAATTATATCTCTCCTTAGCCATTACATCCTTTATGTCTTTAATCACATGACCTATTGTTTTTGCTTCATTGTATGCCGGGATGGTAATTACAACTTTCATATTAAATCATCATTTTTGGGGTTTTATAAACCTTTTGCAGAGTACATCTTAAATTCCCCAATCTGTTTTATCAGGCTGAGATTAAGCATATGCTTGGTATAAATATAGTCAACATGTTCACTATAGCTTTCCAGATTGCCGACTATAATTTTATCATTAAGCCAAAAGCCAATTATACTATTTGTTCTATTCCCTATATCGCGTTCATATATGCCTGTTTGGTTCAATTTTGAGATAATAGCCTCATCACGTTCATCTAGCAGATATACGGAATATTGCGGATCATATTGATTCATAAACATGCCTATTTGTACTTGGGGTCCTGCTGCCCAATATACCCTGGTATTGTATATTGTTACTGAATAAGCCAACAGTGAGATTAGAATAAAGAAAATAATTGAAAAATAAAATATGCGCTTGGTATGAGGGTATATCATCTTGTATAGTATATAAAATATCAATCCCAATATGGCTGCAAAAATAATCTGTGATATGAAAGAGGAATTAAATACTAATCTTATTAGTTCGGCTAAAATTCCCAGCCAGGACAAGGATAAATTATTAACCGGAAACAAAGGAAATAAATATAAGACTGAAGAGCAAAGAAGTAATGATACGATAATGAAAATAGATTTCATATTAATTTTTGTAGGCATCTTTTCAAAGGCAATTATTCCTATTATTATGATTAAAGGCAATACTGCTTCGATATACCTTCCTATAGGTCTGCCTAATAACCAATTAGAATAGATTCCAACTTGTGCAGCTGCATTATGATTTGAGGCAATAAGCAAGGTTACAAATATGCATAGACCTGAAATAACCAACAAATAAGGGTATTTAGCTTTTGCTTTCAGCAGATTTAAAAATCCAATGGAATAAATGAAACCAGAACTTATTATCAAATAGCCGAGAGATATTAAAAACCAAAGCAGAATTGTGCCTATTTTCAGTCCATGGCTTGTTTCAAGACTATAGTACCCTCCTGAAACTGAATTAATTGAAAATCCAAATAAAAGCCCGTTTCGTATCAGCCATAAAACGATGAATGGGATGGCTGAGATAATAAATACAAATGTTTTTTTGGCATTTAATTTAAAATCTTTGTCTTCCCAGGCCTTAAACGTATAAGCCCCAATACCTACAAAAAGCAAAGCAATGCCGCTTACTTTTGTTAAGTATGATAAGCCCACAGATAGCCCTGCAATAATCGGCCATTTGTATCCTTTTGAGGTTACTGCTTTGTAAATTGTAAAAACTGAAAAAGGAATAAAGGATAATATAGGCTTTCGCTCATTATAAAAGGGGCAAATGCTAGATTTGAAGGCAATACTGATACAACAACAGCCGTAAGAAATGCTGATTTATCCTCAAGAAATTCTTTTGCAAGAAGCCATGCGGGAATTATTATTAGTGAAGATAATAGTGCATTAAGAAATTTCATAAAAATGTAAACATATTGCATATCCTTAAATTTATATGAAATTGAGATTAGAATGGGGTAAAGCGGAGGAAATTGCGCAGAAGGCACACCATGTTCTGTAAATTCCTGGTCAAAATAGAAGCTCCTTGCTATTTTTGCATATGAATCTTCATCGCTATATCCTGATATTGTGGGCACAAATGAGGAAAACACAACTTTTACAATAACCAATGCTAGAAAAATCAACAAAAGCCGTTTTGTATACATTTTCATTAGACTTAAATCAGTTATACTTTTTATAAACATTATGAATTGCCTTAAACCTCCGGCATTATATTCTAATATGGATTATTAGAATGTAATAGAAAACATCTACTTTCCTGCTATTTCTTTTAGTACTTTTTCAATTGCTTTAATGTGTAATTTAGAATTCAACTTGGAGTGCACATAATGAAATGCATTGGCTGAAAATACTTCGGCTAACTTGTTATCCTTAAGAATTTTTAGTATTGCGTTTGCAAGAGCTTCGCTATTTGCCGGCTCCACAAGAATACCTGTTTTTTCATCAAGCACTAAATCCATAATGCCTCCCCTTGCTGAACCAACAATGGGCCTGCCGACTGACATACATTCATAAATCACAAATGGCGAATTTTCCATCCAAACGCTCGGAATAGCAAATACCCTGCACTTTTCAAACTCATTTAGGATTTTGCTGTGAGGTATCTTTCCTGTGAATTCAATCTTATTAGTTAGCCCTAACTCTTTTGCAAGGCTTTCCAGATTTTTACGTTCAGGACCATCACCAACAATGCGCAGGTGAGCAGAGGGATAATGAATTAATACTTCCTTGAATGCGCGGATAAGAAAATCAACCCCTTTGTTCCTGCTTAACAATCCTGCGTATAGCACGAGCCCTTTTTGTGATTTTGCAAAATTCATCTTTGAATTGCCAAATTCCATGAAATTATGTATGCACTGCACGTTCCTAAAACCATGTTTCCTTAAGTCGGCAGCCAACATTTTGCTAGGAGATATAAACTGTTGAATTATCCTCTTAGTAAGCTTAATCCTTAATTTATTTCTTGGATATGCCATGAAGAAATGCAATGGTTTTATGCATCCTTTTAGCATACATTTCAATGCAATCCCTTCAACGCCTTCACAAGGCTTAAGGCTTTTTTTGATAACACACCATGATGAAGGACAAATCTGTCCCCAATCATGAATTGTCTGCACCACGGGGACTTTTGAGGCAGAGAGTGCAAGCAGAACAGGGATTGAATGGACATAATTATTGTGCATAAATACAACATTGGGATTAAACTGCTTGATAAATTTTTTGAGCATAGAATATACCCTAAAGTTAAAAACAAATTTGCCCAGACTTTTTTTAAGTTTATTTGACGGATATGCAACTATAACCTTATTTTCTTCAGTTATGCTATTATCTTCGTATCCAAATAATGCCACTTTATGATTTCTGCCGAGTAATTTGGAAACAGCAAAAATATATGTTTCTGCACCGCCGCCTTCCTTGCAGGAATCATTTATTAATAGGATTCTCATAACTTAAAATTTATTTTGAGGGTATATAAATATAATGAATTTCTAAATTTAATTTATATAAAATTCCTTATCTCCCTATTCCAACATACGTCGTTTGCCTGGATATAACCTCTTTATCCAGGAAATTTCTGCCATCCACCACAATCTTTGCTTTAGAATAATCCATATTCTTAAATTCAGGGTGAGAAGTCAATAACACAACAATATCCGTGCTGTTTATTGCCTCTTCAGCTGTTGCATTGCTCAAATGACACACATAGGGCTCATGTATAAGAAGATTGGCCTTTCTTTTCCTGAGCTCTTCTATAATCTCCAATGCAGGGCTTTCCCTCAAATCCTCAACTCCCCCCTTGTAGGCAAGCCCCATGATTCCTATTTTACTGCCTTTTACGCTCTTTCCAGCTTCATTTAGGGCATTAACGATTAAATCAACTGTGTGGAAAGGCATGGAATTGTTAATCTCCCTTGCAAGCTTCAGGAGCTTATGGTCGAATCCCAATGTATTGGCTTTTTCAATAAGATAATAGGGGTCTACTGAGATGCAGTGGCCACCTACGCCACAGCCTGGATAGTGGGCAAGGAAGCTGAATGGCTTTGTTTTTGCGCCTTCTATCACTTCTGTTATGTCAATTCCAAATTTTGTGAATGATTTTGCAAGCTCGTTTACAAAGGCTATATTAACATCCCTAAAGGAGTTTTCAACAATTTTTACAGCTTCTGCTGCCTTAATACTGCTCATTTCTTTCACAGGAGCATCTAAAATGTTCTCATAAAATGCCTTTGCGCGTTTGCAGCCTTCTTTTGTGGTTGCGCCAATAACCCTTGGGATGTTTCCAACATGCCATTTTGGATCGCCAGGGTTAATTCTCTCGGGACAGTGTGCTATATCAAAATCAATGCCTGCTTTTAATCCTGCAGCTTCTAATATGGGCTGGACATCTTCTTCTGTGACACAAGGGTTGACAGTTGATTCCATTACCACCAGCATGCCTTTGTGCAATCCTCTAGCCACTTCATTGGATGCAGAGATTACGCAGCTCAAGTCCGGCTTTTTGTTATGGTCAACAGGCGTGGGGACGCAGATTATTGCAATATCCGAATTGGATACTGCATTTGGCTCATTGAGAATGATTCCAGGGAATTTTTGCCTTATTCGTTCTGCTTTGGAAGAATCAACCTCAATGCCATAGACCTTATAGCCTTTTTTGAGGCACAGCTCAGCCAATGGCAGGCCAACGTAGCCAAGCCCTATAATACAGACACTTTCCATGTCCAAAATGAACTTTTTAAGGATATTTAAGGATTATGGTTCTATACTGTAGAATACAATTTTTGCATATTTAATTTTCCCCTATGCTTGTCTTCGAAAGATTTATAACTCATCCTGTCTACACAAATAAAATGCAATACGCTTATACTCCTGAGCCAGGCATATGTCCATTATGCGGCTCAAACAATGCAAAACTATTATACGAGATAGACTCAGAGGATGTAGCAAAAAATTTTTTAGTTAAAGAGAGAGATCCTCAAAAATTTGAACAGTTGGTAACAAATGTAAACAACACCTGGAAAAGTACAACTTGTAAAGTTATACAATGTGATAACTGCGGATTATGCTATACAAATCCTTTTGTTGCCGGAGACAATGAATTTTATAACTTAATATACGGCGGAACCGGCAAATCCCGATGGAAATGGGAGTTTGAAGTAACTTTCCAGAAAATAAAAGAAATTATGGGGGGAATTAATCCTAATGAAACTACTCTCTTAGAAATTGGCGCAGCAGACGGAACTTTCATTAAAAAAATATCTCCTTATTTGATACCTAAGCAAAATATACTCTGTACTGATTATTCAGAAAATTGCAAAAAGTTAATTGAGCAATATGGAATAAAATGTGAAACAATTGATATAACCAAAACAAAAAATCCAAAATTTAAGAACAAATTTTCAATACTATGCATGTTTCAGGTGCTTGAGCATATGGACTCAATTGATTATTTTTTTAAAGCAGCATATTTCCTCACAAAGCCCAATGCAGACATATTTATAGCAGTGCCAAATGATAAGATGATTGCAATACAAGAGCTTTATGGTGAACTGCTTGACGAACCGCCTCATCATACTTCCAGATGGAATAAAAAATGCTTTGAGATAGCCTCGCAAAAATATGGATTCAAACTATTGGACTACAAGATTGAACCCTGCAGATTAATCCCTGCATTTAAACAGATTATAATCTATAAATATAAACGAAAGCGCCAAATTAGGGGAAATATCTATTGCAAATCAGCATTGATAAAGAACAATAGATTAAGAAGAATAGCTGAAATTATGCTTGTAGCCTATCTTTCGATTACGAGCTTAACCATTCTACCTAAACTTCAGGGGAATTCCCAATGGGTTCATCTTAGAAAATAAAAATTCAATCTTAAGCTATACTTCCCTTTAAGTTAGTATAATCCCTAATGGATTATATGGCTTAATTCTCCCCACCTAATAATTAATTAACATTGAAGCAAATGTAATTATGGCGAAGAAACATTTATAAAGCTTAAATCTATATCATTCCTAAAATGAATCTATGCTTTGTAAACTTAAATGATAATGGGGGAACGGTTTATCCCTTGGGTATTTTATCTTTAATGACTTATTTAAAACAATATTCTGAATTTCCTTTGGAAATGAGCCTTGCAGATGCGAATTTTGATATGGATCTAATGGATAAAATAATATGCTCAAAACCGGATGTGGTTGGCATAAGTGCTATGACTGTGGAATACGGTCAGGCGATAGAATTTGCTAAAGAATTGAAGAAAAGACTAAATATTCCAATAATCTTAGGCGGTGTACATATATCTACATTGCCATTATCATTACATGCTTCTTTTGATATAGGTGTTATAGGCGAAGGAGAAGAAACCCTCCTGGAAATCCTTAAGCTATATGCTCAAAAGAAAACTTTTTTGCCAGATGATTTACGAGCAATAAAAGGGCTCATTTTTCATAATAATGGCGAAAAATGCATGACAGAACCAAGGGCATTTTTGGACCTTGATAAGATTCCGATAGGGGACAGGTCTTTGCTTAATCAAAAATATTTTAAACCAAGAATAATGCACACGGGCAAATTTAGTGTTTTTGATTCGATATTCACAACGCGAGGATGCCCTTATAATTGCAGATTTTGTTCTTCAAGTTCTTTCTGGAAAAAAGTAAGATACCATTCCCCCCAACACGTTGTAAATGAAATTAAATATTTATATGATATACATAAGATAAAATTCATAGCCATTATCGATGATCTTTTTATTGCTGATAGGAATAGAATCAAAGAAATAATCTCCCTTTTAAAACATGAAGACTTACTTGGAAAAATAACTTTTAGTTGCTATGCAAGAGTAAATTTAGTGGATGATGACTTATGCAGATTATTAAAAGAAATGAATGTAGTTCTGGTTGGATTTGGTTTTGAGAGTGGCAGTGATAGGATGCTAAAATGGCTGAAAAAAGATAATTCATTGTCAGCAGAAAAAAATAGAAAAGCTGCAAAAATGTGCAAGGATTATGGGCTGATGGTAGAGGGATATTTATTATTCGGTTCTCCGGGAGAAACTATTGATGACATGAATCAAACCGTGGATTTAATAGATTATTTCATTAAGATAAAATTGGACAATCTGGGGCTTTTTGTGCTTACTCCTTTTCCGGCGACAGAAATATGGGAAATTGCAAAACAAAGGGGCAAGGTTAATGATTGTAAAATGGACTGGGCCTTACTTTCTCTTACCCGAGATGAACCACTCCTATTGGATGACAGCATAAGCAAGGAACAATTTATGCAAGTTTTTTTAAAAGCGAGAAAAAAATTAAGATATTTTATATGGAAAAAAATTATGAGAGACTTGAAAAATGGCAATATGCTGCTTATGATAAAAACTGCAATCAAAAATCCAAAACGTTTGACTAACCTTTTGTTTAATGGACCTATCGACTCTGAATAGGGCAAATCCGATCATCAGAGTGGGGCATCATACATAAATCTTTTTAAGCTAATATAGTGCCTAATTGTATGACAGAGCAGGCAATACTGAATAAAATATCCAAAGGCGCAACTCTACTTTTAATAGGGATGGTTATTTCCAAGGTATTTTCATACATTTATAGGGTTATTATTGCCCGTTATTTGGGAGCAGATGTATATGGATTATTCAGTATTGGATTAGCGGTTATAGGCATCTTAGTTAGTCTCTCACTTGTCGGGCTCCCTCAGGGAATATTGAGGTATGTATCTTATTATAGCGGGAAACGCGATGAAAAATCCATTCATGCAATAATAAATAATGCTTTTAAGATTATAATCCCCCTCTCGCTATTATTTACATTGTTGCTTTTTATTTTTGCCAAATGGATTTCTCTTTATTTTTTCCATGACCCTTCCCTGGTTAACATGCTGAAATTAATGTCTTTTGCAATACCTCTTACTGTAATCGCAATAGGCATAGAATACTCATTCCAGGCATTTCAAAAAATAAACTATATAGTTATAGCTAAAACTATTGTGGGACCTGTCTCAAAAGTAACAATTTCACTCATAGTACTAATTATGGGCTACAAGCTTATGGGCATAGCTTTTGCTTATATCTTCTCGCTATTTATTTCCGCTTTATTGATGGCATATTTTCTTAAAAAGATAGTTTCTTTTAGGAAAATAGCCTTAGCGCCGCCTATTTTTTACAAGCAATTATTATATTTTTCACTTCCATTAATGTTTTCGGAATTATTTATTTCGCTTTTGACTTGGAGCGATACATTAATTTTAGGGTATTTTGTTCCTGCTGTACAAGTAGGTATATATAATGCTGCAGTACCTACTGCATATCTTATTTTTACAATACCCGTTGCATTAATAACTTTATTTATGCCAACAATAAGCGGTATGTATGCAAGGAAAGAGGATTTTAGCAATCTCTATGATACTATAAATAAATGGATGTTTTTGGTTGGTGTGCCTTCTGTGTTGGTTTTAGGATTATATTCCAAACAGATACTTTCAATATTATTTGGTAAAATATTCGTTGAAGGCTATTTTGTATTAATTCTGATTGCAATAAGCTTCTTTATATATTCTCTCATGCTTACATCAGAATCAATACTTATTATAATGAAAAAGACAAAATTAATATTGTTCAATAGTTTTTTAACAGTTTTGCTAAATATTATTATGAACCTGTTGCTTATACCCAAATATGGGCTTATGGGGGCGGCAATTGCAACTGCTTCTGCATTTTTATTGACGAGTATTCTTGTTGCGATAGAAACATATTATCTCACAAAATTGTTCCCGTTAAAATTAGGCTATATCAAGTGTATAATCTCTGCTGCTATACCTTTTACTCTTATAGTTTATCTTAATACTTACATAAATACCCATGTGCTATTTGGGCTCATCTTTTTGGCTTTAATATATCTTGTGTTGTATATAATACTATTAAGGCTTACACATGCTTTAGGCGCAGAGGAAATAAGTCTTATCAAAAGTGCATGGCAAAAGGTCAAGACTAAATTTTAATGATTTAGGACAATATAGATATATTTTTAAATGCTTAGTCTTATTTAATTCTATGCCAAATATAAAAAAACACATAGTACTATACAATCCTCAGCAGGAAGAAGGCAAAACAAAGATTGACATATCACTTGCGCTGTTAAGCATTGCTGCTATCCCTTATGAAGAAGGTTATAAGATACATTACGTTAACAATTCAGATTCAAATGCGCTGGAAAAAGCAATTGATTATTCTAGGGGTTCCCTTTGTGTTGCTTTTAGTGTCATGACGGGGTATCAGATTAAGGATGCATTAAAAGTAAGCAGGGCTATTAAGAATAAGTATCCTGAAGTCAAGATTGTCTGGGGCGGGTGGCATCCTTCAATATTGCCTGAACAGACGATACAGAATGAACTCATAGATCTAATTGCAGTGGGGCAGGGCCAGCGAACATTTGCTGAGCTTGTTAGGGCGCTGGATAAGAATCAGCCTCTTGAAAAAGTAAAGGGAATCCTGTATAAGCAGGATGGTAAAATAAAGAAGACAGAGCCAAGAACATTTGAAGACATAAATAATTTTCCACCTCTTCCCTATGGCCTAATAGACGGAAAAGGATTCATAAGGAATGTTGATGAGGTAGCAACAAGAATTATTGACTATTTTACCAGTCAGGGTTGTCCTCATAGATGCAGATTTTGCGCAGACCCTTTAGTTTACAAGCATCGCACAACAATGCTGAAACCGGAACGAATTATAACTGACATTGAACATTTGATAAATGATTATGGAATAAACGGCGTAATCTGTACTGATACTAACTTCTTTATTGATGAGAAGAGGGTAAGAGAGATATGTAAATCATTGATTGAAAATGGGATAAAGATTTCATGGGGAAGCATGAATGGCAGGACAGAACATTTATTAAGGCTTTCAGATGATACATGGAAATTGCTGAAGGAATGTAATTTTTCCAGTTTTCTTGTTGGAGCCGAGTCAGGAAGCGATGAAAGTCTGAGATTCATACAAAAAGATGCGACAGTAAAAGATACCTTGGAACTTGCAAAAAAATGCAAGCAGTACGGGTTTAAAGCCTATTATTCTTTCATGCTTGGACTGCCTCCAAATCCGGATTTAATGGAGCCTTATTCTCTGCAGATTAAAAAAGACTGGAAGGCTCTTATTAAAATAACAAAAGATATACTTTCAATAAGTAAAGACAATATGTTTTATTTTCTTATCTATACACCTTATCCTGGGACCCCCTTTTACGAGCTATGCAAGAAAAATGGGCTTAAAGAGCCAGGTAGCCTTGAACAATGGGGGGATTTTACTCTAGACAGGGTTAAGACTCCATGGATGCCAAGAGAATATGTATCTTTGCTCGAACAAATGAACATGCTCTTTATTCCATTCTTGACTGGAAGTATTTATGTTAAGCTAGGGAAATATGGGCTGCTTGGTAAGGCTGTGAAGATAGCCTTTCTTCCACTGCACGGACTGGTAATGTTAAGATGGAAGTTTGAATTCTTTTCACTGCCAGTTGAATACAAACTTATGAAACTGGCAAGAAAAATAGCGCGAAAAATCAGTTCGATATGATATTGATACAAGATTAATTGCAATTCATTTTTTTGTAAAAGAAGAAGGAACCACAATAACACAAGGTTTATATAGGGCTATTTTCTAAAATTAGTTAATGCAGACTAAAAATATCCAATATTACAATAACAAATATTTTGAATGGCAGAAGACAGCGGGAAAGCTTGGGGGAATACTTGATTTATTCAAATTTAAGGAATTCATAATGCCTACAGATAAAGTTATAGACTTTGGTTGTGGCGGCGGTTATTTGCTTGCAAATATCAATTGTGCGGAAAAGAAGGGCATAGAAATTAATGAAAACGCATGGCCATTTGCAAAGCAGAACAAAGTCGATGTGGTTAAAAGTGCGGAAGATATCCAGGATAATTGGGCTGATGTGATTATATCTAATCATGCTTTGGAGCACACGCTAAATCCTTATGGGGAATTAAGAAAATTATATCCTAAATTGAAAAAAGGAGGCAGGATTGTGTTTGTTCTGCCGCATGAAATTAGGAGCAAATATATTCCGGGCGATGTTAACCAGCATCTTTATACGTGGAGTCCTATGTGTGCGGGAAATCTATTTACCACGGCAGGCTATAAGGTTGAAAGGGTTGAAACAATAAAATATCAGTGGCCGCCTTATTATCAGCGTGAAATATTGACTTGCCTGGGCAAAGGGACATTTGATTTGCTGTCTAGGATATATGCAAGAGTTTATCCTTTTTTAATAACGGCAAAAACTGTAAGAAATATATACCATTTACAAGTAAGGGTTATTGCAAGAAAATAATCCTGTTTTTATTAAATTAAAGGGTTGCTTAAGCAATGCTTTATTATGTGCTCTTTTGATTCTAGTAAGCAGCTACTTTTGTTAAGGCCTATCTGTTTATTATTTTGCTGCAGATTCCTTCAATTTCTTTTTCTGTCAAATTAACAGACGAAGGCAGGTAAAGCCCTTTTATTGATAATTCTATTGAAACCGGATAATCTTTAGAATTATACTTATCTTTTGGCAGATAGGGCTGTTTATGCAAAGGCCAGAAAAAGAATCTGGTGTCTACGCCTTTTTCATATAATTCTTTTTTAAGCTCATCTCTTGTTATGCCAAAATCATCTTCAATCAAGATGCCGTACATCCAATAGACATTTCTAACATCACTTAGTTCAGGCGGCGTTATTATGCCTTTTACTTTGCTTAAGTATTTATTGTAAGTTTTTGCAATCTGTCTTTTTTTTGCTATTGTCTCTTCAATTCTTTCCAGCTGTGCCAATCCTATTGCTGCCTGAATATTGGTGAGCCTGAAATTATATCCTATTTCCGCATGTATATGCCTTCTTTCCTTGTCAAAAGCAAGGTTGTGCAGCCATCTTGCTCTCTCTGCCAGCGCCTTGTCATTTGTGACAATCATTCCGCCTTCACCTGTTGTTATTATCTTATTGGCATAAAAGCTAAAACAGCCAATATTTCCGAAACTTCCCACTTTTTTCCCTTTATATTCTGCACCGTGAGCTTCTGCGCAGTCTTCTATTACCTTCAGATTATGCTTTTTAGCAATTCCCATTATGCTGTCCATCTCGCAGGGGTGTCCGTATATGTGAACGACCATTATTGCTTTTGTTCTGTTTGTTATTTTTCCTTCAATTCTTTTTGGGTCAATGTTCCATGTTTCTCTACACGAGTCTATAAATACCGGCTCTGCTCCTACATACTGAATTGCAAAGAGGCAGGAAGCCATTGTGAAATCAGAGACAATAACTTCATCTCCTTTTTTTATATTAAGCGCAAGAAGAGCCAGATGCAATGCTGTTGTGCCATTTGTGGTGGCAACGCCGTATTTTACCCCGCAATATTCAGCAAATGATTCTTCAAATCGTGCATTATATTTGCCGTTATAAGAAATCCATTTATCTTTTAAGCAATCTTTTACATATTCTGCTTCTTTTTCGCCTATTTCCGGCTCAAACACGGGAATCATTTTGTTATGTCTACTCTGATTACATCTTTTTCATACCCATTGTCTGTCCTTGAGAAGTCATGGAAATCTAGAAACTCAAAATCTTCCAAGGCAATTATCGTATGAATCACTTTTGGCGGTATGCTAATGAAATCCCCTTCTTTTATTATGTTCTTTTCTGTTTTTGCATTGGGATCTTCCGAATCCTTGCTTAGGAATTCAGCTTTTCCTTTTAATACATAATTGAACTGTTTCGCCTTGTTGTGGTAATGGTTTCCCCTTACAGCTCCTTTTTTTGAGGTTATCAGCCCAATATGCAATATATTTTCATCATCCAGAATATCATGGATAGCTCCGCGCTGGTCTTCAAATGCCGGTTTTATATGCTTTATGCTTATTTTTTTGTTTTCCATAGTTTCACTCCAGTATTTTTGGTTTTGGTATTGGTATTATGAACTTGCAGCCGTTTTTTCTGTGAGCTTCAAGGTTCTTTATTATTTCTTCAGCAAAGTTCCAAGGCAGGATTATTCCATAATCCGGCTTGTCTTCAAGTATTTTTTGGTCAGGATATATCGCAAGATGCAATCCTGGGCTGAATCTTCCAATTTTTAATGTTGATTTTTCTGTCAGATACTCAATAATTCCGTTGTTAAGCGCACAATAATTAAGCATGGTATTGCCTTTTGCAGGCGCCCCTATTCCCACTATTTTTTTACCCTGTTTCTTAAGCTCGATCAGTATAGATACCAGCTCTAATCTTTGTTTCCTGACTTCTTCTGCAACTTTATTCAGCTTTTCAAGTGAGTACACTTTTGCTTCCTCTTCCAGATTGACCAGCTCATTAACAATATGGGCTATTTCTCGCTTTCCTTTTCTTCCAATGAAAACTCTGATTGAACCCCCGTGTATTCCTGAGCGGTAAACATCAAAAATTTCCATTCCAAATTTATTGAAAAAAGGGATGAGCGGCTTTATCGAGAGATATGACAAATGTTGGTGATATATTGTGTCGTACTCATTGTTTTCAACCAGATTAATAAGATAAGGAGATTCAAAAATAAATACGCCATCATCTGTAAGGAGCAAATCAATTGCTTTCATAATATCATCAAGGTCATCTATATGCGCAAAGACATTTGTTCCGGTTATTGCATGGGCTTTGCCTCTTTCTGTTAATATTTTTGCTGCTAATTTTTCAGTAAACAGGCTGCAAATTGTTTCTATGCCTCTGTCATTTGCAATTTTTGCAACAATAGGTGCAGGATCAACCCCCAGTACTTTCATTCCATTGCTTTTGAATCCTTCCAGCAATACGCCCACATTGCTTCCAATATCCACCAGAAATGAGCCTCTTTTAAGGCCTATTTTTTGGCAGATGGAATTTGCCATTTCAGAATAATGCACCTTGCCTGTTTCAGTTATAGAAGATTCATACATATATTCGCCCTGATAAAGAACCTTGGGCGGGACAACATAATCTAGCTGATGAAACCCGCAATTAAGGCAGATTTGCACCCTTAACGGATAAAATGCCTCTTCCTCATTTAATTCTTCTTTTCTCAGAAAATGATCAGAATGCGGGTGAAAACCCAAATCCAGATAGGTTTTAAGTTTCTTTCCCTTGCATAAACGACATTCTGTTTTTAGTGGCATTACGTCTAAACTGTTTTTTGTTTATTAATAAGCTTTATGGATATCGTGCCGCTATACAGTCCTATAAGCCTACAGCTTTGTTTTAGGCTTTTTAACAATGCATAGAATAGAAACGCCAAAAGGCAGATTAATCCTTTTTAAAACATTTGATTCAAGCAAAAAAATTGATTTGAAGAATTTATTAACAAATGGTGAAATATTGTCTATATCTGAAGAGACGGGCTTATTCTTATTTATCAAATTATCTATTTTTCTCATTACAAATACAAATGGAAATAAGAATGTATTGAAATAAGAAGATTTTTTTATAATAAATCCGCAGTCACTCAATTTTCTGCATATCTCTTTCTTTGTATATCTTTCTCTTACATGGGCTGCAATATCGTGCCTACTATGCATTGCAGGGCATGCTGCATCAGTCAAAATCAACAAGCCGTCCGGCTTTAATACCCTATATATTTCTCTTATTGCTTCGTTATCATCCTTAATCTGCTTATGATACAAAACATCAAGGCAGGTTACAATGTCAAAAAATTCGGATTTAAACGGCATTTTTATTACAGAACCCTTAAACAAATTCTTAAGCCCTCTCGCTTTGCAAAATTTAAGGGCCGCAGGCATTATGTCAAGTCCGTAAGTGTCATATCCTCTTGATTTTAAATCATAAAGCACCATGCCTGTGCCGCATCCGACATCAAGAAGCTTTAATCCTTTGCTGTTTTTGGGCAGGTTGTCATTTACTATTTTGCGCTTTACAATAAACCACCAATAGGCTTTTTCGAGTTTATACATTTTTTCATATTCCTGTAATTCCATTTTAGTTGCGCGCCTCGCTGGTTTTATTTTTAAAAACAATTAAATAGATTATTTATTTGGTCTGAATCTTAATCTTATGATTGTTGTCCCTAAATTCCATGCATGCCCTATAAGGGTTTTAAATGAGTCTGCTGTCTTGGTTTCACCGAGAACTCTGTCATAGGTAATGTAAGGGATATCTTTTATCTTGAATCCCATTTTATAAGCTTCATATAGGAACTGTATGCAATATTCTGCATAATTGCCTTTTAAGTTTATATGTTTGAATACGTCCTTTTTTACTGCAACAAATCCGGTTGTATAATCTGTAATCTTGGGTGTGAGCAGCAGCATTGCAAATTGATTTATTGCCCAGCTGTATGCAATTCTTGGTATTGTTCTTGTATCTTTTCCGCCTTTAATATATCTTGATGCAGCGGCAATATCATATCCTTCATTAATTATTACGTTCAAGAGTTTAGGTAATAAATGAGGCGGATGAGATAAATCGCAATCCATCCAGACAACTATTTCGCCTTTGGCTTCGTGTATGCCCCTTTGAATTGCGGTTACAAGCCCCCTTTCCTTGGTTCTTTTAATAACGCGCACATTTGGTTTGTCGAGCTTCTCAACCGTTCTTGCTGTACCGTCAGGGGAATTATCATCAACAACTATTATCTCAAAAGGTAGTTTTACGTAATGTTCTATTTCTTTTATAACCAGGGGTACATTTTCGGTTTCATTGTAAGTGGGCAAAATAACAGAAACTTTAATTTGTTTGGGATTCATGACTAAATTAAGAAATAACTGGTTTAAATAATTTACTAAACCTTCATTTGTGTATACTCGAGAGGCATATACTATGAGAAATCTATACTTGCAGATTGTATCTCCTCATATAAATGAAATATTTGCCTTTCAATTTTTATATTGCTGAAAAGTTTAAGCCGTTGTCAGAAGACAGGTGTCATTTCGTTTTCCTTTGGCTTTAAGCCCACATTTTTGCAGATTAGTACAAGATTCCTTATAGCTTACTATCTCTGTTACATTCAGTTTTTTAAGAACATTTAATAAACCGGTGCAATTGTTATTGTTAAATGTGTCTGCTGCAGCAACAAGTAATTCTTGCTTTTCAATAGATACTTCATGGGTTGTCCAACCATTGGCAGTTGAAAGATTTAAGTAAATTGCGCCATAAGAATAGAATGCTCTTAAATAAGCATCTTTTGGCGGAACACCCAAGAATAAGTAAGTACCTTTAATTTGAGGCAATAATAGCATTATATCTTTAGCCAAAGGGCTATTTTCTTTGAAATAGGGAGTATGAATATGGGATAATGTAACACTTACAACAGGGAAGATTATTAAAATACCTAAAATGCCATACTTCATTAATCTATTGATTCTATTTACGTCTATATTGAATAGGAAATAAATAATGCACATCAAAAATAGTAATAGGAATGAGTCGACATAAACTTGGTTTAAATAAGGAATAAATATCACTAGTTTTGTTATAAGCAAAACTGCCATTAAAATTACAGGCAGGAAAAAAAACTTAGTTTTATAGTTTTGTTCAGTTGATTTCCAGTATATGTAAAAGAGGAATATTAATGCAATAGATATAATAACGGCAGCTATGTTTGTCCATGCCCATTCGCTTCTAAAACTTAATGACTCACTAGTTAATGCATACTCGTATATCGTACTTTGGCTATAATCTTTCAAAAAAGGATACCACCAAAACGATGTTAATATTACTGTTATAATCGAGGATATTAATATTTTTATCTTTTCTTTGCTTATGAGAACAAAAGAAGCGAGCATGATGCCCGCCAATAATGTTTCCTGGGGGTGAGATAATATCATTATTGCAAATATAGGGATAAATAAGAGATAGAATTTATTATCTATTTTGTGGTTTATGTACCATAAAATAATGCCTAAAAATGGAATAAAAAATACCCATGCGAAAAAATGCGGATAAGAACCAAGCCTTATAAAATTGCCTATACTTATCGGGTTTCCAAAGAATAATGCAAAAAAAGCAATTCTTTTAATTATGCTCCATTGCAGATATTTTCCGATTATGGCTATAAATATGGCAGATAAGAGATATAATACTATCATTGAAATATAAGATGCAATCTGTACATTTTTTGTAATCCAATATAATGGCAATGTAAAGAAAAACCAGCCAGGTGAATAAAACTTAAGCACTACTAGTCCCCCATACCATTCCGGAGCAATATTATGGAATCCATATTTAGCTAAAAAATGCAGCAATGTCATAAAACAACTTGCATCATTAGCATAATCAAAAGGGAAAATAGTCATTATCTTTGCTTGGTCTATTAACCTGAAGATAATATAACTTATTAAAATTATAATAATCGGATAAAAATATTTATCTTCAATGGTTTTTGGCATTTTTAAAAATAATTATAACCAATTTATAAACTTTATGTCTAATAAGGATAGGTGTGCTTAGAGGCAATTGTCAGCATGTAGATAATTAATTTGAGCTATGACTTCTACTTTTTATCTAAAATTATTAACGCTTAATCTTATCTATTTCAGGATCAGGTAGTTCATCTTTATAGTATTCCGGCGGTATCTTTAGACCTTCGGGATAATCTACTTTCCATATCTTTGTAGGTCCTATAAGCCTTCCTTGGTATAAAGCAAGAGGCATTCCCGTATTCTCATCTGAATAAGCCAGTTTTATGTAAGGCCAGTCTTGGTTAAGCAGGTAAAGCTTTGCAAACAAGCCTTTATACACTTCAGGCGAGAGATATAAGGCTGCACCCAAGGGGTTAGCTTGTCCATTGGATTCGATTGTAGGGATTATCCTTAAGCATCCTTCGAGCATATCTTTGCCTGGGAATATATATTCTTGCCCATTCAGGTAAACACATTTTAATGGCACTTTTATTTGCTGTGCATTATATACGATAACTGCTTCAGGCTGCATAATCTTCTGAGCTATTTTTGTTCCATTTGCATCTTTAACTTCAATATTCTGTATAGGCAGAAATACTCCTGCAACTCCTGCGGCATTAGCAGGAAAGAGTTTTCCCTGATAAATAAAGTCATCATCCAGCGGCGTTCCGCCTGCAAACAAGTATACTATTTCTTCTCTTGTTTCCCTTATCTGGTCAGGCTGCATAACCATCGTTGAAATCCATGAATATCGGTCATAATTCCTGTCTGCACCTATCGATGAATAAGCAGGATATTTGCCTATTTCATCACTGATTATAAGCAAGTATGAAACATTTTTTGATTTCATAAATTCCAATGCTTCTGTCTCATTTTGCCCAGTAAGGATATGTCTTCCAACAAAGTAGTTTATTGCTCCAAAAGCATTTCCTCCATCGCTTATAGTGGCTCTATTGGCACCCCATTGAACCCAATAGCCATAATCCCACCAATGAGCAAAGACAGCATCTTCAGGAGTGTTATCTTTAGCCCATGACATGGCATTTTGCCATTGCTGGTTAAAGCTGGGGCCCACATAGCTTGCTTGGGCGCTTACATTTTTATAAAATCCCCAGAATGTTAATCCCACCACTAAAGCAATTAAAATAAATGCAGTTATCTTATATGCCTCTTTTTTGAGCTTTTTGGCCCGTTCAAATAATTCAATAGCGCAATATCCTGCAAGAACTGCCGTTACAGGCGCAAAAATGAACAGCAGTCTTATTGCGCTTCTTGCTGCAATTATCATGATTATAAACCAGATAATCATTAAGGGAATCATTATATCTATATTTAAAACGCTTTCATTGGCTTCTTTGTTTTTGTAAATATATTTTATATATCCATATCCTAATATGCCAAAGAAAACAATCAGTGAACCAATATAAACTATCTGGGATATTGGTGTTTCACCATTGAATGTTGATGAAGCGGAGTATCTGCTCATGCTGAATAGCAGTATGAATAATGCAAATGCGCCGGTAAGTATCCAAATATTCTTTTTTTGAATGGTCTTAATCTTGCTTATTAAAACATAAAACATCAATATGGCGCCTGCAAAAAACAGCCACATATACAATGGTCCGAAAAAAGCTTCAAGGCTGCTGCCGCTTGAGAACTGTCCTATCCAATCTGTAAAATAAGGCTGATGATTTTCTGCAACTGTCACCTGCCATCTGCTTGTTGCGAATGGGCTGGTTATTTGTTCATATACTTCGCGAAAAACATTTTCAATTACAGTATGCCCTTCTGTCAATAATAAGAAACCTACCCCTAACCCTATAGTTATAAGTAAAGCAAAGAATCCTAGTGGCATTTTAGCTTCAACTTTTTTTGTGAATGTGCTTAGTTTATTAACATTTAATATTATCCAGACTAATGATACCAAGAAGCCTATTAACATAACTTGAGATGTTAAGGAATTAGTAAAAGCGATAAAAGGGAATCTTGCCGGATAAAATAAATGTGCAAAAAGTATTAGCAATATCATCCAGATTGTATAGGCATAGAACTGATGCCTTTTGAATATACCCACCAGATTGCAAATTATGGTATGTACGCCTAAAGCTAGCATTATAAATATGTATCCACCCCATACGGCTGCTAATAGCCCTGATAATATTCCTGCTAACGCTGCAAAAGGTATAAATTTTTGTGGTTTTTCTTCTTTTAATGCTGATACATAAAAATAAAGCGCTGCAAACATCAATGCAACAGCAAGGGCTTCCTTATCTGCCACTCCTGCCATTGTCCTGTAAAGGAATGCAGGCACTACTACAAGGAATGCTGTTGATATGATGGCAACCTTATGGTTAAACATCTTTTTTACAAACAAGAAGAAAAATATTGCTGCTATGAAAAATGAGATTACAGGGTATAATATGGCTGCGTTAACCGTTGTTGCGTTTGGATTGAATATTTGCAGTATTTTTTGCAGATATGCAATGCAATTGGATAATATTCCAAATTCCCCCCGTGGATCAAAGCCAAAAGGATAATAACGTAATATATCATTTGCCATAATCTTGCCATGCACTGCAATATATTCTGCATATCTCAGAAAAGCATAGCTGTCAACATCAGGAAGCCATTTCCCTTGTAATAATGGCAGATTAAGAGTTCTTATGTAATATCCTAACCAAGCTATAATTACCATAATAATATAGATAATCCAATCTTTTTTTTGTTTAAATCTGCCTAAAAAGGCATCTTTTCTTTCTTGAAGCTCTTTTGTTATAGAATCAGAAGTACTTTGGGGTTCTTCTTTTAAGTCATAGTCTGTCATTCGTATTTATAGTCTTATGGTTTATTTAAATAGTTTTTGTTTTGATATTCATATATGGGCTTAAAATCATTATTTAAAATTAATGCTAATCCTTGAATTTTATCACTTTTTATGGATAAATAAGATTATAACTCCCAATAAGGGATAGGTTTTAATTTTATAATCCTTTTCTTCAGAACAATATTTTTTTAGACAGCTTTCAAGAGATTTTTTTGAAAAAAATACTAATGAGGTCCATGGCCAAAATCTGTTTAATATTTTGGGTCGTGTGATTTTATACCATAAATTGTGGTACGAAACAGTATAAGGTACGGATATAATGGCATACCCTCCTTTTTTTGTAATCTTTAGGTGTTCTTTGAGGATTTTAGCGGGGTCTGCAAAATGTTCAATTAAACCCTGACTCCAAACAACATCAAACTTTTCTTTTGTCTTTAATTTTAAGCAATTATCGTTAATAAACCTGCTATTTTGGACGTTTAATTTATTAAAATGGTTTCTACTTCTATCTAAAGATATATCTGAATAGTCTACACCTGTTACCTTAGTAGCATAAGGTGCAACCATAGCAAGAAATGTGCTACTCCCACAACCTAATTCACAGAAATTTTCTACATTCATATATTTTTTTAAAATAGTAAAAAATCGTTTGTTGTAAAATATTCTACCAAGGTTAACAATCTTATTTATAATTAGCTTATTTCCCCAAATAGTATCCCATTCTTTTTTTTGTGCGAGCCGTTCTGCGATAAGGCTATCTGCCATTTTTAATTAAAGGTTATTGCTTCTATATAAGTTTGTCGGTATTTTGCGCTTATAAACTGATAATCCAATTAATTTTAAAGATACAAAATGCTTTTAAATCACTTATGTTCTTTAAATCACTATGAAAATAGTATTAATCTCAACTTCAACTTATCCTTCTGACCAGGGACTGCGGACAATCTCCTCATGTCTTAAGAGGGAAGGCTATGATGTTAAGATGGTTTTCATGCCAATGGCGGAGGATTATTCACTTGAATATTCAAAATCAGTTCTTGGACAGCTTAAAGAAATATGCAAGGATGCAAGGCTGATTGGGATTTCTGCTTATGCTTCAACTTCAGTAAGGGCTGAACAGCTTATAAATTATTTAAAACAGCTTAATGTGCCTATTGTATGGGGCGGGCCTCATGCAACAATTTCTCCTGATATGTGCATAAAGCAGTGCGATATTGTCTGCAGGGGCGAGGGTGAATATGCAATGCTTGAGCTTGCAAAGAGGGTGAAAGAAGGCAAGGATTATTCTGATGTTCCAAACCTGTGGGTTAGGAAAGGCGATGAAATAATCAAGAATGAAATAAGCAATATGCCTGACTGCCTTGACTGCTTTGCTCCTCCGGACTATGACTTGGAAGACCATTACCTGCTTGAAGGAAACAAGCTTGTTCCATTCAGGGAAAAGCACCTTAACGGCATGATATTCTTCATGACAACAAGGGGCTGCCCGAATGCGTGCGCCTACTGCTGCAATCATCTTTACAGGCAATTGTATCACGGGCACGGCAAATTATTAAGAAGTTACAGCATAGATTATGTAATCAAAGAGCTTCAAAGGCTAAGGGACAAATTTCCTTCGGTTGGCGTATTTGACATTCGCGATGAAACATTTTTTGCAAGGCCGCTTTCAGAAATAAAGGAATTTGCAGAAAGATACCAAAAAGAAGTAGGTGTAAGGTGGAAGTGCCTTGCAGATCCAACAACGATGAGCGAGGAAAAGCTTCAGCTGCTTGTTGACGCAGGGCTTACTGACATAATCATCGGAATACAGTCAGGTTCTGACAGGATAAACCTGGAGATTTATAAGAGATTCATCAAGAGAGAGCAGGTTTTGAAGGCTGCAAAGATTGCAAATAAGTTTAAGGGAAAGCTCGCAGTGATGTATGACATAATAACAACAAATCCTTATGAGAATCCTGAGGATGTTTTGGATTCAATAAACCTGCTGCGCGAGATACCAAAGCCATATTTCCTGTCTGTGAATAATCTTGTTTTCTTTCTTGGAACTCCACTTTATGAAAAGGCAATTGCAGACGGCATTATAAAATCAAAAAAAGACTCTGCCTCTCATTTGAATTATTGGGACAGGTGGAACCACATAAAACTGAAGAAGAAGAATGCCTACCTTAATCTCATATTAAATCTGATGAGGGGGCCTGTCACAGACAAGAGATATGGGATAATACCTGCTCCTTTGCTGAATAAGCTGATATCCAAGAAAGCAGTTGATTATAACCTGAAGCATAATATTCCTACATATACTGCAGGGCAGTTTGTGCAGGCTGGGGATTATTTCAGGGAGCACGTTGCAAAGCCGCTTTACAGGAACATGCTTCCGACTTCTGTCAAGGTATGGTATGATAAGGTTAGATATAGGGTATAGTTTTATTCTTTACTCTTTTTCTGCAACAATAATCATCTCTTTTTGGTTGCGCAGATATCCGCTAGATTTCAGAACAGCCATTGCAAAAGGCAATGGGAGTTTATAAAATAGAGAAAATCCAAAGGCATAATTGAATTTGGCAATCTTCACTTTGAATCCCACCGTATGCAATAAAGCCCATATTGCTGAGACTGTCCAGGCATACAAATGCCATGCTTTAAAATCAGGGGCTTTTATGCCTTCATTTTTGTTAGCCGGAAGTACAAGCACAAGTTTGCCTCCTTTTTTCAATACGCGAAGAAATTCTCTTAAATAATAAGCCGGCTCTTCCAAATGTTCAAGCACATGACAGCAAATTATACCCTCAATTGAACCTGAATCTATCTTTTTTATATCTTTTATTACATTTATCCCTTTCTTTTTACATTGTTTTATTGCAAAATTGCTTATATCAATACCTGTTGAATTTTTCTTATGCATGAAAATATTTTGCCCCATGCCGCAGCCAAATTCAATAAACTTTCCGTTTTTGCTGTTTTCAAAATACTTCCAATAAATTTTGTCAGCATATCTGGCACGAAACAGATAATATTTGATGTCACTAAGAAGCTTTTTATGGAACATACTATGGTAACTTTCTTCATATTTATTATTTTTCATCTTATTATTTGAGTTGAGTATCTTTAAATGCTTTTCGTGGATATGTACATCTACTTAAACCCGATTTAAGTTCTGTGTTGCTTAATGACAAATATTTATAAATCGTAGACATCTCCCTTTTAGGGTATGGACATAGAATCCCATGAAGATAAAGGTGTAATCTCATCTTGCAAGCAAGGCAATGCTTTTTCAGAAATCAAAAAAGACAAGCTTTTGCTTTCCCTATTTTTAATCCTAATCCTACTGGGCATAGCTGTAAGATTTGTTTATCCTACCGAACCCGGACTTTGGAATGATGATATGAGTACTGTTCCAACTGCTGTAATGTGGTTTTATCCTCATGATTATTATCCTGGTTTATCTGCTCAGGGTGAGCCTGCTTTAAGTAATTATATCATCGGAAAATCCTGTATGCTTTCCGGACAAGATTTCTCTAATGTTTCTAAAATCAATCCAGTCTGGTTTCCGGATAGAGCTGTTTTACTGGGCAAGGCTATGTCTTTATCAGAAGATTATTGCAGGATTCCGATGTATATCTTTGGTTTATTATTCTTAATAGTTATAACTATCTTAAGTTTTATGCTACTTGACAAATATTCTGCATTATATACTATCTCCTTTTTTTCGTTTTATCCTTCTGTATTGCAACTTAGCAGGTGGATACGCGGAGATATAATCTTATACACTTTTTTAGTTCTAGGGTTAATATTTCTTTGGAAGTTTTATATTTCTCCTAAATATTCTAAACGTGAGATTGTCTTTTTCATTATATCGATGGCTTGGTTTGCACTATCCTTGGGCACCAAACTGCCTGCTGCAGTCTATGCTTTATTTGCTTTTTTAGTCATGCTGGAAAAATACAAGGAAGTTATTTTTTTAGGAATAGAAAAGGCAAAAGGCTGGTTGGGGCTGACTTTTAAAACTAATTTCGGAAGCAACGAAAAGCCTCGTCCGTTTAGAGTTTTTGTTTTAGCAGTTTCTTCCTTAGTTGCTTATATTCTGATGCTGCTTCCCCCCTATGAATTTGATTTGAAAAACATATGGCTCGTAATTCAAATGTACAGGCGTACTGCCGGTTCCATGGGGGAATTTACACTTAATCTGGATATAGGGTCTACTTTTTATGAATTTGTTCTTAATATAAATGTTATTGATATTTTTCTCTTGCTCGGGGCGATATATATATTTATAGCCTTATTGTTAAAAACCAAGGACAAGAATGAAAAATTTATATTTATGCTGATATTGCTTTTTATCTTTATGTCTATGATTTTTCCGACAATATCCCTACTCAGGATTTTTACGAGTTTTGCATTCGGATTGATATTTTTGATGTCTCTTGTGTTGTCTTCTAAGCATTATTCTTTGTCAGGAATTTTAAAATTAAACAGCAAAACTACTAGGAGATTATACTTAATTATACTGGTTATATACATTTTTATCTCGGCATATATAACTTTTTCTTCTTCGCCATACTTTTTGCATCAAAATAGCATTATCTGTGCAATTACGGATTGCGTTCCTTTAGGATATGGGGATTATGCCGGGTCACAAGCAGGGGAATATGCGAGTAATCTTCTTAAAAATAATAGTGAAGATACCTTTGAGATACTTGAACGAAATCAGCTGATATATTATTATGCTATGTCTGAACAACATTACTTAGCATGGGCATTTAGAGAATCATTTAAACAGCAAACAGGAAGGGCACGTAATATACAAAATATACTCACTTATTATCATCCCTATAATCGGACTGTAAGATATTTATTTATAGATCCGAATTATAATTATCCTAGCGAATATGGCTATCCTGATGAATCTAGAGATTATATTGAAGCATTAAAATTAGATTATATACCTAATGACAAAATAGTATTAAAACATGGTTTTGAAGCATTTTGGGTATATGATTTAAAGAATTTGCAAAAAAGAATATAACACTTATCTCCAATAAATTAATATTTAAAAATATATCTTAAGCATATTCACTTTAATATAAACTTAATAAAGCCCATTCCGCTGTTCAATACTTTCTTTCTAATCTTCGGATGCTTTAGTTTCCCCAGATATTTCACTATAATCCTTGGTCTTATATAAAATGCCATCCATGCCCTTTTATAATATTTCTCAAGCTCTTCCTTTGTAAGCCCGTGCGGCACGAAATTATCTGCATTAAACATATTTGTTTTTTTCCAATCCTTATCAAATGTTCCATATTTATCTGCCAAATTATATGCGGCTGCTCCGGGGAGAGGCGTGAAACAGGTAATATGGAAATCAGTAAGCGGGATTTTTCTTATAAATCTCAGCGTTTCTTCAATTGTTTCCTTTGTTTCACCGAAATTACCCAGCATAAAGAGCCCCTTGACATCCATTCCTGCCTTCCTTGCCATTTTTATTGCTTCTTCAATTTGTTCTTTTTTTACTCCTTTGTTAAGTATATCAAGAATCTTTTGTGAGCCGCTTTCACACCCAAAGTTTATCTGCCAGCATCCTGCTTTATTCATTAGCTTTAGCAGTTCCGCATCAATAGTGTCCACGCGCCCCAGGCATGACCATGTTATATCAATCTTTTCGTTGATTATCCTTTCGCATATCTCTTTTAACCTTTTTTTGAACAGTAAAAAATTATCATCTTCAATGAAAAGCTCTTTGATACCATAATCCTGCTGCAATTTTTTAATCATTCTGATTACATAATCTGCGCTATAACATCGACATAAGTTTCCAAAAACACTCCTGTCGCAAAATATGCACTGCCCTGTGCATCCTCTTGAAGTGATAAGCAATGTTGCGGGATACCTGTGCATTGTATCTGCAGCGGGCTGGTAGTATTTAACAAGATTAGGCAGCATATCCCATGCGGGAAATGGTAGCCTATCCAAATCCATAATCGGCTTTCTTTTGCCTGTGAATATAATCTTGTCTTTTTCACGAATTATGAGCCCCTGGATTTTGTCGATACTTTTTCCTTCATCAAGAGTATCAAGCAGTTCCAGGATTGTATCTTCAGCTTCCCCTACCACGCCTATTTCAAAGACAGGGAATATATTCATTGTTTGTTCAGGCACTGCAGTTATATGCGGTCCGCCAAGAATTATCCTTATTTTAGAATTAGCTTTATGCACTCCTTCTGCAACTTCTGCTGCAGTATAAACAGACATTGTTGTGGAAGTGATTCCCAGATAATCCGGTTTTTCCGCTATAATTGCATCTATTGTTTCTTTAATTGTCATTTTTAGGGCAAGGGCATCAATTATTTTTGTGTTATACCCCTTATCTTTTGTAACTGCCGCAAGAATAGCGAGTCCCAAAGGTGGTAGTTCGCTTCCTGCATCTCCCAACTCGTTATATAATTCGCTTAAGTTTTGAGGCGGATTAAGAAAAACTATTTTGCTCATTCTTTTACCCCTCTTATTCTTCGCCAGGTAAATTTCATTAAAGTTTTCATTGCCTTTATTATTTCCTGTCTTGATATTTTTGAAACGCCGACTCTTCTGTCTTCGAAGATTATCGGTATCTCACCAATCTTAAAATTATTTACTTGACATTTATACATCATTTCCAGAAGAAATGAATATCCATTTGAGTAAATATTATTGAGATTGATTGTGCTTAATACTTCTTTTTTGTAGCATCTGAATCCTGCTGTGCAATCATTGGCTTTAAGCCCAAGCAAAGTATGAGCTAGAAGATTTGTGCTGCGGCTTATTATCTTTCGTGATATCCCCCAATTTTTGGTGCCTCCGCCAGGCACATATCTTGAACCCACGCAGAGGTCACATGTTTCCATCTTTTTGAGCATACTTGGCAGATAGCTTGGCTTATGGGAAAAGTCAGCGTCCATGGTAATGGCATAATCATACTCTTTTTCCAGAGCAAACCTGAATCCGGCGATATAAGCTGTGCCAAGCCCCATTTTACCAGGCCTTTCTATTATAAACAGATTTTGTTTAAATTTTTCATACATGATTTTTTTTACAATTGCTGCCGTTCCATCTGGAGAATTATCATCAACAACTACTATATGTAGTCCTAAATTATTTTTTGAAGAAACATCATATATTTCTGTTATTAGCGTGCTTATATTTTCTTTTTCATTATATGTTGGAAGGATAATTATGGCTTTTTTCATATTAGAGTTACCTTTTACATATTTGCATATAATCTTTTAATTTTATCGGTTTCTGATGTGTTGTTAAAATAGTGCAGATTTAAAAACTTTGCCTTATTTTGTAATAACTAGCTAAAACCGGCAAATTTCGCATGCAATGTGGTTTTTAGCTAAAATGATTTGTTTTTCAATAAATTTATAAATCCCTTAGCATAAATCTAGATAAAATGCCCAAAACAGCACTCATCACAGGAATAACAGGACAGGACGGCTCTTATCTTGCTGAATTCTTACTGGGCAAAGGATACACTGTTTACGGATTAATAAGGCGCTCTTCAACAGAAACCACAGGCAGGATACAGCATTTAGTTGATTCAGGAAAAATTCAATTGATAGGCGGAGATATAATAGACCATCTTTCATTAATACAGGCTGTGCAAAAATCGGGCGCAGACGAGGTTTACAATCTTGCTGCAATGTCTTATGTGAAAGCTTCTTGGGATCATCCTGTTGCGACTGCTGATTACACAGGTATAAGCGTCACCAAGATGCTTGAAGCAATAAGAACCATCAATCCAAAGATAAAATTCTACCAGGCATCAAGCAGCGAAATGTTCGGCAAGGTGCAGGCAGTGCCGCAAAATGAAAAAACTCCTTTCTATCCAAGAAGCCCTTACGGAATTGCAAAGCTTTTCGGGCACTGGACAACTGTGAATTACAGGGAAAGTTACAATATATTTGCGTGCAGCGGAATACTATTTAATCATGAATCCCCAAGAAGGGGAATGGAATTTGTAACAAGAAAGATATCCCATAATGTCGCTAAAATAAAATTAGGGCTTTCAAACGGTTTTAGCCTTGGCAATATGGATGCAAAAAGAGACTGGGGTTTTGCAGGGGATTATGTTAAGGCAATGTGGCTTATGCTTCAGCAGGACAAGCCGGAGGATTATGTTATTGCAACAGGCGAAACGCATTCTGTCCGCGAATTCGTGGATGCTGCTTTTTCGCACGTAGGCATAACAGACTGGGAAAAGTATGTCAAGGTTGATGCAAGGTATATGAGGCCTGCAGAAGTTGAGCTGTTGGTAGGAGATGCCTCAAAAGCAAGGGATGTGCTTGGCTGGAAGCCTGATGTTTCATTCAAGGAACTTGTTGCCATGATGGTTGATTCTGACTTAAGGTTGTTGAAAAATGAGAGTTCTAATAACAGGAATTGACGGATTTGTAGCGCCATTTCTTGCTCGGCTTGAAAAAAACACCAATGAAGTTTTTGGCGCTTATCTTAAGGAGCCCATAAGGGAAAAAGGAATAAATTATATTCTTATGGATTTGCTTGATGAAAAAGCAGTTGACAAAGTTATTGCAGATGTAAAGCCCGATGTCATATATCATCTTGCAGGCTTCAGCTCTGTTGCAGACAGCTGGAAAACACCTAAAATGGCAATGAAAATCAATGCTGGCGGGACATACAATCTTCTTAATGCGGTACAAAAAGCAGGAATAAACCCCCGAATTGTAGCTGTTTCTTCTGCAGATGTTTATGGTAATCCATTGCATTTGCCAATTAGTGAGTCACACCCATTAAATCCGCAAAGCCCCTACGGCGAATCCAGGATTGAGCAGGAAAATATTATATCTGGATTCAAAAAGCTGGACGTGATTATTTCAAGAAGCTTCAGCCATACTGGCCCGGGGCAAAGCACCAAGTTTGTATGCTCTGATTTTGCATATAAGATTGCTGCAATTGAGAAAGGTATTGCAGACAATATTCTAATGCACGGTGACATTAAAATTAAAAGGGATTTTTCAGATGTGAGGGATATTGTAAGGGCATATGTGCTTCTTGCAAGGAAAGGAAAGCCGCATCAGGCATACAATGTCTGTTCAGGCAAGGCTTATTCAATAGGGCAGATACTGGACATATTTTTAAGAATGAGCAAATCAAAGATAATAAAAAAGTTTGATTCTTCTAAAACAAGAAAAGCTGACATTCCCGTACTGCAGGGAGATAATTCAAAGCTTGTCAATGATACCGGCTGGAAGCCGGAGATTAAGTTAGAGGAAACACTTAAGGAATTGCTGGAATACTGGAGAAATAATATTTAGCAAACTGAGCTTATGCATTCACAAGGCTTTTTAACCCTCTTTTCCAGATTTATTCTATGAAAATAGGCTTTTTGCTCTCATCCTTCTATCCTGCAACAGGCGGAAGGGAGACAATTACATTTAATCAGGCGAGGGAGCTGGCAAGAAGGGGGCACGAGGTGCATGTATTCACTTCTTTGGCAAATGGGCTGAAAAAAGAAGAGGTTGTTGAAAAAATACACATACACAGAAGCAAGACATGGTTTAAGTACAAATATTATCTTGAATTTAATCCGGGCTGGGTATGGAATGTGATGAAATGCAAGTTGGATATTCTTCATATTCAAAGCTTTGGCTTTATCATGGCTGACAAGATTGTTTTGCTGAAAAAGATTTTTACAAAAACAAAACTGGTGAATACGCCGCATGGGCCTTTCATGGCTCTGGACAAATACCCCCTTTGGCAGGCTGTTTTGAAAAAAGTATATACTGCGCTGGAATATCCTGTTAATCGGCTTTATGACGCTGTAATACAGGTTAATCCGGAGCAGTGGACTTGGATGGTTAAAGCAGGCGCAAGAAAAGACAGGATTCATCTTATTCCCAATAGCATTCCTCATGAATTATTTGGAAAATACGACTCCAGGAAATTCATTGAAAAATACGATTTGAAAGGCAAGATAGTAATAAGCTATGTCGGAAGAATCCAGAAATACAAGGGGCTTGACCAGGTGATTGCTGTTTTGCCTGATGTTCTTAAGAAACATAAGAATGCTGTTTTTCTTGCAATGGGCAAGGATGCTGATGACATGGACAGGCTTAAGAAGATGGCTGCTGAGCTTAATGTTGAAAAGCAGGTTATATTGACAGGCTCTGTTACTGAAGAAGAGAAGATTCAGGGCTTGGATGTTTCGCAGATATTCGTGTTTCCTTCTGAATGGGAGGCATTTGGAATAGTCCTTGTTGAGGCAATGGCTCGCGGAAATGCTTTAATTAGCACTAAGACAGAAGGGGGCAGGTATCTTGTTGAAGAAGGCGTAAACGGCTATCTCTATGACTACAAGAATACCGAGCAGCTAAAGAAATGCCTTTTGAAATTGCTGGATGATGAAAAATCCAGAAAGCTTATAATAAGCAATAATCTGAAAAAATCGCACAGGTTCAAGATTGAAACCATAACTGACGAGCTTGAAACGCTGTATAAATCACTGACAAAGGCGAAATAAATGAAAGTAATATGCAGGGTGCCGGTAAGAATCAATCTCGCAAATGGCGGGGACACTGATTACTATATTAAGGAAGCCGGCTGGGGATGCGTTGTCAATGCAACTCTTTCCTCGCATTTCTATGAAGTTGAGCTTAACGAAGATAATAATTTCAAGATGGACATTGTTGATTATTTTGACTATGCGCATAACATGAACAGGACATACAGGCTTGACTCTGATTTTTCAGAGCTGGACTTGCTGAAAGCATCATTAAAGGAAACAGGATTCAATGGAAGAAATTCTTTTGTATCAAGGACAAATGTTCCAATGCAATCCGGATTGGGAGGCTCTTCCTCAGTATGCGTTGCAATACTTTCTGCAATTAAGCATTACAGGAATGAGCAGATAAACCCGCATGAGATTGCATCAATGGCTTACTCTATTGAGAGAAACAGATTAAATGTGCCCGGCGGATACCAGGACCAGTATGCTGCGGCGTTTGGAGCAGGCTTTAATTACATGGAATTCAGGAATGACGGGGTTTCTGTTGAGAATCTTAATCTTTCTGATGAAGTTATTGAAAAGCTGGAGAAAAATCTGATTTTGTATTATATTTCAAAAAGAAGCGTTTCAGGAACCGAGGTTCACAAGGCGCAGGAGCAGAAAGCGGCTTTGGAATGGGAGCAGGTTAAGTCACTGCTTGTTGAAAAAAGAGATAATGCCGTAAAGACAAAGGCGGCTTTACTTTCAGGGGATTTATCACAATTCGCCTTGCTTTTAAAAATTGACGGAGAGCTGAAGAATAAATTGTCTCCAAAGGCTTCAAATGAATTTATTGATTCTTTGATGGAAACTGCTTATTTGAATGGCGCAATCGGCGGGAAGATTTCAGGGGCTGGAAGCGGCGGGTGCATGTTCTTTTACGTGCCTGAGGAAAAGCAATCGCAATTTAAGCAGGCGATGGAGAATTCTGGCGCGATTGAGATGAATTACAGGTTTCAGAGAAGCTATGAGCCGGGAATTCTCTTGAAGAGATTGTGATTCGGAAGGTTTATATATTACTTCTTCGGGGTAACTCTAGAGTATTCAGGGGGTAAATCAATGGTAAATCTTGAACAAATAACAGCAATCGCAACAACTACTTTTTACAAGCCGGGCTCTGAGAATGATGCAATGAGGGCTGAGATTGCAAAAAAGACTGTAAGAAATGCGGCTGATTTGGGATATCCTATTGTTATTGTTGACGGCGGCTCTTCTGATGAATTGCTGAAAGAGTTTCAAAGCTACGGGCAAAATGTTTATGTTCATGTCGAGCCAAAAATGGGCATGGGAGAAAGCAGAAGGCACGCCCTGAATCTTGCAATGAAGCTTGGCAGGCATGTTATTGCATGGGTTGAGCCTGAAAAAGAAAATTATATTCATAGTATTGCAAAAACAGTTGAGCCTATTTTTGACGGCTCTGCTGATTTGGTTGTACCCAGAAGGGCATCATTGGCATCTTATCCTCTTGGGCAGCAGCAGGCGGAAAGCATGGGCAATTTATTCTGGAACAAATTAACAGGGCATGATTTGGACATGTGGTTCGGGCCAAGGACTTTCAGAAGGGATATCAGCGCTTATTTTACAACATATAACGGAGAGTATGGCGACAAATGGGATTCAATTTTCATACCGGTAATGGATGCCATAATCGGCGGAGAGAATGTTAAGAGTGTTACAGTTGATTACACCCATCCTGCAGAGCAGACTGCTTTTGAAGAGCAGGACTTGAGCTTGTATTTGAAGAGAGTCAAGCAGCTGGAAAACCTGCTTCCTGCATTGGAAACACACTGGAAAAAAAGAAAGGGAATCTGAAATAAGATGATACAACTCGGCACTCTGGGAAACTTCTTCCACGCAATCTGGCTTGGCAGGATAGAAGGTTCTCTTAAGCTGGAGAATACAAATTTTATCGGGCAGGACAATGTCATTGCAGTTGGAAGAGATTTAAAAAATGATTTGGAATCTGTTGTTGCTCTTCAGCCTGATATTGTTGTTGCAGGAAATCACGGGTGCAGGGTTAATTGCTCCGAGTGCTGCGACAAGCCTGCTTACAGGAACAGGGTTACGAGAAGATACTGCGAATACCTTACTGAAGTTGGAAATTATTGCATTACAAAGCTTGCAGGCAAAAACTGCACAGACGATGTTTGCGAAAAATGGTTCTGCTTAGAGTTTTGCGAAGATCCTGTTGACAGGTTCTCTGGAAATTCACTTGAAGTGCCTTTGATAGGAAATACTGCGAATATTTACAGCCTAAGGCAGAAGGTGGAATTTTTGGCAATTGTTACAGCAGTGCAGACAGGTATTAAAACATGCAATATAGCTTCGCTTGCGTCACGCGGTAGGGAAGTAATACTTTACAAAAAGGCAAAAGAAATGCTGTTGAAAACAGCTGATGTGAAAGCGGCTGCACTTATTGAGAATGATGAATTTGAACAGGCAAAGGCATTGATGGGAAGCAATAATTATTTTGAAGCGCTGAAGCAGTGGGAAGAAAGATATTGCAAGAGGAAGAAGTTGAAGTTATAATCTTGAGATACAAAATGAAAAACATAATAATCGTGAATCAGGCGCCGCACGGAATAGGTCCCATATTGAGGGCTGCGGAATTTGCGCAGGATTTGTATCATATGCTAAAAAAAGATAATCCTGCCAATGAATATGAAATTGTCTTTACAGAACCTGAAAAGCCGTTTCTAAAGAAAGTTTTGCAAAATGAAACATTTCTAAATGACGAGGCTTTGGAGCATGTATGGCTTTCGCCTGAATTTGGAGCTCTTGTAAATTCATTTGATTTCAGCAGTTCAGATTACAAAGACAGGCTGGAAAATATAGCTGCCAACAGAAGCAATCTTGAAGCAAAACTTTTATCATTGCTTGAAAATGGAATGGAGGCTTATAAGCTTGTAAAGCCGGAAGAAAGGATGGCTGTAAAAAGCGATAATTTGTTATGTGAAGTCAGCCATAATCCCATTCTAAGAACTGCTGTTGACGGTTCGCTTAGCATGTTTTATACAACAATAGGATTGTTTTCAGAAATATTAAAGCATGCTTCTGATGTAAACCCCAGATACAATGATGCAGAACTGCAGAAAGTAGTGCAGGCTTGCATATCAGAAGCAAAAGACGTAGAAAGCGTGCAGACTTTTCTTATGGTGGCAGAGCCATCAGCACTTACATACAAGGGGAATACAAACAAAAATGAGCTTTGGATTCCGCCTTTCATAAGGCCTCCTGCAGGAAGCACTGAAACACTCAAACAAGGAGTTTATCTGAATATTTCAGGAATAGATTCAGTGCAGAAACAGATAGTTGATTTGGCAAAGCCATTCATGGATGCAGGCTATGCTGTTTATTATCCACCAAGCTACAAGCAAGGCATTGAAGGCGGTATAGAAAAAGCGCCTGTTGAAAAAGGCATAAGCATTTTCTCAAATCCTGCAATTATTGCAGCTGTCGGCAGAATGGGCTGGAGTTCTGTGTGGGAGCCCATGATGAATGGAAGCCCGTTTATTACATATGAATATGATGAGAAAGAAGATCCTGAAATGCATCATAATGTAAGAACACTTGAACAGCTTGGATTGGGTGTTGTGATGAAGACAGGAGATGAACCAAAAGTTGTAATGGAAAAGGCGCTTGCATTGAGACCAAAAATACAGCAATATCTTGGAACACTTCAGCAAAAGTATGGCACATTAAATGGAATAGAGTTTGCGGCAAAAAGGGCTTACTCAGCGCTTAAAGGCTGGTAGTTTGATTTTAATTCTAAATACAGATTCCATAATGCTTATAAGTTAAGGAAAGATTTCAAGATATATGATTTCAATTGTCATAACTGCATTCAAGGAGCCTTTGGTATATCGCGCTATTGAAGCAATTCTTTTCCAGAAAATCAAGGAGGATTTTGAGCTTGTTGTTGCAGCGCCTGACAAGGAAACAGAAGATCTTGTAAAGGAATACCACAAAAAATACAAGCAGATAAGATTCTTCAAGGATCCGGGAAAGGGAAAGAGCTTTGCATTAAATCTCTTATTCAAGGAATTGAAAGGAAAAATCTGGATTTTCACTGATGGAGATGTATTTTTGGACAATGGCGCAATAAACGCAATGCTTGACATGTTCAAGGATGAAAAAATAGGCTGTGTTTGCGGCAGGGTAATGTGCGAGAATCCAAGATACACGATGTTTGGCTATTGGGGCAAATTGCTTGCTGATGTTGGAGCGCACAGGATAAGAAAGGAATTGTTCAAGCAAAAGCAGTTTCTTGAATGCTCAGGCTATTTGTTTGGCTTCAGAAACAATGGAATCATTACAAGCATTCCTGTTGATGTTGCCGAGGATTCAATAATACCTTATTATTTCTGGAAAAAAGGTTATACAATCGGCTATGCAGAGAATGCAAGAGTATTTGTGAAGAATCCGACAAACCTGCATGACTGGATGAAGCAGAGAAAGAGGACTGCTGATGCGCATACAAAGCTTACAAAATATGTTCCTGATTTTCCAAAAGTAAAATCATTCAAGAACGAGGCTTCAAAAGGAATAAGATGGATTTGGGGCTATCCAAAAAGCGTCAAGGAATTCTTTTGGACAATACTTCTTGTGTTTGCAAGGCTCTATATGTGGCTTTCATTGTTCTATGACCTGAAATTCAAGAGAAAAGGGTATGTTGACGGCTGGGAAAGAAGCGAAACAACTAAGATTTAGATTTTTCCTGTTTTCATCATTTCTTCTATTTGCTTCATTCTATCAAATGAGCCCATGTCTTCAAGAAATTCTTCTGTATAATAAGCATAAACCTTTTTGCCTTGTTTTAGCAATTCAGGAAGAAGCTGCCTTTCAAGATTATAGCTTCCTTCTGGGATTATTGAAAGAGATTTTGGGCTTAAAACATACATTGAAGCATTTGTCTTGTCAATCTTAGGAGTTTCTGCTGAATGCGGCTTTAGCCAGAAATGCTTTACTTTACCTTTCTTGTCATATTCAATCAAATCGCTTTCTTCAGGATGGCTTCCTTTTTGCACAACTACTGTTGCATCAGCTTTCATTTTCTTATGAAATTGCATGAGCTTTTTTGCGTCAATTTTGCACACTATATCGCCTGAAAGCACAATAAAGTCCTCTTTTAGCTTTTCTTTTATTATTCTTAAAGGGCCTCCTGTTCCAAGCGGACTTTTCTCTACTGAGTATTCAATGTGAACTCCTAATTTGCTTCCATCTCCAAAGTATTTTTCAATTACATTGGATAAATAGCCTGAGCAGATTATGATATCTGTAATTCCCTGTGTTTTTGCCCATTCTATTGTATGCTCAAGAATAGGTTTTCCATTAATCAGAAGCATTGGCTTTGGAGTGTCATAAGTAAGCGGCTGAAGCCTGACTCCTTTTCCACCAGCCATTAGAACTAGTTTCATTTTTTGCCGTAAAGCTCGTTTTCAATGACTTCGCACATGACATGCCCCACTGTGATGTGCATTTCCTGTATTCTTGCGCATCTTTCAGAAGGAACCTTAAGAACATAATCCAATCCCATGCTGTTCATCTTTCCGCCATTTGAGCCTGTCCATGCAATTGCCTTTGCGCCTTTTTCCTTTGCAGCCTTGAGCGCATTGATTACATTGTCAGAATTGCCTGATGTTGAAATTCCTATAACAGCATCATTTTCATTTACCAAGTCCATTACCTGCCTTGAAAACAAGTGTTCATAGCCCATGTCATTGCCTATTGCAGTGAGGATTGAAGTGTTTACAGTAAGCGCTATTGCCGGAATGCTTGGTCTTTTGTTTTCCCTGTCAAGCAAACAGACTAATTCTGCCGCAATATGCTGGGCGTCTGCTGCAGAGCCGCCATTGCCCAGAATAATCATCTTGCCCTTGTTTTTGTAGCAATTGACTATAATTTTGCACATCTGCTCTATTTCATTTGACATTGAAACAAGCTTTTGCTTTGATTCAAGCGATTCATTCAAGCTTTTTGTGATTGTATTTATCATTTGATTTTTTCCCTCCAAAACTCAACCATATCCTTAAGAGTCTTGTCAATGGGTATAGACTGCTTCCACCCTGTGCTGTTTTTAAGCTTTGTGGAGTCTCCGAATATTATTGTTTCGTCAGTGGTTCTCAATAACTTGGGATCAACTTCTATTTTGCATTTTATGCCTGTGATTTTTATTATTTCATCAAGTATGTCTTTAATCAGATATGCCTTTTCTCCGCAAAGGTTATAGACTTCTCCTGCTTGTCCTTTTTCAGCCAGAAGATAGAATGCATTGATTATGTCTCTCACATCTGTGATAGCTCTTTTTGCATTAAGGTTTCCAACTTTAAAGACAGGATTCTGCTTCCCCTTCTCTATCATCACTGCCTGTTTTGTGAAATCAGAGCAAACATCATTGACTTTTCCTGGGCCTGTTGTGTTGAATATTCTTACTCTTATGCCTTTCATTCCAAAATTCTTAAAATACTGGTACGTGAGAAAATCCTGCCCAACCTTGCTGACTCCATAGGGATGCAGTGGAAGCAGTGAATGCTCTTCTTTTATCGGAATCTCTTCAGGCTTTACAAATCCGTACTCTGCTGATGAGCATGCAACAATCACAACCGGATTCATTTTTAATTCTTTCAATGACTCAAACAAGTTGATTGTGCCTTCAATGTTTGACTGTACTGTGAAGTTTGGCTTTTCCCATGAAACAGTTGGATAGCTTTGCGCAGCAAGATGGTAGACTTGGTCAGGCTTGAATTCCTTCAATAGCTTCTTGAATTTTTCCTTGTCTCTTACGTCAAGCTCAACTGCCTTTCCTAATTTTTTTAATTCCTTTATATCAGAAATAGGCTCATAATAAGTTGACATGACTTCCGCGCCTTTCTCATGCAAAAATCTTGCAAGATGGGGGCCCATGAATCCGCCTGCGCCTGTTATGAATGCTCTCATTTGTTCTCACCTAATATTATCTTTGCCGCATCATATAAATCTTCTGCAGTATAGTTAGGGACAGCCTCTGCTGTATTGTCCTTTCCGCCGTAGCCTGTCAGAACAAGAATTGTTTTCACGCCTGCTGACAAACCTGCTTTAATATCTGCTTTTTTGTCTCCAACCATAAAGCTTTGTTTTAAATCAATATTATGCTCTTTTGCAGCCTGAATAAGCATTCCCGGCTTTGGCTTTCTGCAATCGCATTCTGTCTTGTATTTTCCAATGCCTTTTTCAGCATGGTGAAAGCACATGTATGTCGCATCAACCCTGGCTCCTTTTTCTTTAAGCAAGGAAATAACTTTCAAATGCACTTTCATTGCCTGCTCTTCAGAGCACATTCCCCTGCCAACAGCAGCCTGGTTTGTTATTATGATAACTTTGTATTTCTTGTTAAGAAGCGCAATTGCCTCGGCAGCTTTTGGAATAAGAGATACATCTTCCTCTTTGGTAATGTGGTCTACATCCTTTATTATAACTCCGTCCCTGTCCAAAAATACTGCTGGTTTTTTTAGTTCCATTACTATAATTGAAGGCTTTTGAAATGCTTAAAAAGTTTGTGTATAGCGCGTCGAAACTGCAGATAAACAGTTTACATTTCTTATACATAAGGCTTTTAAATGGTTCCTTGCAAAATTCTGCATATGAACGACAAAGTTTATCTTATGGCAAACAATGCAGCAATTGACGCTACAATACTTACAAAAGGTGACATAGTGCCTGCGTATGCAAAACATCATGGAATCCCTTTGGAGAGAATAGCTGCAATAGGCGATGAAATAATAGACTTGCCTATGCTTACAACTGAGGGATTGGGCTTTGTTGGCGCTCCTGCCAATGCTCAGGACAAGGTAAAGGAGGCAGTTGCAAAAATGCAGAATGGCTGGATTTCTTCGTGCCAAGTGCTTGACGCATTTATTGAGTTTTATGCTCTCACCAAGAAAAGAAATATTTCCCATATAATCTCAGACAAAGATGGAGTGCTTCTTGCAAAGGGTGACTTGGCAAGGGGCGCTGAATTTTATGCTCTTATGCAATATGCAGGAGTTGGCGGGAATCCTTTTGTTACTGTATTAACAGGTTCTTCTGTAGGACAGAATGCAAAATTCATGAAAGGATATGGCCTTGATGCAAGGCTTGAATCAAATCCTGCTATAAAGAAAAATCCTTATCTGCTTCTCGCTGAAAACGGGTTAATTCATCTTGATGTGCTGTCAGGCAATACCTTGAACTTTTGTAAAATACTTAATCCCTATCTTCTCACAAAACTGAAAAATGAATTTGAGCCTGAAGTTGCTAGGAGAATGGAAGCAGAGATATTCCCTATATTTGGTTTTGAGTGGAGTGCTGATTCTGAAGATCAGGCTGAGAAGGTGTATCATGCTCCAAAGCAAGGCATGGTTACATTCAATGTGCCTCGCTATTTTAAAGACGGAAGCGATTACAGGAAATCAGCGCAGGCAAAAGCATACAGGGAAAACATGATAAAGCTCATGTCTGAAACTGCTGAGAAAATACAGATGCATTATGAAATATTATAGAATGAATTTATTATTTCGGCTTTTTATTTCTTGTCTTTCCCAATCCTTATCATCAGCACGCCTACCAACGCAAGCCCAATAGTCGCTATTGAATAAATCAAAGACGCAGCCATCACAAGCCCTGCGGGAACTCCTATCAAGCCGTACATGTAAACAGACGCTCCCTCTTTCAATCCCAAGCCTGAGATTGTTATTGGAATAAGGGCAAGTATATTTATGGTTACTGAGATAAGATATACATAGGGGAAATCAACATAAACTCCCGCCATCCCGAGCACAAGCCACATTGACAATGCAAGTATTGCCCAGCGGATTGCAGACAAAAGAATCAGGATTATGAACAATGAATAATCTTTTCTCATAAACAATTTTAGCTTTTCAGTGAATTCCTCAAATGACATTGCATATTTTTTAAGAAATTTTGAAATAACCTTTGTTCCAAAGCGAAGAAACAGGACAAATGAAAGCAATGCAATTATTGCAATCATCATTGGAATGTAAATTTTTCCTCCAGGCAACAGAAGATAAAAGGTGATTGTGGCCATCATAACATAAAAAGCAAATGTTCCTGCCTTGTCAACAAGATACATGATTGCAGAATCCTTCACTTCAATATTCTGCTTTTTAAGAAAATAAAGAATTGACAAGTCACCGAATTTTCCGGGAATTATCGTGCCTATGCTCCAGCTTGAAACAAAATGCCTGAACAGCGTCATGAACCTTATTTTCACATTTATTCTTGAAAGAACAAGATAATATGATGCCGTGTTAAGCAATGCATTAAGGAGATAGCCAATGGCAATTATTAAATAGACAAGGGGATTTGTGGATGAGATAATGCCTGCAATTTCCCTGAACCCGATTGCATATATCAGCGCTGAAATTATTGCAATTCCAAACCCGGCTTTCATGAGGGTAAAATATGGCTTTTTCATATTGCTGTAATGCATAGAAAGGTTTATATATAAGATGCCTACTTAATGTTCTGAAAGAAGATAGACGATAGTGAATGATATCTTCTTACTAATGTTCGAAAATTCATTTTCGAATAAATTGTTCTAGTTCCTATATGGAACGAGAGGCGTTTTGCCTCGCAAGTTCGCGCAACGCGAGCAGCGGAATGCATGCATTCCGTTCAGTGCCTACTCTGAATAGGCATACATCATAATGAGTGCTTGATTGAACAATCCTGCATGATGTGGGCAAGACGGCAATAATATTGTATATTATTGCGTGCACTAATAAGTAAAATTTTATACCTCTATTTTTTGGTAGCTATATTAGTTTAAGTTTAGTTTCGATTTATTTTCTACGACAGAAACGCGACATTTAATGAATACCCGTTTATCCTGCGGGAGACCGCTGCTATTAGGGTTCCATTTAGCCATGCAAGTCAAGGGGGCTTTCGCAAGAAAGTCACCGGCAGAAGGCTCAGTAACACGTCGATAATCTGCCCTTAGATCTGGAATACCCTCGGGAAACTGAGGCTAATACCGGATAGGAGATTGATGCTGGGATGCACTTTCTCCGAAAGCTACGGCGTCTAAGGATGAGTCGGCGGCAGATTAGGTAGTTGGTGAGGTAATGGCTCACCAAGCCTGTGATCTGTAGGGGGGATGAGAGTCCTAGCCCCGAGAAGGACACTGAGATAAGGGTCCTAGTCCTAAGGGATGCAGCAGGCGGGAAACCTTTACAATGCGCGAAAGCGTGATAAGGGGATCCTAAGTGCTTACCATATGGTAGGCTTTTGCCGAGCGTAAATAACTCGGAGAATAAGTGGTGGGCAAGACCGGTGCCAGCCGCCGCGGTAACACCGGCGCCACGAGTGGGGGTCATATTTATTGGGCCTAAAGCGTTCGTAGCCGAACCTGCAAATCTCTTGTGAAATCGCCATGCTCAACATGACGAATGGCAAGAGCGACTACAGGTTTAGAGATTGGGAGGAGGCGGGGGTATTCCTTGGGGAGCGGTAAAATGTTTTAATCCTTGGAAGACCACCTGTGGCGTAAGCGTCCGCCTAGAACAAATCTGACGGTGAGGAACGAAAGCTGGGGGAGCGATCCGGATTAGATACCCGAGTAGTCCCAGCTGTAAACACTGCGAACTATGTGTCGCGAAATCTTAGAGATTTCGCGGTGCCGGAGCGAAGGCGTTAAGTTCGCCGCCTGGGAAGTATAGTCGCAAGATCGAAACTTAAAGGAATTGGCGGGGGCGCACTACAAGGGGTGCGGCGTGCGGTTTAATCAGATTCTACACCGTGAACCTCACCAGAGCCGACGGCAGAATGAAGGTCAGATTGAAGGTCTTACCTAACAAGCCGAGAGGAGGTGCATGGCCGTCGTCAGCTCGTGCCGTAAGGTGTCCAGTTAAGTCTGGTAACGAGCAAGACCTACATCTGCTGTTGCTATCGAGCCCTCCGGGGTAATCGAGCACACTGCAGAGACTGCCTGGGAAACTAGGAGGAAGGTGTAGGCAACGATAGGTGGTATGCCCCAAATGCTCTGGGCTACACGCGCGCAACAATGGTGGAGACAATGGGATGCAACCCCGTAAGGGGAAGCTAAGCCTCTAAACTCCATCCCAGTTCGAATTGAGGGTTGCAACTCACCCTCATGACGTCGGAATCCCTAGTAATCGCTCATCATCAGTGAGCGGTGAATATGTCCCTGTGCCTTGCACACACCGCCCGTCAAACCATTCGAGCAGGGTTTAGGTGAGGTCCAGGTTTTTGCCTGTACCGAATCTAAGTTCAGTAAGAAGGGTTAAGTCGTCACAAGGTAACCGTAGGGGAACCTGCGGTTGGATCACCTCCTTTTATTTATTTATGTACAATATTTAATATACAATTTGCTAAAGTCTTGCCCACAAAAATGCTTTGGCTTTGGGCTCGTAGCGCAGTGGTAGCGCACTGCCCTTGCAAGGCAGGGGTCTCGGGTTCGAATCCCGACGAGTCCATTATGTATTTCCATTTTGGATTTCATACCCGGCTGCAGGAGAATAAAATTTAGCTAAAGCAGATCACATATCATATTCAAACATATCATTGTTTGATCCGAAACCGAAAGGTTTCATTTGTGCGGTTCGCGTCGCGAGAAGCGGACTAAGGGCATTATGTCCATGAAGCAATAGTTTCATGGTACAGTATCATCGCAAACCAAAAGTTTGCACAGATGTTCATGGTGCCGTGCATAGGCAAGACAGTCTAGATCCTACTTATGCCATCAGGTGAACGACTTGGTTCAGGACACTGAAGAAGGGCGTGGCAAGCTACGAAATTCTCTGGCGAGGTGCATGCGGCCATTGAACCAGAGGTACCCTAATGTGACCTCACATCGCGCAGCAATGCGCGATATCCGGAAACGGAGAGGAACCCGGGGGACTGAAGCGTCTTAGTACCCGGAGGAAAAGAAATCAAACACGAGATGCCGTTAGTATCAGCGAGACAAAGCGGCAGAAGGCAAACCGAATGCTGTATAGAAATGTACAGCGCATGTGGTGTTATAGGGACTGCATTTAGATCATAGTAAGTTGATTCAAAGTTTTCTGGAAAGAAATGCCATAGAGGGTGAAAGCCCCGTAGAAGTAAACTGAAACGGTTGAGCAGTTACCTGAGTAGCGCTACTTGGATATGTGGCGTGAAATCGGGAGGCATCAACTCCCAACCTTAAATATGTCCTGAGACCGATAGCGAAGCTAGTACCGTGAGGGAAAGTTGAAAAGAACCCGTAACAGGGAGTCAAAAGAGCCGGAAACCTGGTGGTGATCGTTAGATAGGGCACTACGGTGTTCTATCGTTCGTTTCGAATAACGGGCCAAGGAGTGCATATGAGTGGCGAGGGTAATGGTGTTAAGCCAGCACCCTAAGGGAAACCAAATTTCCGCAGCCGCAAGGCGAGGGAAAAGGTATGAAAGTGCCATTAGTCACTTGTTTGCGACCCGAAACCGTGCGATCTAGTCGAGGGTAAGGTGAAATCCAGCAATGGATGGAGGCCTGAAGAGTTACTGCGTGCATGCGTCCTTCTAACTTTCGACTAGGGGTGAAAAGCCAATCGAGCACGGTGATAGCTGGTTCCTGCCGAAATAGGCGCCAGTCTAGTTTCAGAGGAGATGACCGAGGAGGTAGAGCTACGGATTGGGAAGCCCGGGGGAGAAATCTCTCACTTTCCTGTCCAACTCCGAATGCTTTGGTATCGTAGAATCTGAAAAACGGCGGCACTGGGGTAAGCTTGTGTCGCTAGGGGGGAACAGCCCAGACTGCAGTTAAGGTCCCTAAGTATTGATTAAGTGTTAACGGGCGAAAGGGTTTGAAGCCCGAGACAGCGGGGAGGTATGCTCAGAAGCAGCAATCCTTCAAAGAAAGCGTAACAGCTCACCCGTCAAGGTCTCATGCCCTGAAAATGGACGGGACTAAATCAATTACCGATACTGCAGGCCACAGAAATGTGTGCGGTAGGCAGGTGTTCTGCAGGGGTAGAAGCACGTTCGAGAGTATGTGTGGACCTTGTGGAATTATGAATCTTGGCGGTAGTAGGAACTAGACAGAGTGAAAATCTCTGATACCGAAAGGGCTAGGGTTTCTCAGCAATGTCAATCAACTGAGAGTAAGTCAGTCCTAACCGGCCTCCTAACTGGAGGAACTGGGAAAGGGCAAAAGGTTAATAATCCTTTACTAATCGGATACGCGCGGCAACGCAAGTTCCGCTTCAGACGTTTTTGGCTAGATCGACAGAAGCAGTCGCTTCTGTTAACATGGATAAGCCGGTGGAGTACCGTAATGGTGAGAAACCGGTTAAACTATGGAATAGCAGTCCTTATGGATTGTTCGATTGATGCCTGGAGCCCGTGAAAATGGAGCGGAAAAGGAATCTGATTATCTGTACCAAGAACCAGCACTGGTGCCCCTAGATGAGAAGTCTAAGGTATGAGGGAATAAACTAAGCTAAGGGAAATCGACAAACTAGCCCCGTAACTTCGGAAGAAGGGGTCCCTGCGATTGTATTCGTATGAGTGCAATTACAGGGTTCAATAACTAGGGGGGCCCGACTGTTTAACAAAAACAAAGCAATTCGCGAGTCCGCAAGGATGTGTATGGATTGCTACGTCTGCCCAGTGCCAGTACTTTAAACTCCGGTTCAACGGAGCTAAGAGCTGGTAAACGGCGGGAATAACTATAATTCTCTTAAGGTAGCGAAATACCTTGTCGTTTAAATGACGACCTGCATGAAGGGCGTAACGAGGTCCCCATTGTCCCTAGCTAGAGTCCTCCGAACTCAACATTCTGGTGTGAAGTCCAGAGATTTCCAGTGGGAAGCGAAGACCCCGTAGAACTTTACTGTAGTTTGTTGCTGTGATGCGAGTTTTGTTGTGCAGCGTAGGCGGAAGTCGCTAAAGCAGGATCGCTAGATTCTGTGTAGACGCCGATGAAACACCGCCCTTCAGGGCTTGCATCGCTCACCTCGCGAGAGGGACACCAATAGATGGACAGTTTGGCTGGGGCGGCACCCTGCTGAAAGTGTATCAGTAGGGCCCAAAGGTTGACTCATCCCATTTAGAAATTGGGAGTAGAGTGCAAGAGCAAAAGTCAGCCTAACTGAATTTCGAATCGAAAGAAATTCAGGGACGCAAGTCTGGTCTAGCGAACCTCTATGTCCTCCTTGATGGGGGCTAGAGATGACAGAAAAGCTATCTCGGGGATAACTGAGTTGTCGCGCCCTAGAGTTCCTATCGACGGCGCGGCTTGCTACTTCGATGTCGGCTCATCCTATCCTGGGCGTGCAGAAGCGTCCAAGGGTGGGGGTGTTCACCCATTAAAAGGGTTCGTGAGCTGGGTTAAGAACGTCGCGAGACAGTTTGTATGATATCTACCGGAAATGTATTAAGGTCTGAGGGGAAGAATCGTCTAGTACGAGAGGAACGGCGAATCGTGGCCTCTGGTCCATCGATTGTCCGACAGGGCAGGTCGAGCAGCTACGCCACAAGTCATAAATCCTGAAAGCATCTAAGGATGAAAGACGCCTCAAAAAGAGACCTAGAGCGCCTAAAGAACATAGGCTTGATAGGACTGGAGTGTAAGCACGAAGCTTCGGCGACGTGTTCAGCTCGCAGTTACTAAACACTCAAACTAAATCTAGGCTGTCTTGCTTATCACGGCATTCCTTTTTTCAAAAATCTCGATTTTTGAATATCCGAAAATTTTTGATTTTCGAATATTTCATAATTCTATTTTATTTCTTTTATTCTTTGAATTAAAATTAAAAAGGAATGTGTATAGCGTGAGCTCTATTAAAATAAGGCGTAGAGTAAAGCCGAGCTCCGCTATTAATTCAAATAATTATTTGTTTTCAAAACAAGACAAGCAATTCTTTATAGCCGCAAGGCTCGCCTTACTCTTGTCTCAGATAATTATTTAAGCGGATTTCGGCATTGATAACATATGATCTTTAAGAAAGGCGAGCTAAAAGAATTATGGCCGTTCTATTTATATTACTTGATTTATGGATTTTCATCTCTGGTAATGCCTTTTATGATAATATATTTCAGGGATCTGAACCTGACTTTTTTCCAGATTGCATTAATCACGTCGGGTTTCAGCATTGGGATGATGCTTTTTGAAGTGCCGACAGGCGCTTTTGCAGACGGATTGAGCAGAAAAATTTCAGTCATCATTGGCTTTCTGATGAATGCAGCTGCAATTTTAATGTTCCCTTTTTTTAACAGCCCTTATGTCTTATTTGTGCTTTGGACTTTCGCAGGAATAGGCATGAGCTTTATTAGCGGGGCAGAGGAAGCATGGGTTGTTGATAACCTGCGCAAGGCGAAACGGAAAGAGTTGCAGCAGGAATATTTTATCAAGGCGGCAAGCATTGCTGCATTTGGGGCGATATTTGCGCCATTGCTTGGCGCACTTTTTGTCAAATCACATCCAATTAAGTGGCTTTGGCTTATTTTCGGAGCTGGATTTTTGATAAACGCGATTATATTATCTCTTTTTGCAAAGGAGCTTTACAAGCCGAAGCGCGTCAGCTTTTTGAAAAGCCTTAAAGAGACGTTTAAGAACGGTGCAAAGGGAATAAAGTTTACATTTAGTCACAAGGTTATTCTGCTGCTGGTGTTAGGAGGGGCTTTTGCTATTCTTATGGAATTTGCATCTGACGGTTGGCAGCCTCTTTTAGTCAATTTTTCAATGCCAAAATACGGGTTGGGCATTATATTCTCTGTTGTGGCTGCAGTTTCAATGGTAGTGCCTTTTTTGTCAAGGCTTTTGCTGAGATTTAAGGTAAAGAATGTGATAGCAATTACTATTTTATTTAATATGATTTTATTATTTTCACTGATATTCCTATTTCCTCCAATGTTCATGTTTGCAGCTATAATATTCGTATTTAACAATGGGATTTGGTATTTGAATAACCCGCTTTTGCAATCTTATCTTCATAAATTTATTCCTACAAAAATAAGGGCAACAGTTATTTCTACGAAAAGCATGTTCAATAAGCTAGTTATAATCTTAGGTTCGCTTGTAGCAGGTGTTTTGATGGACTCTTTTGGTCCACAAAAGATAATTGCCTTAGGCAGTCTGTTCGGAATTTTCGCTATATTTTGCTACCTTAAGATAAAAGATTAATTCACGCCGCGAGGCTGGCTTTTTCTTGCAAACGCTTATATATTACGAAGTCATACCTCCTGTTCTATGGCGAAAAACGCTATTCTCGCACTTCTTGCCGCTTGTTCTATGTATTCTGCAAATGCAAATGCTGAGCAGTGTGTTGACCCTGTGAAGGAAACAGAGATAGGAGCGACAGCTGCATATACTAATAATCAAAATGAGTTTGGAAACTTGGATGCATTCCAGCTTCGCATCGGCGGAAGCACTGTAACAAATGTTTATGATAATCTTGATTTGGTTTTGGACAGCGGATATACAATGAATTATTACGGATACGAAAATATAGGGCTTCAGAAAGACTCTGTGACTGATGTTTCTGCCTTGCTTATGACAAATTACATGTGCGATTATTTTGGAGGCGGGTTGAATGTTGTTTATTACGACGGGTTTGGGGCTTATGATGACGGCTCTGACATGAGCCTTACTGACTATTCAATAGGGCCTGCTGCCAGGGCGCAGTTTCTTGCCGAGGACATGGTTTTGACTTTTGATTATTCAATCGGATTTGGCGAGTACGGCAACAACAGGAACGGCGAGACGTTTAATATCAAGAACCAGTTTGGAATTGGCTTGGATTATAATATTATTGAAGGGCTTTATGCAGAAGCTTATTCAGAAGTTGTTTACAATTACATGCCTTTTACCTCAAGGCAGACTCTTGAGATTGTTGCAGGCGCTGAGCTGAGCTACAGGTTTGTGAAGTTTATGGCATTGAATGTATTTTATGAGCATTCCCGGATTTGGGGCGAGCCCACAAGGGAGAATATTGATTCTGTCGGCGGCGGATTGTCGCTGTTTTTCTAGCTTCCTGTCTTGCCTAAAACGTATCTACTTATAAATGACAAATAATAGAAAGGTTTATATATGGGCTTCTCTTTCAAATGACTAAGATTTATGGGGGTAAAATGGATACTACACTTGAAAAGTTATGCCAGTATCATAGCTGCAGTGGAAAGGCAATCAGCATAATCTGTGCAAATAAAACAGGCGAGGATCCAATTTATGCGCTTGCATGCGAAACCCATGAGCCGGATATTATCAGGGACATGAAAGATTTGTATGTACCCATGGGGTATCTTATTTCAATCCTTGACATTGCGGAGGATATTCAGTAAAATAAGCAGGGGGATAAAATGGACACAAACAAATTTTTGGACACGATGCTGGAAGACTTTGGGGTAAAAGCGCCTAAAGGCGTATCGCTTACAGTTGCTGTTAAAAGAAAAGACGGCTGGTCATATGGGGAATACAAGAATCCTGATGTGCTGATTGCTGTCAGCAGAGGAGATGACATACGGCTTTTCCCTGTCTGTGCAGAGCAGGCAAGGCAGAGGCTAAGCTCGCTGCAGGCATGGTTTGAGACAGATGGATACATAGTCGGGCAATACGATATAATTGTAAAATAAAAAAATCTTGAAATAAAAAATCAAAATGACAAAAGGCAAAATAAAAGCAGGACTGGCGGCAATCTTGGCAGCTGCTTCAGTGTCAGCTTCTAATGCAAAAGCAGAGGATTTTGTTCCTGAAACAGATGATACAGTTACAATAGCTTTAACAGCAGGATACCAGGACAATAATCTTGAGGATTATTCTTCATTGGATTTTTCAGAAGGATGGCAATTAAGAGGGCAGGGAGAATCAGCAGTCACTTTTTATCCCGGAGCGCAGCTTGTCACAAGGGGGCTTTTGGAAATAGACAATGTTAATTATTCAGACGGCAACGGGGAAAATCTTGTTGTTGACACAGATATTTCTGAATTATGGGAATGGGCTCACAGGGCAGAAACTTACGCATTGAATCTTGGCGCAGGTGTTAATTTTGACTGCAGGTATGAGACTGGAAATTATCTTGAAGTTCCAATAACAAAAACAATTTGCGGTGCAGGGCCTATGATTGATTTTACAATTGATTCAGAGTATGTTAATTTCGGGCTTAATTATGCTCTTGATTTTGGCACAATGGGAAATAATGTTCAGGGGTTCAATGATTTGATGAAGCACAAGCTGAGATTAAATCTTGGATTTCATCTTGGGCCTGTTGATGTTGAGGGCTATGTGCAGGGAGAGTATAATACTGCAATGGAAGGCGCAATAAACAGGGAAAATTTATTTTTATACGGCGGAACAAATGCAAAAATATGGGTGCATGAGAATGTTGCTTTGCAGGCAGGCTATGAATACATATGGTTTTATGGAGACCAGGACGGCGTTGACAGCAATACTTACAGCCTTGGCTTAGTGGGGAGGTTTTGATGGGAATTAAAAGCTGGCTTAAGAAAACAGGAATGGCAGTTTCATTAGCAGGCGCTTTGACCGGTTGCGACATGCTTTCGCCTGAAGGAGAACAGGTAATACAGGATGCTGACGGAGTTTTGACAGCTGAAGAGCAGGCAAATGCCGAGCAGGCTCTTTCACCTGACTATTATGCAAATGATTTCATTCCTTTCAAGCCGCTTGTGAATGACTTTAATGTTTTCATGGGAAATGAACTGGTTTCGCAGGGATTAAATGAAAGAAGGTTTGATGATGAACTGCATGTTTATATGGTAAATGATGAAGCTGAAATGAGAGAAAAATATACATACGGCAACAGGCCATGGGTGCCTCCCGCGTTTCACGGAGACACAAATTCCACTTTATACATACTGAAGAATTCATATATCCCTGCTGATTTCATAATGGCATTCACGCATGAGTCAGGGCATCATTTCAGAAGCTCTGCTTATGAGTTTCCTTCAAAGGCGTATGAAATGTATTTTGCATTCAGGGCTTACGGCTTTAACAGGAGAATTGGCTCTTTGTTTGCGGATTACGCCTCTCCAGTCCCAATGTCCACTTCAGGGGATGAAAGCAGAAGGTGCCTTCCTGTTGATGAATACTTTGCAGGCGATTATCACAAATATTATTCATTTGGAGATCTTGGCTTTCTTATACAGGCAAACCTTGAAAACGGGAACCTGGAAAAGGCATTTAACAATATCCTTACAAGGCCCATACTTTATCTTGAGCAAACAACTGTTGATGCTGCAAGGCAGTACGGCAACATGTGCGAAGTAGGACTTGGCGAGTTTAGAAAACTGCTGGAAAAGCCGGGCTTCAGGCAGGGGTTATTGAGGCACATGTCTCCTGAAGAGGCAAATGAGTTTACTGATTATCTGCTCATTAATGCAAATGACATTATGTCTGCTGTAAAATCAAACGAGGGCATGTATCCCAATATTTTGGAAAGGCAGGAGATGCTCCGCAATGAAGAACAATTCCTTGATTCATATCCTAATAACCCTTTTTTCAGGGGAAATGTTACTGAAATGATTTCATATGGATATTACCTGAATGCATTGGACCTGCTTAACGATTCTGCGCAAATGGCTACAAATGCAGGGATAGTAAAAGCACATAAAATTGCAACAGACATAATCGCCTTAAATAAGGATTATCCGTGCCAGTATAAATTCTATGAGTGCATGGGCAAGGCTGCTGCAGTGAGGGCTTCACAAGCGCTAGGTTATTTACTTGCAACATATTATCCAAATGAGCTCATAGCTTCAGGAGTTGAAACGCCTGAGACACTAATCTTAATACCTAATGAATATGCTTCAAAGTTTTATTCAAACGGCAACTATCATTATGAGGATAATAATCTAAATGCGGCTGCTTTCACGCCTCAAATAACATTGTTTGGCGGAAAAGTTGAGGAAGCTTTGGCAACAATAGATACAACTTATGGCAATATGCAAGATGGCATAACACACTTGTGCAATGCAGTAAACTGGTATAAGAAGACTCTTGAAGCAGGCTGCAACAGGATACCTGATGCTGAAAAGAAAGATGAATGCGAGTCATGGATAGATGCAAGCTTTGAGCAGGCTGCGCGGGATAAGGTAAATAGAAGCACACTATTTTACAACACATACTGCTTATAAGCCACTCTTTCGTGGCGAAAATGCGAAAGGTTTATAAATGACGGGCTTATAACAAGCCTTAGGAGTTTCGGGGGTTAAAAATGAATAAAACAGCACTGATATTGGCATTTCCTATAATATTGCTAATGCTTTCAATAGCGGCTTTTGCAGCGCCTTTTGGCATTACAAAAGTAACTGTAAACGGAATGGAAGCCGGAACAGACAGAATTGCTTTGGAGCTTGGCACTAATGTGCAGGTTGGAGTCACATTGCACGGCGCCTATGATATAAGAGACGTTAAGGTTAAGGCATGGATTGGCGGCTATGAATACGATGATGTTCTTGCAGAATCAGACATATTTGATGTAAAATCAGGAATTAATTACAGGAAAGAGCTTACTTTGGAATTACCAAGGGACTTGTCAGTTGTTGAAGGGCATGACTATGTTCTTCATGTTGAAGTAAGGGCAAAGGACGGATATGTTGAAAGCACTTCAACTGTTTATCTTGAGCCTCCAAGGCACGACATTGTTGTTCAGGACGTAATAATAAGGCCTTCCACAATGGTTGATGCAGGCAAGACACTTGCAGTGCAGGTAAGACTTGAGAATTTTGGAAGCAAGACAGAGAAGAACATCAAGGTTGAGGCATATCTTTCCCAGCTCAGTGTTTCAGGAATAGAATATGTTGATGTCCTGGATGCTGTTGACGGCGAGGATTCAACTCAAAGCACAAGCTTCATAATGCTCACAATTCCCGAAGATATGGTTACAGGAGATTACCAATTGAAGATAAAGGCTTCATATGCCAGAGGGAATGAGGAAGTTGAAGCAACAAGAATGATTTACGTGAAGGGCAAGGATGCAAATGATGAATATGCTTCTGAATTGGCCAAGGAATCAGTTACAGCTGTCTCAAGGCAGCAAAGCTTTGTTGTCGGTTCTGTCGGAACTTACAGGATAGCTGTTGCAAATATTGGCGATGTTAAGAAAACTTACACTGTTGAGGTTACTCCATTTGACTGGGGCAAGGCAGAAGTGTTTCCTGCTTCATTGGAATTGGCTGCAGGAGATGCAAGCGAATTCAGGGTAAGCATATTGCCTGAGAAAGACGGGATTCAGCAGATTACTATTAAGGTTAAGGAAGGAAACACTGTGATAAAGCAGGACACTTATGGCGTTACTGTTTCAAATGTTGTTCCTGAAGAAGAAAGCTCTGTTGACAGGGTTAATTCTGTTCTTAACAGCACAAACAAGAGGAACATTCTTCTTGCGTTAGTGGGAGTTTTGGCTCTTGCATTGATAATCGCAGTTGTGGCAGGGACAAGGCCGAGGTATTAACGAAGTATGTAGGAAGTAGGGAGAAAGAAAAATGACAGAATACGTGAAATTATCAAACGATGAAAAAGTCATAGGCAATAGCCAAGTGGGATGGAATCTGGAGCTTGAAGGAGTTTGCAGGGGCGTAATTTATGTTCCACCAACTTCTATGCAATATGGTGGATGGTACAATGGGATTCTTCAGCGAACAAATGGTGAGATGGTTCCTTTTAATGGCGAATCTTCTTTTGAAGCAATGATAGCAAAGGCAAGCTCTGAAACAGGGCAAGCTGTTAAGATGTGGTGCAAGTATTCTTCCATGGAAGTAAAGAAAGGCGTTTTTAAGAAAGATGTAGTAAAGGGGCTGTGGCTGATTGTTGACGGCTTAATGCTGGGCGATCTTAAATCATGGTGAATAAAATGAAAACACTAACAGCAATACTAAGCGCAGCGGCGTTAATGGCTTTTTCATGCGGCGATGATTATGTCTCTGCTGACACTGACGCAGACACTGCTCAGGAAACAACTTCAGGTTTTGTGTTTGAAGGCGAAGCAGTTTATTGCAGCCACGTCACAGAAGATCCTATAAGAGTTACATGCCTTGACATATACGCTGACATGAACATAAAATCAGACAACAAGATTTCAAGCGCATATGAAAATATTGTATGCGAGGACAAGAACAGGCAGAATGCATTGCAGGCTGCTGATTCTAAGGAATTCAAATATCATGCTCAAACAAGCCTCTGCATGAGGGATGTTGTTATTACAGGAGTAGAGCTTGTTGCAGAAGATGTGCTTGGCAACAAGGGAATATATTCAATGCAAGAGAATTGCGCAAGAATTGAAGAACTAATAAACCAGTAAAAGCCCCAACTATTTTTTTCTTTTATGCATTCTTTAATAATTCTATAAATAATTCCGTGTATTCTCTGGTGACATATGTCACCAGCATCAAAAGAGGTTGGCAAACGCGAAATAAACCTCTGCTGGAGGTTTATTGTTGAGGCTGCTATGCGGCC
>JBAZYQ010000002.1:0-13183 GCA_041659245.1 Candidatus Nanoarchaeia archaeon
AGAATGCTTCCTGATGGGAAATCAATCTGCTCATGCACATAGCTCCTTATGTTGTCCAAAACCACCCTTTTTACAATCATACTGCGTCATATTTTCTGTAAATATATAAATGTTAGTACGTAGACTGTAGAATGTAGCTTGTAGAAGGTAGCACGTAGCCTGTAGTGGGCAAAAAAGGCCAGCCTTCGGCATTAATTAAGAGAATTAAAATAAATTAAAAGAAGAAAATAATTTTAAAACTTAATAATTTAAAATCCAACGAAGAAATTTCGCTTCAATTTCTTCTTTGCCTATTGTGGTAATACCCTCGTCATAATCGTCATATAGGCTTGGCGATGCTGTTTCGTGGGTGTATACGTTAGGGTCCATTCCTGCTGACCATGTATCAAAACCATTACCATCACAATATTCGTCAGTCATCATTGATAATGTAATATCAGACCGAAGAGTGTCTCTGCAACTTGTCTCTTCTGTTTTTGGAAAAAGTTCATGGAAAAATGCATAGTCGCCACATCTTATACTATAGCTAACATCTCCATTCTCTTTGTCTAATTTAAAATGTACAAAGGGATTATTATTACAGGCAGGGGCGAAAACATCCACTGTGCCTTGCCATTCCCTGGCGTCTGCCTTCTCTTTGCATCCAACTAAAGCCGCCAATCCCGCAGCAGCGATGATTCCTAATGTTCTTGCCTTCATCTGATTTACCTCCAAAAATGTTTCTAAGGCTGAAATCCCCTGTCACTTTTTATACTTTTGCCTTGCAAACATTAAAATAGCCAAAAACACGCTTATAAGACATGCACCACAAGGCAAAAAGCACGATAATACTCCTGCTGGCAACCATATTCATTGTTGCAGGCTATGCCGTATTATACTTCTCAGACACAAAAGAGATTCCCTGCCCCCAGCTTGGGGGAACATGCAAGTCAATGTGCGCAATAGGCGAAAAGCAGGCAGGCAGCTGCGGCGAAATGAAATGCTGCATTTCGGCAACTTCATCAAATGAAATTTCCTTTTTCACAGACGCTGTAAAAAATAGGGATATTTCACTGTGCTCAAAGCTCGTGCTTGATTTGCAGTCGTCCTGCAAGATACTTGTCATGGATGCATTAAGCAACGACCTGGCGCTGAAATACAATGACATATCCCAATGCTATGACATTATTGACTTAGGAATAAAGGACAACTGCATGCGCGAGATTGCCTGGAAATTAAATAATATTGGAAATTGCCTAAACATAAGCTCAAAAAACATAAAAGACAAGTGCGTTATGTTTTTTGCATTAAAGCAAAAAGACTGGCAGTTGTGCGCAAATTCTATTGAAATTGACATAAACAGGGACATCTGCTTTAAGCAGCTTGCAATCGCGTCAAAATCACTTGGAATATGCAATGAAATTTCAATGGAATCAGAATTGGCTGACTGCACTCTGAAGGTTGAGCTTGCAGTGCATTCTGAGAATAACATTGACTGCAGCATTGTCCCGAAAGCAGAGTGCGCAATAACAAGGGGCTGCAAGCCTGTTCTTGTCACAGACCAGCTTGAGTCATTAAAGGACGCATATGGCGGCTGCTCAAGGGATTCAAAATATTTCTGCGAATCAACAGGCGGCAATTGGCTTGTGACTGAACAAGGGCTTGAAGTTTCAGAAACCTGCGACTGCGGAAGCAAGGCATATTATGAAGGCTATGGGTGCTTTGACTGCAATGAGTTTGAATTTGCAAAGTCAGACTGCATCAGAAGATTAAATAGAAATGTTCAGGGCTGAGGAAGCTTCTGCAACAACCCTTTTCTCAAAATCATTTGCCTTTTCACCTTCTGCTTTTTCAATATTCAATGCAGACAAGAGCAATCTTACTGCGTCTTCCTCTTTTTCAAACAGGCTGAGTTCGCTTCTCTGCTCTTTAAGTATTTCATCAGCAGTCACTTTCGCGTCTATTACTGCTTCTGTGTACTCGGCGCTTGAAAGCCCCGACGTGTTCTTCATTGCAAAATATGATTCGCTGAAATTCTCAAATATCTGCTTGAAATTAATGTCAGACGGCTTTCCTGAGGATAAAGTGCCTGCAACCCTCAATAATACGATCTTGTCTTTTGAATCAGTGGAAACTGCTTTCTCTTTTATCTCATCCTGAAGCTGCATCGCTGTCTTGTTGTCAGCCTTGAAATTCAAAGCAACAACATCTTTCATCTTAAGCTCAACTCTTTTGTAGCCCTTCTCGTCAACAATGAAAAAGCCCCCGCAGCCCTGCTCTTCAAGCTCCTTGAAATTATTCGGGAACAATGCGCTTGGGAATGTTATTACGCCCTTGCCGTATTTCATCTCCAATAAAGCGTGGACGTGCCCGCCTGCATAATAATCAAATCCCTCGGGAAGCATTGACGCCGGCATTGAATCCATGTCTTCCATTCCATTTGGCTTTAATTCATCAATCGCAGAATGGAACATGAATATCTTGTATCCCATTTCATTTGAAAGATGGCTTGTCTGTATGTTCTTGTAATCCTCTGACTCCAATCCCCCTTTTCTCCCCAGCATTCCTGTGATTTTTGCGCTTCCGTGCATTGTAATCATAAGCTTGTTGTTCTCAACCCTGAAAACATCCCTTGTCAGTCCTGCTTTCTCAAGCACTTCAAGCATTGTCTTGCCTGAAGGCGAGAAGTCATGCGAGCCTGCTATTGTATAAACTTTTATATTATTGTCCTTTAATTTCTTTAACGCGGAAACAGTGTCCCTTATCAATTCAATCTGCGGTATTGCAGTGTTGAACAAGTCTCCTGCTATCAAAACAAAATCAACTTTCTCAGAAATGCAAATTTCAACAGCCTTGTTAAAAGCATCTATCCCAAGCTGCTTCATCTTCGGCTCTGTCCATCCGCCAATATGGCAGTCTGCGATGTGGGCGAACTTCATGAAAGGGGAGATGGAGTGGTGGCTTATATATTTATTGTGCGAATTAATTTAAGCGTTCCGAAACCTTTAAATCCGATTTATACCTAATATAGGCTATGGAAAAAGGGATTAGGGAGCGTTTCTTGAAGATTTATGCTGATTTGCCTTTGGCATTAAGAAAGGAAATTATAATCGTCCTTGATAAAGAGCCCATGACGTGGAATGCCGCATATATAGAAATATTTAATAATACCAAGAAATCCCCAATTATACTAAAAAGGCTTGAGGAGATGAAGATAATATGAGCGGCACTGAAAAGGAAATAAAAGAGCTTGTAATAGCAAGGCTTGAAACTATGCCTTCAGATGAGAAGGTTTCCATAGGCTCAGCAGGAGAATTTAACAAGGAAGAGTTAATAAGCGAAGTGAAAAAAGGCTCAAGCATAGGAAAAAAGATTATTGAAGTTGAGATGGAATTTTTGCGTGCCATGAAAGAGGGCATAATTGCTTAAAATGAATTTCTTGATTACAAGGCCTGAGCACGACGATACTACGCATTATTTGTCAAATTGGGCTAAAAAAGTGATAGGCTGTGCTGAAATCCATGGTTTTAATGTTATAGACTTAAACAGGGAAATGGCTGTGCAAAAAGAGTTTGAAAGCAGGATAACAAAGAACAATCCTTGCCTTGTAATGCTTAACGGGCATGGTGATGACAATCTTGTAACCGGGCACCAGAATAAGCCCTTGCTTATTGGCGGAACTAATGATAAATTGATGAAATCAAGAATAGTTTATGCTTTATCTTGCAGGTCAGCAAAAGAACTGGGTGTTAAAGCTGTGTCTTCAGGCGCTAAAAGTTATACCGGCTACGATGACGACTTCATATTCAGTTATACGCCTTCTATGATTAGCAGACCGCTTAATGATGATAAAGCAATGTTATTCTTTGAACCCTCAAACTTATTTATTGACTCATTGATAAAAGGCAATACTGTTCAAGAAGCAAAATCCAAATCAGAACAGCTTTTTCGCAAGAATATAACAAAAGCATTAGGAAGCCAAAATGGTGCTAACCTGGCAAAAAATCTTTGGTGGGATTTAAGGCATTTTGTATCGTATGGTGACTTAACTTCAAGCATTTAAATTTTGTAAATTAAAATAAATAAAATTAATAATGCCGGAGGCTGGCTTTCTTTACACAATCAGCGGCGTCACATAAACTTCTATAATGCCTGCAAACAATGTGCATATAATTGCAAGGACAATCAAATCCAGGGCGTCCATCATTACCTTGTTGAACATGCTTTCCCCCATCCTGTGCCTTATTATTGCAACAGATATAAGCCCGCCTGCAAGCCCGCCAATGAAATAAGCAAGAATCTCAAAAATTCCGTGCGTCATGTACCTTGTCATGCCGATTGCATACATGTGAGTATATGTAACCACCCTCATAAAGCCCTCAGCAACTGCTAATTTTTCAATGTTTGACCTTACAAAAGAGCCTATTGCAGCTGAAATTACAGATGCATTCCAGGCTAATATGAATATTGCCCCTGCGCCGTAGAAGAAGGAGAAAAACACGCAGAAAAACAATACCTTGAGGTTGTTTGCGATTATGCTCCACAGCAATCCCATTCCTGCAATATTTCCGGTAAGCATGCTGCCTGAAACAGCATTTGCAGTAACCTGATTGTTTATTGAGCTGATTGTGAACATCTGTGTTGAAAAAAGGTCTTTTACATAATCTGCCGGCAAAGCAATGAACCATACTGAATATGCAAGAACAAAGCCCATGAACAAATAAATGAATGCAAGCAGCGCTTTCCTGTGTTCCCTTAGTATTCCCATTTCCTTGTCAATCTTTGTTTCCTTGTCTTCCTCAAACTTGATTATCTTGTAAAGCAACGGAATGCACGCCATTACTGTAAGAAAAACAACAATCAGGCTTGCCTGCTCCCTGAATATCCATAATGCGAGAAATACGCCAATAGAAGCGTACAAAGCCCCCAATGGCAGCATGTGCCAGGGCTTTCTTTCTGCTCCTTCAGGTGTGAGGAGGTCTTCTAAAACCATATGTAATTATTGGCTATGAACATTAATAAGGGTTTTGGTAAGGGAAAAAAGCAAATCATCAATAGCTTTATAAAACATCACGCCCTTTAAATCCCAAGATGGAAGAACAGCCGAGATATATCATTGAAAAGCTTCAGAGCATGACAAGGCATGATGCAGTCAGGGTTACTGACAGGTGCAATGCCTCAATTTTCCTTGCTTTGGCAATAATAAGCAAGATGGGCGGCAAGAACACAATATTGATTCCAGACCAGGGCGGCTGGACTTCTTTTAAGAATTATCCCAGGATGTTTGGCATGAAAACACTTGAGGTAAAGACTCATCGCGGCGTAATTGACTTAAAGGACCTAAAAGACAAGTCAAAGGACTGCTCGGCATTTCTTTTCACTTCATTTGCAGGCTATTTTGCAGAGCAGCCGCTGAAAAAGCTTTCAAGCATATGCAAGGACAACAACTGCCTTACAATTGAAGATGCGTCAGGAGCTTTGGGCAATTCAAAATTATGCAACGGAAAATATTCTGATATAATTGTTGGAAGCTTCTCAGAAGGAAGCTCTGTTAATGTGGGCTATGGTGGCTTTATTTCAACTGCAAAGCCTGAGTACTTTGACTTGGTAAAGGACGCGTTCTCAATAATTAAAGTCCATCCTGCATTATACCAGCAATTGGAGAAAAAATTAAGCTCAACAAGATTAAAATTAATAATGTCTCTTGCTGAAAGCGTGAAAAAAGAGCTAAAGGACTATGATGTTTTCCATAGGGAAAGCGAAGGCCTGAATGTTGTTGCAAAGTTTAACCCTGACATAATCAAGTACTGCATGCTCCACAGGTATCCCTATATATTGTGTCCCAATTACATAAGAGTCAATGAAATGGCAATCTCAATAGAATTAAAATCATTGACAGACAAGGAATTAATGAGAAGAATCTAGCATTCAACAATATTTGTCTCAGAATCCTTTACTCCGCAAATCTCTATCTTGCCTTGTATATTTACTTTTGGAAGAATCTCAATCTTGCTTATAGTCCCGACATCCTGCTTTTCAATGTCAAATCTCTTCAAGTCAGCAATATTAAGCTCTGTTTCAACATCTTTCTGATACCCGCCTGAGCTTCCAAGAACCCTTATTATCAGCCCTGTGACTGGCTTTGAGCCAAGGCTTTCAACCATGATTGTCATATTATTGTCGTTTGCGCAGGCATATTTGATATTAAGGCTTGTCTCTGATTCACATGCAGTCATTTTCTCGCTTGTTTCATCAGCGTGCTTCAAAAGCCCTCTTGTGAATGTGCCGCTCCACGCCAATATAACTACTGCAATAAGCACAACCATGCATATCAGGAGCACTGTTGCAATAAGCGGAGATATCCCTCTTTTATTCATAGAATTATAACTGGCTTTTGGATATTTAAAGCTTCCTTGGGCATGCCAAACTTTTCCTTGCACAACATTTATAAGAGGATAATGCAAATCCTAATGGTATGAGATTCAGGGAAGTATATCTGGACAACGGCGCAACCACAATGGTTGATCCCAAAGTGGCAGAGGCAATGCAGCCTTACTTCACAAAGTACTACGGCAACCCGTCTTCAATACACTCTTTCGGCAATGCAGCAAGGGAAGCTGTTGAAAACGCAAGAAGGGTTATTGCAAAGTCAATAAACGCATCACCTGATGAAATAATATTCACTTCAGGCGGCACAGAGTCAAATAATTTTGCACTGAAATCAATTGCATTCACAAATAAAGACAAAGGGAATCATATTATAACAACAAAAGTCGAGCACAAGTGCATTTTGAAATCCTGCAAATGGCTTGAAGAGCAGGGATTCAAGATAACTTATCTTGATGTTGATTCTGAAGGCTTTGTGAATACAGACGCATTAGAGAAAGCCATTACAAAAGAAACAATTTTGTTCTCTGCAATTCACGGGAATAATGAGATTGGCACAATAATGGATTTGGAAGCATTGGGAAAAATCTGCAGAAAGCATAATGTGTATTTTCATACAGACGCGTGCCAGAGCTATACAAAGACAGAGATTGATGTTAAAAAGCAGAATATTGACTTGATGTCCTTGAATGCTCATAAAATCCACGGCCCGAAAGGTGTTGGCGCCTTGTTCATAAGAAACGGCGTTAAGATAAAGCCATGGCAGCACGGCGGAGGGCAGGAAAGAAATATTCGCTCAGGAACTGAAAATGTTCCCGGCATTGTTGGCTTTGCAGAGACAGTGAAGTTAACCAATAAAAAACATATTGAGCACATGTCTCATTTGAGAGACAAGCTAATCAAGGGCATTCTTGAAATCCCAGGAACAACCCTGAACGGCGCAAAAGGAAGCAAAAGATTATGCAATAATGTGAATGTCTGCTTCAAGGCAATTGAAGGAGAGGCAATCGGCGCTTTATTGGACCAGAAACTTATCTGCTCATCAACAGGCTCTGCCTGCTCTGCAAAGGAATTGGAGCCAAGCTATGTATTATTGGCAATCGGAGTTTCCCATGAAGATGCAAACGGCTCATTAAGGCTGACACTAAGCCGCTTTACCACAGAGGAAGAGATTGATTATGCCTTGGAAGTCCTGCCTGAAGTTGTTGAAAAGCTGAGGAAAATATCGCCATTCGGCAAGGCTCTTGACTTCATAGCAAAGAAGATATCATAGGGGCTTTCTTTAGTGGTTTATTGGCTACTTTTCAGCTATATTTATAAACTTCTCTTTTCTCCATACCTTGCATGTTAGTAGGCATAGTAGGCAAGGCAAACGTTGGAAAGAGCACTTTCTTCAAGGCTCTAACAATGTCAGACATTTTAATAGCAAACTATCCGTTTGCAACAATAAAGCCGAACCACGGTGTTGGCTATGCAAAAATAGACTGCGTTGACACGTTTTTTAAAACCCAGTGCAATCCAAGGTTTGGAGCCTGCATAAACCATCACAGGTTTGTGCCTGTTGATGTGATTGATGTAGCAGGCTTGGTGCCGGGAGCTTCAGAAGGCTCTGGCTTGGGCAACCAGTTTCTTGACGATTTAAACGAAGCAAACGCATTAATCAATGTCATAGATGCGGCAGGCGCAACAAACGAGAAAGGCGAGCCTTCAAATCCCGGGACATTCAATCCGGCTGATGACATAAGGTTTTTGGAACGCGAGCTTGACATGTGGTATTATAAAATCATGATGAAAGGCTGGGAAAAGTTTGCAAGGACAATAAAGCAGGAAGGAAAAGAGGCTTTCAAGGCAATTGCAAAGCAGCTGTCAGGATTGAGGGTTACTGAATCAATGGTGAAGGATGCAATAAAAGGGCTTCCTGAAGATGTCTTATTGTGGGACAATGCAACACTCTTAGGAATTGCGTCTTATCTTAGAAGAAAAAGCAAGCCGATGGTTATTGCCGCAAACAAGATGGACATTCCTATTGCAAGGGAGAATATTAAAAAACTGCAGGAAGAGTTTCCTGAATTGGTTATAATCGGCTGCTCAGCTGACTATGAGCTTGCATTAAGGGAAGCTGCTAAAAAAGGGCTTATTGAATACGAGCCAGGCTCAAACAAGTTTGAAATCAAGGGGCAATTGTCAGAGCAGCAGAAAAAAGCCCTGGATTTCATACAAAAGAATGTTTTGGACACCTGCGGCTCGACAGGAGTGCAGCAGATAATCAACCATGCTGTATTTGATTTATTGAAATATATTGCCATCTATCCTGGCGGAGTTAATAAGCTGGCAGACAAGGACGGCAATGTGCTTCCTGACTGCTTTTTAATGCCCCCTGACTCAACTGCATTGGACTTTGCATTCAAATTGCACACTGACTTTGGGAAGAATTTCATAAAAGCAATTGATGTCAAGACAAAGATGCCCGTCGGAAGAGAGCATAAGCTGAAGCACTGCGATGTTGTTGAGATAATGGCAAACAAGTGAAAAAAATGAAATCACTCAGGGAAAAGATAGCCAGAGGAATTTTATATGCAGGATTAGCCTCATTGGCTTATGCAGGATACATGTATCTTGGCACCAAGCACAGGCTTGATGTTGAGAGCGAACAGGCAGCCGGGCTTTGCGAGGGGCATAATAATCATCCCACATTCAGCGAAGATGTTTTGTCAAGATTTGAGCCAGGCTTTTACACTGAATTTTTTCAGGAAAAGGATGCACTGGAGCAAAGGGTATTGGAAAGCAGCACAATCGGATGCACAAACATTACTGTAAACCTTTTCATTGACCCTGAGGTAAAATATTTTTTTGATGATGCAGCAAATCCAAATGACAATGATGAATGGGCAAGAAGGGTTGAAATGGCTTTGGACGGGCTTCACATATACGAAAGAATGGGATTTGGCTTTAAGTTTATGAATGTGAGCGGCACTGTGGCGCCAAATTATGAATTTGAGAATGGCACAGTAATGCAGCCTGAAGATTTCAATGTGAATTTTTCAATACTTTTCACAGCAGTTGATGAGAATCCAAAAGCACTGGGGCGCGCAGAATGCCCCGGCAATAATGCGATTATAGGGCTTACAAACAATGACAAAATCAATGAGGCTGTATTTGCGCATGAAATGGGGCATTTGTTTGGAATAGAGCATACTGAAGAGAACACTGTTCTTGATGAATACATTGACCCGTTTTGCCTTTTTTCAAGGGACATAATGGCTACTGAATATAATTTTTCATATTGCGATTACTGCTTTACAAATGACGAGATAGAAATCATACAAAATGCAAGAGCAAGGTTTGTGGACAGCACATATGGAAGCACGGGAATTCCGCCGTGGCTGAAGCTATAATCACTTGTAATGCGTGTACTTGTGCGGCTTTCCCTTGACTAATTCAACAGGATATTTTTTTCGTGCCTCAACCATCTTTTCTTTTAATGCTTCTGACAAGTCAATCTTGCAAACCTCTGAAATCCTGAGAATCATGTGAAAAATATCAGCAAGCTCATAGGCAACCTCTTTCTTTTTCTCTGCGTCCTTGAATAAATCTTCAATCTCCTCATTGCTCTTGAACCTGAAATGTTCCATAAGCTCTGAAACTTCAATTCCAAGCGCAACTCCCAGGTCTTTCGGGTTATGAAACTGCTCCCAGTCCCTTTCTTTTGCAAAAGCAGACACGATGTCCTTCATTTCCTGTATTTTTGCTTCATTGTCTGCCATTTTATCCTATAATCTCTCTTACACATTCAAAATTCTTTTTACAACATCAACTTCTTCTTTTATTTCATTTGGAGTGTTGTCATCATTGCCTTCAAGTATTATTGGTATGTCACTTCTCAGCATCCCTATTATTATTTTGCTGTTGTCAGAATGATGCAAAAGCGAATGGGGCTTTCCTTTCAGCTCGCCGCTCACGTGAAATTCTTTTATCCTTCCCTCCATTGCCTCCATTAATTCCATTGCAATCTGCATTGTGGGATCGTGCATGTATGCGTGCTGCAAGTCAAGAACAAAGCCGAAATTGTAATCCTGCTTCATCTTTTCAAACTCGCTTGGATGCGTCCCGCACCTTGCCCTGTTGTCCATGTTCTCGATAAGGAAAGGAAGCCCTGACTTTTCTATTAAAGTATAATCATCTACTGTGTTTGGATGCAATACAATGCCGTATATCTTCTGAACAGAGCATATTTCTTTTAGCTTATTGATTGCCAAAGTGGAATTCTTGTCATATCTCATTCCTTCTGCCCACGGCGCGTGTATTGTGACAAGCTCATATTTTGAAAGGGTTTCAAGCAATCCATCCGTGATATTGAATTCCCTTAGAACTCCCAGGGTGCCAAAGCTTAATTCAACTGCATTGCATCCGACTGCCCTGAACAGCTTTATCTTTTCCTCAAGCGGAAAGTAGGACATGTGCATTGCCCCTGTTGAAAACCCGATGTGCGCCATAGTGCATAGTTCTCTAATAGGTGTATATAAATATTGCGTAAATCAAAGCAAAAAGAAGGCGGCTTATGTGATTTTAAGCAAATCTTCCATGCTTGGTATTGGCATATCCTTTGCGCTCCTCAGGGCAATTATAGTCCTTGCTTTTATCATCGGGTTAACCATGCCATGCATTATGTTTCCAATTATCATCTCTGCAGGCACTGTAGGATATGCGGCAATAAGCTCAATCTTATTGTCAAGCTCAGGCTGCCTGAAGCTCATGATTTTTCCCTCCATAAATTCAGGCGTGTATCCTGCTTTCTTAATTCCCATTCCTATAAAATCCCAGAAAAATCTTGCCATCTGGATGTCTGTTGCGAACTCGTCTGAATAAATTCTTTCTTTTTCCTGCTTAAGCTTTTCTGCCAGATTTTCTTCTGAAAGCGGGATATTAAATGAGTATGGAATTTTTCTGTTGTCCTGAAGCTCTTCCATAATCCTGGTTGCAAATTTGAACCCGTCTCTCTTTGCAAATTCTGCAAACATATTCAGCGCGCTGTCCTTTGTGCAGTGCCTTGAATCCTCTGCTATTAAGGCAGAGAGAGGATATTCTCCTCCGTTCAGCTCGCTGCCATAGAGTGTAAGCAAATATTTTGTCTGTGTTATTCGCGATGAAGGCGGAATGTACCTTGTGTTTTTAAGCGCTTTAATGTCTTCTTTTGCAATTGTTCCAAAAAGCCCAAGCCCTGCTGCGGCAATGTCTGCTTTCACCCAGTCAAGCCATACCATTTTTCTTTCCAGCCCGTTGTTTGCAAGCACGTTTCTTGCATCTTCTAGAATCCTGTTTGCAATGCCTGAATATTCATTGCCGGGATTTTTTGGCGTAAGATGGCTTATTATGCCTTCAAGAACTTTTTCAACGCTTCCCCTGGGTATATTGTAGTGTGTTTTAAGCATCTACTTAACGGGAAATGCATTAAGGGATATAAACCTATCTGGGTTTAAGCCGCTTTCCACGGCGAAACTTATTTAAGCAACTAATTCATACTTTCTTGCCATGGGGCTAGAGCAGGCGCTTGGGAAGTATGAATATTTTCTTGATGATAAGAATGTATTCGATGTAGATAATTCAGGAATGGGCGCTTGTCATAATACTATTGATTTTGTTTTAAACCCTGATGAAATAAATGAATTTCTGCAAAAAACAAGGGATTTTAATTTTGGGCAATGCTGCTATAATGAAATAACAGGCAAGTATGTGTCAAAGCTGATTCAGAACAGTTTCAATGCAGGAAATCATTTTTTTGTTCTTGAAACAGGAAGGATGAATATTAACTGTCTTGGCCAAAACTTGCGCGGCTCGGTTCAGAATGGAAACGGCTTTTGCTATCCAATGATTATTGTTGAAGTAATAGGCTCAATAGGGGATAATTGTTTTACAGGCTCATGCGGGTGCTATGCAACCATTCATGGCAATGTTGGGAACAACCTTGCAAGATGCTCAAACCACAGCCGTTTGGACGTAAGGGGCGATGCAGGCTACGGCGCTGCCGAATATTCTGTATCAGGCTTATATGAATTTAGGGGCAGTGTTAAGTCAGGATTTTACATGGCAAAGGACTGCACATTCCGCGCACATAATGAAGATGCACTGAAAGTTCTGAAAAAAAGCGTTCCTGCAGGCAGAAGCAATATCCTGCAGAAGGCAGATGGTGAAAATTTCCTGCGCGTAAAGCGCATTAGGGACAGAGTTCTTGAGAAATTCATGAGAAGGCGCTGAGTATAAGTTGCCTCCTTTCTTTACTTTTTCACGACGAAACCTTTTTATAGATACCTTTCTCCCTTCATTCCCATGCCAGAGGCTAAAATAAAGGAAAAAGCATGGAACCAGGAGCTTGAGAAAGAAGCATATTCCAAATGGAAAGCTGACAAGCTTTACAAGTTTGACAAATCCTCAAAAAAGCCAGTTTATTCAATAGACACTCCTCCTCCTTATGTCAATACTCCTGTTCACATTGGCCAGGCAACAACCTATGTTCTTATGGACATGTTTGCAAGATACAAGAGAATGAAGGGATTTAATGTCTTATTCCCATTAGGATTGGACAGGAACGGATTGCCTATTGAGATGGCTGCTGAGAAGAAATTCAATGTAAAGCTCATACACACTCCAAGGGAGACTTTCATAGAATACTGCAGAAAGGTTTTGGAAGAAAGCAGCCTGGAATCAACTGATTCATTTTTGCGATTAGGCATTGGGTTTAATTCCTGGGAATTGGGAAAGGAAATAGGAAACGTGTATCACACTGATTCTGATGATTACAGGCAATTAACTCAGGAAACTT
>JBAZYQ010000002.1:13193-64374 GCA_041659245.1 Candidatus Nanoarchaeia archaeon
GAGGGTAAACAACTTCTGCCCCGGCTGTCAAACCACTTTAGCTGATGCTGAGGTTTCATACGCTGAAATTGCCTCGACATTCAATGATATCATATTCACAGTAAAGGAAACAGGCGAGAAAATAACCATAGGCACTACACGCCCTGAATTGGTATGCACTTGCGGCATGGTAATATTTAATCCTGAAGATGACAGGTACAAGAAGCTTGATGGCAAGCACGCAATCACTCCTTTGTTCAACAAGGAAATACCGATAAAAGCCCATCCTCTTGCTGATATTGACAAGGGAACAGGCTTGGCAATGATGTGCTCTGCAGGCGACTTGTCTGATATAAGATTCTTCAGGGAAATGGGGCTTACTCCTGTTATTGCAATCAACAAGGACGGCACAATGAACGAGCATGCCGGATTTTTGAAAGGATTGAAAGTGAAGGAAGCAAGAAAAGCAATGATTGAAAAGCTGAAAGAATCTGAATTGCTTGTAAAGCAAACTCCTATCACGCATAAGACTCCAATATGCGACAGAAGCAAGCATGAGATTGAATTCATTGCAATGAGGGAGTATTATGTGAAACAGCTTGATTCCAAGGATAAGATGAGGGAATTGGCTAACAAGGTTAATTTCTATGCTCCTGATTCAAGAAAAATAATGCTGGATTGGATTGACGCTGTCTCAATTGACTGGCCTATTACAAGAAGAAGGTATTATGCAACAGAAGTTCCTTTATGGTACTGCAAGAAGTGCAATGAAGTTATTGTTCCTGCTAAAGGCAAGTATTACAAGCCCTGGAAGGAGAATCCGCCTGTTTCAAAGTGCCCCAAGTGCGGCTCAACTGAGTTCAGGGGCGATGAAAGAGTCTTTGACACGTGGTTTGACTCATCAATATCCCCACTATATATACTGAAGTACTCAAGAGATGAAAAATTCTTTGAAAAGAACAGCCCTTGCTCATTAAGGCCGCAGGGGAAAGAGATTATCAGGACCTGGCTTTATTACACTTTATTGAAATGCTATTTATTGACAGGCAAGTGCATATTCAAGGATGCTTGGATTAACTATCATATTGTTGATGAGAAAGGCAAGAAAATGTCAAAGTCAATGGGCAATGGCATTGATCCAAAAGATGTTCTTGCAAAGTTTGGCGCAGAGCCGTTCAGATTATGGGCTGCTGTTGAAGGCAATTTGGAAAGAGATGATTTCCGCTGCTCTTTTGAAAGGATTGACGGAGCAGGAAAGACAATTGTAAAGCTGTGGAATGTTGCAAAGTTTATTTCAATGTTTGAGATGGACAAGAAAGTAAAGCCAAAAGCGCAGGAGCTGGACAAGTGGATTCTTGAAGAATTAAATAAGATGGTTGAGCTTGCTAATGAAAGCTATGACAATTATAATTTCCACGAGCCCGCAATACAATTAAAACATTTCATCTGGGAAACATTTGCTTCTCACTATATGGAATTGGTTAAAAATCGTGCTTATAATCAGGAAGGAAGATATTCTCCTGAAGAGCAGCAGGGCGCTATCACTACATTATATCATTGCCTTGAAACAATACTTCAATTGCTTTCTCCCATTATGCCAATGCTTTGCTATAAGCTTTCAATGGACATATTTGGGAAAGACGTGCATTTTGAAGAGTTTCCCAAGGTAGGAGAGAGGCACAAGACTGCTTTTACCACAGAGCAATTGCTTGAGCTTGACAGCGCAATATGGAAAGCAAAGCGGGACAAGGCAGTAAGCCTGAAGGCAGAAGTGAAGAAGGCAGTGATTCCTGAAGTGTTCAAGGCAATAGAAAAGGATTTAACTTCTACACACAACATAATTAAGGCAGAATTTGGCAAGGAATTAGCATTAACCTTGTAGGTTATAGCAATTTAATGCTCTTATACGGAGACACATGTCAGCACTAACATCACTGGAAAAGCACAAGCTCAAGAAGTTCATAAGGACTCTTGAGAAAATACGCGGAAGGCACACTGAGCTTGTATCAGTTTACATTCCGGCTGGATATGACTTAAACAAGATAATAGGCCATATATTGCAGGAGCAGGGAACAGCTTCAAACATAAAAGATAAAACAACAAGAACTCACGTCACTGATTCTTTGGAAAGAATGGTGAGGCATCTCAGGTTATACAAATGCACGCCTCCAAACGGATTGGCTGTATTCTCGGGAGATGCATCAGACAGGGAAGGAAAGCCTGACATCCAGGTTTGGGCAATTGAGCCTCCTGTTGCAGTTAATGCAAGATTGTATCGATGCGAGCAGACATTTCAATTGGATCTCTTGAAAGAAATGATGGAATTCAAGGATGTTTTTGGCTTAGTGGCTCTTGACAGGAGAGAATGCACAATAGGATTGTTGAAAGGAACCCAGATAATAAGCTTGGATAATATTACCTCGGGAGTACCGGGAAAAACAAGGGCAGGCGGACAGTCTGCGCAGAGGTTTTCACGTTTAAGGGAAGAGGCTGCAAAGGAATTCTTCAAGAGAATTGCTGCTTTGATGCAGGACTATTTCCTTGAAATGAAAAACCTGAAAGGAATTTTAATAGGGGGGCCGGGAACTACAAAAGAGGATTTCCTTAACGAGCCTTACCTGAATAATCAGATAAAAATGAAAGTCATAGGCACGCAGGATGTCGGCTATACAGATGACACAGGATTAAGGGAGATTGTTGAGAAAAGCCAGGACATACTTGCAAAAGAGGCAATCACAGAAGAAAGGGATATTATCCAGAAATTCTTAAAATTTCTTGCGACAAAGCCGAGCATGGTTGCTTACGGCAAGGACGAAGTTCTTAATGCAATTGCTTTAAATGCGGCTGACAAGATATTATTGTCTGACTCGCTTGAAGAAAACCTTTCAAATGAGATAGAGGAAAAGGCAGAAGCCTCAGGAGCAGTTGTAATGTTTATTTCAACAGACACTGCAGAAGGAGTGCAATTAAAAGAGATTGGCGGAATAGCTGCTTTTTTGAGATACTCAATTTCATAGTGAGTTAGGCAGTGGGTGGTAGAAGGTGGCGGGTACCCGTTAGGTTAATAAATCATCAATACATAGGAAAAAACGAATATGGTTCCCGAGCAATAGCGAAGGGAACCTTCGAAGGAACTGAGAATGGCATTTGACACTGAAACTATGATAACAATGGCAGACGGGCAGTTTGTTGTCCTTGGAGACATAGTTGTCGGAGATGAGGTAATGGCTGTGAATCTTGCAGAGAAGGAGCAGTGCACTGCAAAAGTTCTTGAAATCCTTGATGAAGAGTCCGGCAATATAGTAAGCGTAAGGACTCAGGAAGAAATACACTGTTCTGAAACCCAGGCTTTTATAATGAGTGACTTTTCAAAAAAGAAAGCAATTGACTTAAGGCCAGGTGATATTCTATTGAGGGAAGGGCTTCTTGAAACGCCTGTGAAGTCAGTGAGGGCAAATCCGAAATCAAGGGATTTATTGACCTTGAAGACAGACAAGGGCACGTTCATGGCAGAAGGCGTGTTTGTAAGTGAGTAGGCGGTAGTAAGCAGCAAAGCAGGCAAGTAGCATGACGGCAAAAAATGGCTTCTAAAAAAATCAAGGTAATCTCCTTTGACATGGACGGCTGCCTTTCTGACGACGAATTCGACAATACATTTTATTTCATAGAGCTTCCAAGCATAATAGCAAAGAAAAAGGGAATATCCTTCAGGGAAGCGTCTGACTTTGCAAGGAACTCCTATGACAGCATGCGGGGAGAAAAGCAATGGACAGACCCAACATATTGGATTAAGAGATTTGAGATTGAAGGCAGCCTGCAGGATATAGTAAAAAACATAAGAAAGCAGCTGGTTCATTTTCGCGACGCAGTGCCTGTTTTAAAATCATTGAAAAAAGATTACAGGCTTATAGTTGTCTCAGCAGCAACAAGTCATTTTCTTGACTTGAAATTGGCAGAGGAAAACATAGCGCAGTATTTTGAAGTTGTTTATTCAATGTCAGATGACTTTGGAACAATGAAGAAAGAGCCCGAGATATACAAGGAGATATGCAAAAAGCTTGGAATAACAACAGATGAAATGGTTCATGTTGGAGATTCAAGAACTCACGACTATGATAATCCGACAAAAGCAGGGATTAAGGCATTCCTGTTGGACAGGATGGCTGTTCAGAAGCATAATTTTGTTGTAAACACCTTGTTTGAGTTTGAGGAAAGGGCAAGAGCGTTGGGATAGCCAGCCTTCGGCATTTATTCTGATTCATATCTGCAATTAACAACATTTATTAATCCTCATTTTATTCAAAGAATTTATGACATACAAAGTAAAAGATATCTCATTAAAAGACGCGGGAAAAAAGAAGGTTGAGTGGGCAGAGGCGCACATGCCTGTTCTCATGGCTTTGAAACACCAGTATGAAAAGGAAAAGCCTCTAAAAGATTTAAAAATAGCAGGCGCAATTCATGTTACAAAAGAAACAGCTGTTCTCATAAGAACATTAAAAGCATTAGGGGCAATCGTTGCCTGGTCAGGATGCAATCCCTTGAGCACGCAGGATGATGTTGCAGCTGCATTGGCTGACGAGGGCGTTGAAATCTATGCATGGAGAAACAATCACGAGGAATACTACTGGTGCATTGACCAGATTATCGCGACAAAGCCTAATCTCACAATGGATGACGGCGGAGATGTTGTTTTCAGGATGCACACTGATTTTCCTGCAATGATGGCAGATGTAATTGGCGGAACAGAAGAGACAACAACAGGCGTTCATCGATTAAAAGCAATGGCAAAGGACGGGAAATTAAAATATCCTATAATTGCGGTTAATAATGCAGAAACAAAATGGGATTTTGACAATATTTACGGCACAGGGCAGGGAACAATTGACGGGATTTTAAGAAGCACTTCAGTTTTGTTGGCTGGCAAGAATTTTGTTGTCGCAGGCTACGGCCACTGCGGAAAAGGGCTTGCAATGAGGGCAAGAGGCATGGGTTCGCATGTAATAATAACTGAAGTTGACCCAATCCAGGCTTTGAAGGCAAAGATGGAAGGCTATGATGTGATGAAAATGGATGATGCTGTTAAAATAGGCGATGTTTTTGTGACTGCAACAGGCTGCAAGGATATTATTGTGAAAAAGCATTTCGAGCATCTTAAGGAGGGAGCCATTCTTTCAAACACAGGGCACTTCAATGTTGAGGTTGATGTAAAAGCCTTGGAAGAATATGCAAAATCAAAGCAGGAAATAAGGGACAACTGCGTTAAGTATACTTTGCCAAACGGAAAGAATGTTTATCTGCTTGCAGAGGGAAGATTGGTTAACTTGTCTGCTGCAGAAGGGCATCCGAGCGAGGTAATGGACTTGAGCTTTTCAAACCAAGTGCTGGCATTATTGCAAATAGTGAAGTTCCACAAGGATATGAAGCCTGCTGTGTATGAGATTCCTGCTGAGCAGGACCAGAGGATTGCAATGCTCAAGCTTGAATCAATGGACGCCCGTCTGGACACTTTGACAGAAGAGCAGAAGAAGTATTTGGGCTCGTACGCAGAAGGGACATAAGCCAAGTGTAAAGCCCCTTTGGAATTAACGCCGTGAGGCTGGCTTTCTTTGCTTTCTTTTTTATTTCTTTCTTTATTATCTTTATCCTTATATTCTATATATTATTCCTCTCTTTTTCAAAGCAATAAGCTTAAAAATCCTTACAACCTTTTCTATACCATGGACGATATGCAAAACAGAGTGGAGGCTGTCCTTTTCATTACAGGAAGCTTCATGACAATAGATGACATTGGAAAGTCAGCAGGAATAGGCTCTGAAGGCATAGTAAAAGAAGCAGTCCAGAAGCTGAAACAATCATATGATGAAAGACAGGGCTCATTGGAAATCATAGAGAATGAAGGCAAATACAAGATTGCATTAAGAAGGGATTATGTCCAGTTTTCAACAAAGCTGTTATCCAATACAGAATTAGACCGCCCTACCCAAGAAACGTTAGCAATTATAGCATACAAGCAGCCTATATTACAAGCTGACTTGATAAAAATAAGAGGCAACGGCGCCTATGACCATATTCACAATCTTAAGGAAGCTAATTTCATAACATCTGAGAAGTTTGGAAGGACAAGAAAATTAAAATTAGCCCCCAAGTTCTATGACTATTTTGACATTGCAGGCGACATGCTTAAATCCAAATGCGATGAGATTGGGCTGAAAGTGGGAACTGTTGAGAAGATTGGGGAAAAGAAAGAGCAGGTTTCGCTGGAAGGATACAAGGGAGAGGCAGTTGAAAATATTGCAGATGCAGCTGAGCCTTCAAATGAAGCAAAGGAAGATGCTAAAGAAGACGATGACGACGATGAAACACAGCCTGACCCTGAAGATATCCAGCCTGACAAGCCGGAACCTCACGACCCAAGGGAAAAGCCAGAGGATAATCCTGATGATAAGCCGGAAGAGCCTGATGAGCCCAAAGATGATCCCGATGATGAAGATGACCCGGATGACAATCCTGACAATCCCGATGATGAGCAAGACAGGGATTTGAGCGAGGATGAAAAAGCATGAAGCGGGATTATGTAATCCTTTTTGTTATATTTATTCTAACCTTATTCTTCAGGACAATGTTTGTATCAGAGACTCCTTACTTTAATGAGGATTCTGCATATTACAACCTGAGGCACACTGATTATATCTCACAGCATATTCAGCCGATGATTAAAGATGATTTAAGTTATGGCGGAAGAATCGTAATTGACTCGCACATATTCCATCTTGTTCTTGCAGGCTTCAGGAGCTTCCTGCCTGACTTCATAGTATTCAAGCTCTTGCCTGAAATACTTTTTGCATTGATGATATTCATAGTGTATGCAATTGCAAAAAGGCTTACTGATAATACAACAGCCCCGCTATTGGCTGCATTAATCTCCGGCTTTATTCCTATATTTGTGGCAAACACAGTGAATACAATATCCGTATACTCAATCCTGCTCCCCCTTATTTTCTACCAGGTTTACTGCCTTATGAACATTGACACGCACAAGGGCAGGTTCATAGTGCTTTCATTCTTATTGCCAATCATACACCCTTTTACGGCAATTCTTGCAATCTCATTTGTATTTTATGCAATTCTATTAAGCATTGAGTCAATAAAAATGAAAAAAGCGGCAAGGGAAGCTGTCTTGTTTTTTGTAATGCTTGTCTTGCTGATGGGCTTTATTGTTTACAAGAAGGCATTTCTTGAGTTCGGGCTTTATGCAGTGCTCCAAAATGTTCCTGCCGCATTGTTCAGCACGTATTTCCAGAACATTAACGTATTTTCATTGATATACGGCATTGGAATAATTCCTTTAATACTAGGAGCATTGGGAATTGTATTTGGAATTGCATGGGAAAGAAGCGACTCGGCATTCCTTCTAAGCGGGCTTGTATTGGCAGACTTCCTTTTATTATTCCTGAGATTAATCAATTTCACGACAGGAATGATATTCCTTGGCCTGCTTCTTTCAATATTATCGGCAATCTCAATAAGCAAGGCAATATCCTATGTGAAAATCACAAAGTTCGCAAGAATGAAGAAATACATCTTTGTTTCATTCATAATATTAATCATTCTTTTGCTTGGAATCCCGTCTTACACAAGCACAAGAAAAATAATGCAGTTGGGGGTTTCGCAGGAAGAGATGCAGGCTCTTGAATGGATAAGGGACAACACGCCTGAGGATTCAACAGTGCTTGGCAATATTGAGGAAGGAAATATGATAGCTCATATTGCAAAGAGAAAAACAGTTGCAGACAATGTTTTCATGTTTGCGCCAGACAGGTATGATGATGTGAAATTAATGCTTTCAACAGAATCATTGGTAAAAGCAACGCAGTTAATGCACAAGTACGGCGTTGACTATGTGCTTGTATCAGAATCAACAAGAAGAATGTACAATATGGAGGACCTGAAATATGTCAGTGAAGAATGCTTTGAACCTGAATTTGAAAGGGAAAAAGCAAAAGTTTACAAGCTTGTCTGCTAGCCTCGGGCTTGCTCTTGCTCTTGTAATAGTGCTTTTGCTTGTTATGTTAATTAGACCTATGATTCAGCAGGATTCAATGCTTCCTGGAACAGAATCCTATTCCCTCATAAGAACTTCTGTTGATTTTGGAATGAATGACAACCTTAGCTTTGGAGGCAGGTTTGCAGCATATCCAATTGGCGCAAGATATGCTCTTTCATTAATGCCTGAATATATAATTCCAATAATGCCTTTCATACTAGGCGCAATAAGCTTTATTCTCCTTATGTTATTGCTGAAAGACTTTGAAATAAAGCCAAAGAGGCTTGCATTGGCTGCCTTGATAGCATCTCCTGCTTTCATCTTCATGTTCAACACATTAAACACAGCTTCGTTTGCATTAATGCTCTCATTGCTTGGATTCTGGCTGTTCTCAAGGAAATCATTCATAAAATATATTTCAATTGCAATATTTGCGCTAATACCTCTTTTTGACTTGGCAATAGGAATTCTTTCACTGGCATTGCTGTTATTTTATGCCTTATTCCAGCTTAAGCACAGAAAGCCCCTTATGATTGCATCGCTTGCTGTTTCTTTTATAGTGTCTGCAGCATATTACGGCTATCTAATCCTGAATTCCGGCTTTGAAATGCTGTTGTTTGACTTGTCGCCTTCAGGATTAAATAATATGCTATCCTCATTCTTGTCAGATTTTGGAGCTGAATATGGCATTGGCTTGTTTGCATTAATACTCGCTGTTTTCGGCATAATATCTTTCTGGGAATTGAAATACAAGAATTTGTTTGCATTCTTTTCATTCACACTATTGCTGGTTACAAGCTTGTTTTTCCCAAAAGCAATATTCCTGCTCAACATATTCATTGCAATATTTGCAGCCTACGGATTTTTGAGCATTTATAATGCAAAATGGGACAGCGCAGTGTTCCAGAGGTTTGTATTGTTAATCCTTGCGTGCGGCCTGATTTTTTCAACCTTATCATACACACAAAGATTCATAGCAAGCGAGCCTAATGAGGGCATAATAGCCGGAATGGACTATCTCAAGACACTTCCTGAAGAAGTTGTGTTCTCTGACTATTCAAGGGGCTCCTGGATAAGCTTTGCAGGCAAGAAGAATGTGATGGATGAGAACGTGTGGTTTGCACCTGATGTCAATAAGAGATGGAAAGATTCGCAGGACTTGTTATATACAAGGGACATAAAAAAAGCAAAACAGATAATTGACAAGTATAATATAAACTATATCTGGCTTGACAGCGCAATGATACAAAAGAAATGGAACGGGCAGGAGGAAGGGCTTTTGTTCCTCTTGAAATACAGCAAGTCGTCATTTAAGAATATTTATAACAAGCAGGGAGTGCAGGTTTGGGAAGTTATAACCTCTTCATAAAATGATTTCATATCCGATAATCTTTGTTTGGATACTTTACGTAATATCCATGTTCTTTCTTATATTCTGGCTTCTGAATTTCATGGAAAAGGGCATTGACAGGGAAAAGGAAAAGCTGGACAAGTATCCTGCAGTGACAATAACAATGCCTGTGCTTAATGAGGGAGACACAGTAAGGCAGACACTTCTTTCAGCGATTGCGCTTGATTACCCGCGAAACAAGCTTGAGATAATAGTTGTAAATGACGGCTCAACAGACAAGACAAGGGAAATTGTTGAAAAGGTAATCTGGCAGCACAGGGAAACAAGAATAAAGCTGATTAATCATATAAAAAACAAGGGCAAGGGCGAGTCAATGAACGAAGCCCTTAAGATTGCAAAAGGCGAATTCTTTACCTGCCTTGACGCTGACTCTTTCATTGAATCAAAAGCCCTGAAGAAAATGCTCCCTTATTTCAAGGACAAGAGAGTGGGCGCTGTACTGCCTTTGATGCGCGTCTACAAGCCAAAGACAATGCTTGAAAAAATGCAGTGGTGCGAATACATTGTTAATTTGTTTATGAAAAACATAATGGCAAAGAAGGACTGCGTTCATGTCATTCCCGGGCCTTTCAGTGTTTACAAGACAGAAGTCATAAGGACACTGGGCGGATTTGCAGAGAATAATATTACAGAAGACTTGGAGATTTCCCTTAGGCTGCAGAAGAATCATTACAAGATTGTCCAGCTTTTAGGCGTAAGCGTTTACACAGTTGTTCCCAATACACTGAAAGGAATTTACAAGCAGAGAAACAGGTGGTACAAGGGAACAATGATTAATTTGTTTAATTACAAAAGCCTTGTTTTCAACAGGAAATACGGTGATTTTGGCATGGTGCAGTTGCCTCACGTGTTTGTTTCAGGAATTCTTGCCGCAACAATGATAATCCTTGTTGGCTATACAATGATAATAAAGCCGTTTGCCAGGTGGCTCTATGACATGAGCTATATTAATTTTGATTTAATCTTTATTTTCAAGAGGTGGTTTTATTTTACAATATCGAATTTTTCAATGCTTAACTTCAATATTACCAATGTTTTCTTTGCAGTGACTGCAATGGCGTGTTCCCTAACATTTTTATACTTTGCATACAAGTTTACAAAGGAGAAAATACTTAAAAACGGGCTCTTGGCAGTGCCTGCTTACCTGCTGCTGTACAGCTTCATAGCTTCGTCAGTGTGGGTATGGGTATTTTTTCAGATGTTGACAAAGAGAAGGGTGCAGAAATGGTAGAATTGGTTGAAAGAAAGCTCAGCAAAAGGAATTTGATAATTGCGGCAGTTTTGACATTCTTGTTTTTCTCAATGGGAATACTTCTTGGGGTTGTCCTGTCTGAGAAAAGAGTTGAATCACTGCAGGGAGTTGCTGTTTCGCAGAAAATGGATTATGAGAGCATGCAGCTGCAGACATTGTTTTTGGAAGAGTCTGTAGGAGCTGACAAGTGCCTTATTGTCTCAAAGGCAATGGATTCGCATCTCCAGACATTAAGCGACACAGGAGACAAGATTGAGGGCTATATACAGAGTTCGCAGGTTTCAGGCGAAAGCTATGATGAGGTAAAGAGAGAATATATTCTTGCGCAATTAAAATACTGGCTTTTGGCAAAGAAAGCAGAAAAGCTTTGCAACAGCGATGTTGTTTCAATCATATATTTCTATTCAAACACTGAGAAATGCTCAGGCTGCGGAGCTCAGTCAAGGGTTCTGACGCATTTAAAGGAATTATTCCCGCAGGAGCTTCTTGTATTCTCATTTGACGCTTCATTTGAGCAGGAAGCCATGGTTCAGATGCTTAAGGCAGTCTATGGCGTTGACACCTATCCAACCTTGTTAATCAATGAGGAAAAGCACGTTGGCATTGTCACAGAAGAAGAATTGCTCAAAGAGGTATGCTCAAAGCTCAAGGCAGAGCATCCGGCGTGCGTTGGAAATTAGTTCTTAGTGCTTAGTTCGTAAGGGGGTTTGGGGTTCTCCCCAATGGCTTTCTTTTTAGTCTCTTTATCATTTTCTTAATCACTTCTTCTCAAATACCCAATACTCACAAGAATTATCTTTCTCATCATAAACAACATCAAACTTCTCTTTAAGCACACTCATCAGCTCTCCTGCTTTCTCCTCGCATTCCAAGTCATTCTCTGGATGGCAAACCATATTGCAATTATCAACAAACACATACTCCACATTATTCGGATTATTCAGGTAATCAATCCACTTCTGCGCAAGCACTTTGTCAAAAACCATATAATACATTGGAATAACAGATTTTGTTGAATACAAATTCACCTGCGGATACATAGTCAATACCTCGCCATTAACCTGCTTCCCATCAAGATAAGTCATATATCCGTTCAATGCAGGACTCAAAGCCTCTTCCTTATGAATCTGCGAAGCAAATGCAATTGAAGTAATGACAACAATAGCCCAGAATATCCACTGCTGCTTAAACAGCTTCTTAATCCCAACAGCAGCCAATACAGCAAAGTAAGGAAGCATAAGCACTGCAAACCTAATCTCCTTATGTATTTGATATGAGAAATAAGAGAAAAACAAGATAGCCAATGCAGGAACAACATATTTCTTCTCCCTTATTGAAACATAAATCCCAACAATCCCTAATATCAAGAGAGGATTCTGCTTAAGCAAAGCAGGTATGTAATAATAAACAGGACCTGAAAACATCCAAATGCCTGAATACCTTATAATAGAATCAGCATCTGCAAATACAGAAGGATTGCCGTACATGAACCAATTAAAAGCTAAATAAGGAATAATAAAGCATAAAGCCCCTAAAGCAAACTTCCCTGCCTCTTTCCATGATTTAATAAAAGCAATTCCTATAACAGCAATAACAAGAGCCTGCGGAAACTTGGTTAAGAAAGCAATTCCTGCAATCACGCCTGAAACAAACGGCTTTTTCTCAATATAGAAATACAAAGCCAATAAAGCAAAAAACACAGACGGAATCTCAGTCATAATCCTGAATGTTGATTCAAAGAATATAGGGGTAAAAGCAAGCATCAAAGCAGATATTTCTCCAACACCCTTGCCATACACCTGCTTTCCTATCAGATAAACCAATGCTATGCTTCCAAGGCTGAAAAACATTGCAAGCAAATGCCCGAATAATACATCATTTAATCCCAATTTCCAGAAAAATCCAAGCATTAAGGGAAACACCACAGGCCTTACATGCTCCCATATCCCCTGCTCTCCAAGGGAATACATGTAATGCCCCATTCCAAGATAAACAGAAGAGTCCCACCAGATTGGATGCTCTTGGGACAAGAAGATTAATTGCAAGGCAAGCGCCAAAGCCAATATGAGATAGATTTTTTTCATTCTCAGTCCACTTCGTTCCCTTCGAAGGTCCCATCGAAACTTTGTTTCGGGGTGCCGAAAATCTCGGATTTTCGAGCACACTCACTTCGTTCGCAGACCATTCTAACTCACAATTGGATTGACATCTCCAAAAAATGTCTGGCTCCTGAATTCACGAGCAATCTTATATCCAAACTCAGATGTTTCAGAATCAAACAGGATAGCTTTCCTATCAGTATTTGCCTCAAGCCAAACTTTTAATTCATTGTAATCCTCTTCATTGTAAACACGCACAGCAACAACAGAAGCCTTCTTCTCCATTGCCTTTTTCAAAACCTTGTCCATCTGCCCTGCATCATCAACTTCAGCAATAAAATAAGCCATCTTTGCTCCCCTTTTCTCAAGCTCTCCAAAATACTTAGCTGGAGTTGAATAGCCAGCTAAATCCTGCTGCTTTCCTGCATAATCCATCACAACAAGAGGCTCATACCTGCTTATTTCTAACACCCTGTCACCAAACACAGCCTTCTCTCCTTCTATCCTGAAATCAGATGAAACAATGCCAGATTTCATTCCAACCAATAAAGAAAGCATCCTGTCAGAGCTGCAAATAATCTTAACACCCTTATCAGCAAGATACTTCGCAGCCTTCACATCACCCAAAGAATCACAGCCAGCCATAACAGCAGTTGCCTTGTTGTCCATTGCCTGCCTTTCAATAGTCGCCATGCCTTTTGTGTCTGCTATTATTGCAATGTCTGATTTTATGAATCTTGTAGTCGGCTGCTCAATGACAGAAACAGGCACTTCAAACATGAACACGTCTTGCTCATTTGAAGCATACCACTTGCCGTCCATCTCTTTTGCAAGCGTTCCGGATGCAGTAATTTGCTTTAATCCAACTTGCTTTAGCCCATTAACAATCCTGTTTGAATCAAGAATCTGCTCAGAGTATGGGCTTTTCAAATTCAAGTTCTTGTAATCTCTTTTAACTCCGTCTGCCTGCGTAACAAGAATATCTTCTTTTGCAAGCTCTATCTTTGTATTTCCCAATGAAATCCCTGTGAAAGCCCTGCTGAATGCAATATCATTGCTTATTCCATTGATATCATATTTCCATGCGTTTTTCAAGCCTGCAGCTATCTTGAATTCAACCATGGCCATCTTGTTGTCTTTTGCCCGCCTCAATGCCTCTGCAGCCCTCAGGTGATTGTATGCAGTGTCTTCAATGCTTGCTATTGTCTCAAACAAAAGAGCTTTTTCCTCGTTTATCTCGGATTCCTCAGCAGCTTTCTGGAAAAAATCATATGCAAACGACATCATGCCCTTATCTTCTTTAATTCTTGCAAGCAAAAATATAAGTTCAGCCCTTTCTGAATTTGAACCGGCTGTTTTTATTGCAGAATCAATCTCTTTTGCAAAATCATCAGCAGATATGTTTTTCTCAATAAGAATTGAATTAAAATCATGCCCTGATGAGTAAGGATCCCATACATCCGTGCTAACGCATCCTGAAATCAATAATCCCATTGCAATTATGAGAATCCAGGCGTATTTCATCTAATTAAAATAGATTTGCCTGATTAAAAATGTTTCTAAAAAAGAAATAAGACAATTTTATTGCATCAGAACTGCGTTAACAGTTCCTTCCTGCCCTGGGCGTGAAGTCACTCTTGCCTTGCCAATTTCTGTTTCAATTACAGCGCCTTTTGTCAGGATATTTCTCCTTACGAAGTGCCTGTTTGCAGCATTGTCAGTGATTGTCTTTATTTTTGCAAGAACATACTTCTTTTCCTTGGGGTTGTAAACATTTGCAACATTGCACTGGAGCAGGGCTGTCTTTCTTGTGCCGCCAAGCTCTCTGAGGGCTATTGCTTTCTTGTCTCCAAGCTTTGTAAGGGTGGCAAGCCTTCTTGTCTGGTTTGCCCTTTTCTTGCATTGATCGTGATATCTACCGCCTGAAACCTTGCGTTTAGGCCTTCTGTTTGTTTGTGCCATGGAGCAGAAAAGGTGTGGGGTTATTTATAAAGGTTTCGCCTAAGAGGCGGAACCTGCGAACGCTAGTGAGCAAGCTTGCGGTGAGCCTAAGGCGAACCGCCCTGGAATCCAGCAAGGATAAGGGCATAAGCAAAGGGGCTTTCCCTGCGTCGAAAGGTATACTCACTTCGTTCGTAACCTTCCGACTGCGTCGAAAGGTTTAAAAACCAGTGACGTTATATCAAAAGCAGATTATTTTGTTATTTGGAGGAATTAAAATGGAAACAGACAGACCGTTAGACGCGTTAAACATAGCAAGAAACAAGACAGTTATTGTTGAATTGAAAAACAAGACACAGATTGTCGGAAAATTAAAGGCATTCGACATTCACATCAACACTGTTCTCGGTGAGGCTGAAGAGCACGACGAGGCAGGCGCTGTAAAGAGAAAATTGGGAACAGTTTTCATACGCGGCGACATGATAGTGTTAATATCGCCAGCTTAAGGAGATAAAAAATGACTAAAGGCGCAAGCTCAATGGGAAAGAAGTCCGGAAAGGACGTTCACATACGCTGCAGAAGATGTGGAAGGGCTTCTTACCACAAGATAAAAGGCATATGCTCTGACTGCGGCTACGGAAAGACCGCGAAAATCAGGAAGTATACCTGGCAGAAGTCTGAGAAAAGGCCTAATCACAGAAAAGCCGGAAAGTAAGGCGGCTTTGTTTTTTTCTTTATTTTGTTTTCTTAGTTATTATATTTCAATGAATTCTAATTAAGAAATTGAATACCATGCGGGGAACAGGATTCGAACCTGCGAAGGCACTAAGCCAATGGGTCCTAGGCCCATCCCGTTTGACCGCTCCGGCATCCCCGCAAAATGGATTTAAGCTAATAAAAGCATTCTTCATGCCTTTAATTGCTTTTTGGATGAAGATTTTGAACAGAATCTATTGTTCCACTGTAACTAATCTTCTATACTTGTCAAGCTGGTTTTGTATGACAACAACGCCCACGTCATTATACCTGTCCCATCCTTCCTCTTCTGCCTTAAAATTATGCCTCATTATGGAATTAAACGAAGGCCTTAAGTATCCGTCACAATAGGGGGAAGCGCAGTACCTTGCTCCGCAGCCATACCATCTGTTTGCTTTTGCATTGTCTGCAAGCGAAGCCCCATATCCTGCTCCCTTTGTAGGAGCAAGCAGACTTTCCCATTTAACTGCAGCATTAGTATACTTGAGGCAGTTTGGCTCTCCTACATTATCAGCAGTGATTAATCCCTCTCCTTTCATTTTTGCGCCAACTGTTTCTACATCATATTCATCATATAAATCTCCGAATGAATGCCCATATTCATGTCCTATGACTGTTCCCCAATAGGTGTTATATGTTATTGCTGGCAATGAAATAAACGCAAGTCCCATTCTTTCTGCCTGCGGCGCATAAAACCTGTTCTTTGAGAGAACAATTGACAGGTCTGCATTGCCGCACTGCTCTTCCATATTATTTGTATAGCTTAAGTCAGGCATAAATGTTCTGTAGCCCCATGCATCATTAAACATTCCCGGAATTTCCTCTGCGTTCTCATTGAACATTGTCCAGACAATGAATTTTTTCTTGTTTTCCACCTTGCTGAACGGCTCAATGGCAAACAATCCTTTTGTATTTGCTTCATTGTTCATGTCCAGGCTTCCTTTTACATACGTCATGAATTCTTCTTTTGTTTCAAACCCGTCAGATATAAACATCAAGTCAATAGCCTGGCTTGAATCCCTGTCAGTTGTGCTGTATTCTGCAAACTTTTTGCAATTTGATTCTATCACGCATCTTCTGCTTATGCATTTCATTGCATTTCCGCAGTCATTGTCAGTCTCGCAGTTCACAACTGTTTGCTGCTCTGAGAATCCTGCAACAAGCACTCCGTCAAGGAAGCACTGCCTTTCCCTGTAATGGCATTCAAAATGATTGTATATCCCCTTGTCTGCCCGGAATTCATCCTGCTGGTAAACTTCTGCTGAAAAGCCCGTTCCCAGCTCATACCAATTGCCACCTTCAATTGTCACATTGTCTCTTTCAAAAATAAGTGCTCTTGCGCCAATTGGCAACTGGTCTGAAATGGTTCTTCCGGCCTGTATAATCCTGCTTCCCAATGCAGATGATTTTTCAAGCACTACCTTGCCTTCTGTGTCATCAGGCAAAAATTCCTCGACAACAAACTTTGGCTCTTTCAAGTCTGAAGGCAGGGGCATCACTCTTATGTTAATCGGAGCTTTAATCTCATTGCTGCCTGCACTCCTTATTAATGCAGTTTTGGGATCAATTTTTGTAAGCCCCTCGCCAAAAAATGCGCAGCTCATTTTGTTCATTACATCACGAAGTGCAAGCTGTCTTTCAAACACGACATTAAAGGCGCATCTTTCATATTCCTGCTGATTGTCAAATATTCCAACCTTGCCGCCTTTTATTTCAGAAATCATCCTGTTTTCCTTGAATACCCTGATTGACGCAGGCTCTGTTGGATTCTGGGGATAGGCAACTATCCTTGAATCTTCAAGAGGATAAATATCCGCTTCCTGCGCTATTATATTGTCAAAGAATGTGTCTGGCGTGTAATTTATCCTTTGCAGGTTCACTCTTATTTCAGACGTAAAATTCATGTTGTCAAAAGTTGCCAATCCAAATGATTCTGCATTTATGCCAAGCAAAAGCTGGGAGTTAAACACTTTTACATCACGAAGGTTTCCAATAACAACCTTTGTTTCTGCATCATATTCCCCTTGCGCATTCTTTGATGGGATTCCCAATGAATAAAATCCAATCCCTGTCATATTAAATAATGAATCCTGAACTGAAACAGATGCATCAAGCTGGCAGTTTTCTCCGCACCAGAACGAATGCCCATACCTAAAATAAATGCCTTTTTCAATGTCAAACAAAAGTGACTGGACATTTTCAGCATTAATAAGAATCCTTTTACCGCTTATGTTTGTGCCAATGGATGAAGGAGAAATATAACCGCCATTTTCTATTATAATATTCTTTGAGCCTTCCCTTGTCTCCACATTGCCATACAAATATCCAATATTCCATTCCCTTGCTGTTCTTCCTTCACCAATTGTTGTTTTAATATGCACAAGCCCATTCTCGCAGACAGGCGCAGAGCCAAATATTGCTGTTAAATGCGCAGAATTGTAAAGAGTCATCTGCGTTGAATCAGAAGAATTGCATTCTTCAGCATATGCTGAGACAGAAGCCAAAGAAATGCACATTATCAAAGCAAGCAGTATTTTATGCATAATCCTAAGAATATTCCTGATATTATAAACCTATCCTCAGCTGTATAAGGCGAGCTTGTTCTCAAGAGTTATTCTGCATACATCATTATAAGTGTTATGCTCCGGCTGCCTTTGCGAATTCATTATTGACATTCTGCTTGGCTTGAAGTAATTCCTGCATGTTTCGCCGCAGTTGCCTCCGCATCCTCTTTCTTCATTAGGCAGGCTTTTTTCTTCCTGTATAAGCCTGTTGGCTTCTGTTTCACCCAATAATCCTGTCCAAACCCTTAATGCGTCAGCCTCTGTCTTAAGGCAGTTTGGCTCTCCTGACAAGTCCTGGCTTCCTTCTTTAAGATATTCGTCGCTTAGCTCCCCAAATGCGTGCCCGAATTCGTGCGCAAGAATAAGCCCATTCCCCTGCTGTTCAATCCTTGTATTTGATATGAACACATTATTCCCTTTCTCTGCAAATGACCTGAATGCGTTTGCTGAAAGAAATACTGCATGGTCAATTTGAGGGCATTCCTTTGTCATTGTATTTGCATACCTGTGCGTGATATACATATTTGATGCAGGGCTCCAGGCAATTTCCTCAGGCTTCATTTTCCAAACCCAGAATTTTCCTGCGTTTGCGCTGTAAGGGATTACTGTTAAGAGCCCGTTAAATGAGCTGTCTGTCATAAACTTTTTTACTTCATTGTCAAATTCAATTTCATCATAATTATTGCTTATGAACAATATGTCAAGCTTGCTGTCTGTTCTTGTTCCCTGGTTCATGCCTTCAGCTTCAATGCACGCGCTTTTCCTTACGCAAAGCCTTTCAATGCATTTTCCTCCATTGCCGCATGTTGAATCATCAGAGCATCTTGCCTGCTGCTGCGGATTGTATTCCCTTGGCAGTCCCCTGCTTGTGGCCCATACTGTTCCGCCAAGAGTGCATGAATATTGCCCTGTCTCAGGCGTTACCCTGCATTCAAATTCAACAAACCTGTTTTCGTAAAATACAAACGTGCTGAAGCTTATTCCTATGTCAAACCAGTTGCCCTGCGCGTTGTTTTCAGGCATTACTATATTATCTTTATAAAATAATAGCGCTGTGTTTGCAAGCCCTTCTTTTTCAAGAAGAACAGAGCTTGGATTGCCGAAAGTTTCAAACCTCCCTATGTTCAGCTTTTTGTAGGGATTTTGCGCAGGCAGATTTATTTTAAGATTAAAAGGGTAATCAATGTCATTTTCATGGACTTCTGAGTCAGTATTTTCTTCTGCATATGTCCTTGGCTTTACATAAATTTCATTCCTTACACTGTCTATATGACTGCAGGCAATGAGCTTGAAAAAATTATTATTCTCTTTTACATGGGATATGCTTCGCGGCTTCACAGGGCTTCCTGAGCCCATCAGCTGCTCTTCAGCGCCGTTGCAGTAATCATAAACATCCTTTTCAGAAGTAAGGAACATGTTTCCCCTGTTTAGCCGGAATAACTTGTGCCCGCTGATGAATATGCTTATCCCCTCGGAATTTTCAGCGGCATTCCTTGAAAATGTTTTGATGTTTGCTCCCTGTTCAGGATAAACTTCTGCTGTTTCCGCAGTAATCTCATAATAAGGAGCAGGATAATTCATCTGCGCGAGAATTGCCTTTTCAGAAACTATTTTCATCTTTCCAAAAGTGCCGTCAATATCTTCAGATGTGATTGTGAAATTCTCTCCTGTGCCCAGGATATTTATTTTTTTCAGGTTTTCCATTAATGTAACATAATTTTCATCAACAGCTTCCCCTCTTTTGTTTTTTGCGTAAAAAGACATGTTGAGGGCGGCGGCTTTTCCTCTTATGTTAAGCAGTGACTCTGTGGGTGATATTGAAGCTGACATTGTGCAGTCTTCAATGCAAATAACAGCATGCCTGTCTTTTATGTAATCTGCCTTTTGCAGCGAGAATTTAAGATTAGGCATCTCTTCCGTGCTGATATAAAACAATTCTCCTGAAATATTAACCTTTTGCATTCCTTCAGAGACAAACCTTCCGTTGCTTACTTTTAATTTTCCGTTTTCAGCCGTCAATGTTCCATAAACAAAGCCTAATTCCCGTTCTGTTTCGCCTGAGCCATAGCTGATTGCAAGTGCTCCTTCTTTTTCAGCATAATCAGTAAAAAGCAAGGATATTTCTTCTGGATTGTAGGAAGTAGCCCCTAATGCGCCTGTTATCTCTATTGCATATGCTGATGAAATCATTGCTAAAATTAGTACTAATGCAGCAAATATTCGCGTTAAGTTCATAGGTATACAAGATGGAACTATTCTTAATAAATATATCTACTTATGGCGGCTTTCACACGTTTCTTTTATTCGCACTTTCCGGCTTTCACAGTGAAGAACGCCCTTGCCCAGCCTACAAGAAGAAGCGCAAGAAGTATTGGCAGTGCTCCAACGAGCATTCCGTTTACATCTGATGCGCTCCATTTAAGGAACATGTTTACCATGCCTATTAATGCAAGCAGCCACGCTGATGCGTAAATAAGATAATACGGGAATAAAATATAACTTCTTTTCATTACACAGATAAGCCCTCTTACCATTTCCCTGTATCTTTCCTTTGATGTGAATGCGTAGAATATCTGATTAAGGTAAAGCAGGACTATGAGCAGGAGCATTAAAAGCCAGAATTGCCATGAACTGAATGTTGAGTAAGCGCCGTATGCAATGTCAAATATTTTGTTAAGAATATAAAGCCCTGCAATATAGAACGGCGTTGCAAACACTATAAATCGGATATAATTAGTTGCAGACAATAATTTATTCCTGAGTATAAGGCTGTAATGCGGAGCCTGGAACAGGCACCATAATGCAAATATAACCAATGGGACTATGAAAAAAGTGAATAATTTCACCTGGCTTGCAAGAGGGCCAAGAATCTCCAATAATTCCTGCACCTGCCCCATGCTGCTTGCGCTGTTCTTGGCAATAAGCTGCTCCACAGTTGCAATCTGCGATGAATATGTGCTTATCAATGCAAAATAAGCCTTGATTCTCAGCCTTGCGTAAATAAAAAATATAAAAGCAGATGCAAGAAACAATGCATCCAGTAGGATAAACTTCCACCAGTGCTTTTTGAAAGCAGAATTTGTTTGTGAGAATGAGGATTTGGGTTTCATGTAATTATGCCCCGCAGTGCTCTGCACCAGTCAAACTTGAGGTTCTTGTAGTCATGCTACGCAGGCCGGGATTTGTTGGATAAAGATAAACCAGTGAATTAATCCTGTTGCTTGCTGAAATGCTGTTAAGGAAAAGCCCATAATGCAAGTGAGGGCTTACTGCATTGCCTGTCTGCCCCATTGTGCCTATCTGGCTGCATGCTGTGACTGTATCTCCTTCATTTACAGTTATACTATTCATATGGCAGTAATAATGTATCCTGTTAAGGCTGTCTTTAATCTGTATTTCCTTGCCACAATCGCAGTTTGCCGGCCTGGTTGCACATTCAGGCTTGCTTGCCCTTGTTTCCTTATTATGGCAGTTGGCCACCCATGCATCGCACGCAGCTGTGTCTTCATTTTTATTCACATGCGTGACTCTTCCGTTATATGCTGCATAGATTGGCGCTCCTTCCCTATTTGAAATATCCAATGCACTGTGAGTATATTCATCTTCAGAAGGCGCGTTTACAAATCCGGCAAAAGTTCCTTCAGCAGGCCACCCCCATTTGCTTGTATCATCTCTTGGAGGCGTTGCCAATGTTGTTGCAGCAGGCTCGCTTGTTGTAGTTGTGCTTGAAGAGGTTGAGCTTGTTGTTTCGGCTGCAGAACCTGAATATCCCTCTGAATACATATCGGTTCTTGTATATGTGCTAGGGTCAGTGCCTGTTACGCAGGTTTTGCTGACATCCTGCAGAAATGCTATCATATCTGTGTTTGATTCGTCTTCAAGGCAATTTTCCCATATTATTTTGTAAAGGCAGTTGTCCCAGTTTGTGTCATGCACAGCTCCCGGAAGCACGCATCCCATTCTTGCTGCAAAGCCTGTCACAGAGCCCATGTAATCAGTAATTGGTCCGCATGAGCGGCAGTAGCTTCCGCCTATTGTATCGCGATAAAATGTTGCTTGTTCCAATGTGCGCTGCGCTATTGGCTGTGCGCTGGCAAAGCAAGTTGAAGTGCACATCTTAGGCGCTGTCTGTCCTGCTTCTGTTGAGCGCAGTGCTTCGCACCATTCTGTTGTCTTTGTCCAGACACATCCTGCATCTTCGCATTTTGCCTTGATTGATGATTCTTCTGCTGCATTTAGTGATTGTCCGTCAGGGCATTGTGCCTGCGCTGCGCAGTCTATTCCTGAAACAGTTCCTGTCTTAATCCAATAGTCGGGTATTCTCGGGCTTGCAGTTGTGCATTTTCTTCCCCAGGGTGAAAGTATTAATTTGGTTACATCACCATCAGCTGCAATTATAGCTCTTCCTGTTTCATGCCTTGCCTGTGCAAGCAGGTAACCAGCGGGCACTCCTGTTTCTCTTTGCGCAGCTATTGCCGCATTAATCATTTCAACAGGAAATTTTGTTTTTAATGATGAGCCGCTCATTACTTCGTGGTCGCATTTGTCGCCAATTTTAGTGAGGTCAAGCGTAAGTTCTTTGTCAGGAGTTTTGAAAAAGTCGGGGGGCGTTGGCCTGCAGTTTGTTGAACTTCCTGTTGTAGATGTTGCGATTGATGATGAGCCTGTCCCTGTCGTGCCGGTCGTTCCACTTTCTGCCTGAGCCTCGCTATTAGGCTTCTCAACGCACTGCCCTGCCGTGTATTTGCAGTTTAATCCTTCTCCATTATTAGCCTGTGAAGTGCACACTGCTGACTCGCACATGTCCTTGTCATCTGTCATCTCAGCGCAGCTTGATAATCTTGAGCATGTGTGGCATTTGTTGAATGCAGTATAATCATTTCCGCCTATTGCAATGCCGTAGCCCCTGTCATAATAGCAGTATAATTGCCTGTTATTGGATACCTTTCCTATGTCATGGCATGCGCTTTTTTTGCATATTGTGCCTGCGCCATCACCGCAGACCATGCATTTATTCTCTTCAATCTGCGATGTCTGCCCCTGCTCTTCTGCAGAAACTGCTATGTGAAATGCAAAAGGGTCATCCATGGTGAATGCCCTGTCATAAATAGCCTGTATTCCGCCGACATATTCAGTGAATTTTTCTTCAGTCATTCCCCTCATATTAGTGAGGTTTGTTTTTGCTTCCTTAAATCTTTCAGTTAATCTTGCCTGGTATTCTTCTGTGAAATCATGAGGCAGCTCGTCTCCCTGCATAAACGGCGCAACATCTGCTTCAAACTTGTCAAGGAATTCATAATAAATAGCTTCAATGTCATATTCAAAGTTATTCTCAAGCCTTGAAACCGCACTTCTTAAGTCAAACAAGGCGCATTGCTCTGCTGCTTTTTCCATAAGGCAGCTGTACTGATATCCTGCCTTGGCAGCTATTCTTGGAGTCACTGTGACAGATTCAAGATATCTGTATGAAGACATTGCATTTGTGATTTCACCACACTCTGCAACTCTTGTCCCTTCGCAGATTCCGGATGCTGTTTCATCAATCATGTTAAGCTCGTTAATGCTTTCATTATATTCAAGCAAGTCCATTCCCATTTCCTCGCGCCTCTGCCTGAATCCAATTTCATCAAGCGCATCTGTGACTGATTCCATCCTGTCAGTGTCGCGTATGCTTACTGTTCTCATGTCAATCCAGCACGCTCCAAGCGACCTTCCTGTTGTATCCTTGCCGCAGGTTCCAACCTCTTTCCAGTCAATGGGATTTGTTCCCTGCCCCGGATTCTGCACTGAGCACACCCTTTGTACTCCTGAGCTTAATATTCCGGTAGTTCCCGGCAATGGTATGCTTCCAAGTGACGGGCTTGTTCTCGGAGATGAAGGCGAGCAGTCTTCTTCAGAATTAATATTTCTCTGCGCTTCATCAGATACAACTAAATCGCTTAAGTAATTCAATGCAAAGTCAGTGCTGACTTTTCCAAATCCGCATTCAGTATTTCCGTTAAGTGTTATGCAAACCTGGTCAAAGCCCTTTGGCGCAATGCAGTCAATGTTGAACGAGGCAATGCCTCCTTTCTCAATTGAGCCCTGCCTTCCTTCGCATCTTTCTGTTGCATAGCGGGTGTCTCCTGTAATAGCATTCTTAATAGTGACAGAGTATGTTGCGGGATTGTCTTCTCCTGCGTAAATATGGTAAAACACTTCATACCTTGACTGTTGCTGTGTTTCAGAATAGTCCATTACAGTAAGGAGAGCAGTGTACTGCGGAGGAGATTCAGGCTGCGCAAGTTGGTCAAAGAATTCCCCAAATGCAGGCGTCTGCCCGAAGATTGCCTGCTTGCAGAGCGTTGTGCCAAGTTCTTCGCTTGACCTTCCTGTATATGATGCAAATGCAGTTGTTGCATATTGCTCTGTGAAGAATGAAACAGAATTCTCTACATTGCTTATGCTGCTTTCAAATGTCAGGTATTCTCCGCCGCCCGAACCCTGGTCAAGGAATGTCTGTGAAATCCAGTTCATTATTCCGCCTTTTATGTTGAGTATTGCGATTGCCTCTTTCCAGATTAATTCGCAGATAAACACTGAGCGTATCTTGTCGCATATGCCAACCGAGATTCCCTGCACTTGCGCTGTTTTCAGGCATTCAACATATCCTCTTAATACTGACTTGATATTCTGCAATCCTGCTAAAACTCCTGTAAGGCATATTGGCACGGGCTCGTAAGGCAAGTCAAAGTTATGCAAGCCCAATACCAAAGAGCCAATCAATCCTGTCTGCACAACATCGTCAACCTGCCAGCTGCCGCCCATATTGAATCTTGAAGGCGGGCACATTACAGGGTCGCAAACCCCAAACAATAGCCTGCAGTCGTCAGGGTCCATTACGTCATAGCATGTTGCCTGGCTTCTGGAAGTGTCTGCCTGCGCGCTTGAAGTGCTTACTGTGAAATCCCTGCCGCAAGCACTTAATACCTGGCCTTCAGAGTGCGTGCCTGCACTGGTTGCCTGCTCAATCAGCCTTCTCTGGGTTGATTCCATTTCAGGCCTTTCAAGCATGCTCTGGTGCTGCACAAGAACATCATCTTCGGTGCACATTAGTCCGTCAGTTCCAACATTCCATTCCTGTATTACGCTTGGGCTTCCGTCCTGGTAAAAGTCAAGCACTTTGACATAATTGCCGTTGCATGTTGGTATGCAGTATGGCTTTCCATTAGGATAAGATTCCACAGATGCTCCCGGCGCATAATCATCCCTTGTTTCGCCTGTTGCATATGCAGTAGTCATTGGCACATAGAAATATCCTTCATTGTCAACATACACCTGCCCCTGGTTTGTTCTCAAGGGCGCGTTTGGATTTGACTCGTATTGCGCTTCAATTCTTGCTGATTCATCTATAAGCTCCTGCTTTAATTCATCAGTCATTCCTTCCGGCATTCTGCCGCTCTCTGTGCTCATTGCATCGGCAAGCCCTTTCTGATAATCAGCCACAGTTGCTTCCTGCAAGGTAATTCTTCCGTGCGGCGTGTTTGAGTAAAGCTCCCTTCCTTCCCTTCTTATTGTTGCAAGCGGAGTAACCCCTATTGTTTCAATATATGTAAAATCACTTGATCTCGTATCCGGGTTTGCAAGATGCGCGCCGTACAGGTCAGAAAATAATGCTGTTTTATCCTGCTCGCTTAGTGTGCCGAAATTTTCGTAGTGTGCTTCAACATCGCTTACAGCTCCAAGGTATGCATCTCTTTTTTCCTCGTTGCCCATTGTCATTGAAGAAAGCCTGGTGTCCACTTCTGAGCGCAGGTCATATGCATATCCTTCGCCCTGCCTTGCCCCTCTAAGGTTATTGTAAACAGGAGTTTGTTTCATGAGCTGCCAGTACCTGTAATCCCTCAGCTGTTCAGGCGAGTATAAATCATCGCCCATATAATCCTGGTATTCTCCCAGGTTTGTATAATTTGAAGTAAGCTGCCTGTACCACGGCTGGTTCTGGTAGTTGTCCATTTCATTATTCACAGTTTCGATTGCATCCTGCGAAGCGTCTGTTGTCGCTTCAATGCTTGCTGAGTTTTCTATTATGCATTTTTCATAATCCTCATAAAGCCTGCTTTCTCCGCTGTTTGCCCTGCAGTATGCATCCCAGCCGGAGTTTCCGTCAGGCCCGTGCATCGCAAACTTTCTTGCCTGGGTTCTTGAAAGCCCTGTGAAGAATGAGTTCTTGATTGTGAGGTATCCGAATGTGACAAGGCAGACTTTTTTCCATAATACAACAACATCATTTAATGTGTTTATGATCTCATCAAGATCATCAATGATTTCCTGCGTGCTGTTTATCTTGCTGCTGATTTCATCAGGAGTCAGGCTTATGGCTCTCTTCTCAATTGGAACATGAATTGTGAAGTTTGTCTGGCTTACCAAAGGCGCGCCTGTTCCCGGAATGACTGTGACAATGGCATATTTTTTCAGGTCAACTGATTTTAAGCGCGCTGTGCGGTATGTTGAGCCGTAATCCAATCTTGTTTCTGCATCTGTCTGCACCACTTTTGTCTTTGCCCTGTATCCTTCAGGGGCGGCTGTCCTGTATTTTTGCTCAACAAGAATTGAGCCGAAATTTATGTCTTTTACAAGCCAGTTGTATTTCAGCTCTCCGTTGGTTGCGTCTGTTGCATCCTGAGAAAATATGCTGTCTCCGGCTTTAAGCTTCTTTGTGCCTTCATTTTCAACATCAACTGTCGCAGACGGCTTGCTTGACTCGTCCTGCCACAGCACTTCCATTACTTTTACCCTTATTGAAACGCCGTTTTCCTCAAATTCTCCCACCTTGAATCTTGTATGGTGCAATGCTTCTTCAGTGAGCTCATCAATCCTTGCCCTTGCAAGAAGTATGAATTCTCCTTTGTTGTTTTTTATTGCCTTGTTATAATATACTAATGCTGTTTCAGAGTCGCCAAGCCAGTAGTATATTTCCCCAATCCTGAAGTTTGCCATGTCTTCATACAATGCCCCATTCTCATCTTCAATTCCGAAGTAAAGGCTTGCAATTCTCTTGTATTCCTCGATTGCAGTGCAGTAAACCATTTCCTGCGTTGCCTGCTCTTTGATTATCTTGAGCCACTGTTCGGGCGTGTCCCCTTCCCTTAAGACAATAACCTTGTTCTTGCAGACTCCTTCGCCTGCGTTTGATGTCAAGAGAGTTTCAGAGCCTGTTGTTCTTGAAGATACAGGCAATTCTTCAGAGTATAATTCACCAGAACAGCACTTCCACCATGTTTCTCCTTTTGAAGTGCATTTATTAGTAAAGGATAGTTCACTTCCGTCTGATTTTGATATGCAAGCATTGCTTCTTGTATCACCACATACGCCTCCGGCTGATTTGCATGCTTCATCTCCTGCAGCAGGCTCTGTTGAAACGCAGCAGAACATGCTTTCTTCAACTACTGCTTCTGCGCAGGCTGTATTTGCCGCTGCATTTGTTGATTTTTGTTCGCTTCCTTCACAGATTGAAGCACATGTTCCGCCAAGTGATACGCATGCATCTCCTTCATAAGCAACTGTTCCAGCAACAACTTCGCTCGGAGTGACTCCTTCTGCCGAGGCAGCTGCACTTCCTGTCTGGTCAACGCCTGCAACATCTCTTACTGCTGTTTCCGCGTCATTGCTTACAAGCCCCAATAAACCAGCAGCTCCTTCTGCAATTTTTTCAAAGAATGTTTTTGTAATCCTTGTTGTGTCCCTTGGTCCCCTTACGACTATTTCATAAGTTACCTTGCTTGTTGCTGCATTTCTTACAACGTTTATTTCCTTTACAGTCAATGAAGAGCCGGGATATAATTTTGAGCCCTCTGTAACTACATATTCTTTCTCTTCGCCGTTTACATTAACCCTTATTCTTGCCCTTTTCTGCGACGGGTCAACAATGTCAGTGAGCTTTACCCTGAACGCGTTTGTCATGAAGTCAGAGGCAGCGCTCATTCTTATCGGGTCTGATGTTTCTCCTTTTGAAAGTGTCAGGTCTTCAAGCGGACGCGGGCTTCCTGTGAAAGGCCATGCCAAGTCAACTCCGCCGTACACTGTCAGGTCAGCTTCGCCTTCTGATATTGAGCTTGCCCTTATTGCTCCCCTGCCTGCAAAGAACCTGTAATCCTCAATCGGCTTTTCTCTCCACGCTGCTTCATCAGGGTCTTCAGGTATAATCAAGTCCTGCTCAATCATGCTGTATAATCTTTCCGCGTTTTCAAAAGTTATCTCTGCCCTCATGTTTAATTTAATTTCATCAGGCACGTCAGCTTCCTTTTCAATTTGCTTCAGCGTTACAATAAGATATCCAAGATTGTCCATTGAAACTTTTTGAGGCTTTACATATTTTGGATTTCCGCGCACATAATTCAGCGTTTCCTCATTTTCAGGGCGTATGTAAACCTGCTTTATGTCCACATTGCCGTAAAGCGGCTCTACATTGCTTGTGCTTCCGGCAATATCTTTGAGAATGGTTCCCGGAGTGACTCCTGTAAGATAAACATAAACAGGAACATCGCCGTCTTCAATAACAGACGAGGGTAAAACAGTAGGCTCATAGCTGTCAACATTCACAATAATTGATTCGCCTGTCTGCGCTTCCTGCTCCTCTTCTTCCCAATCCAGTATTGAGTAAGAAAACGGAGTCATTACAATAAGCATTGAAAGAACCATTGCAACGAATGCATTTATTCTCATTAGTTTTTTCATTTCATTCACTCTATTTTCGGTATCTTTGCATTAACAGGATCATCTGCCATTGCAAATGCCTGCTCCATTTCATCAATCGTTGTCGGGATGCTGCCTGCAGGCACGTAAAATATTATCTTGCTGCCTGAGCTGAAATCCTGCCTGCTCAAGTCCCATACTGTTGTTGAGCCGCCGCTTATTACCTGGTCAAGCGTCATGTCAGGCGTGTTTGTTGTTGTGCACTGCTTTTCTGTAAAGCCAAGCAGCCCGAGCAGGTTTCTGGTTGGGCTTTCTGTGCAGTGTGTTATTTCCTTTCCTTTTATATTTATCTCAAATCCCTGCGCTATGAGCGTAGATTTAAGCTCAAATTTGCCTGAAATCAATTTTACTTTTCCTGTGCCTGAGCTGACTGAAGTGCCGAACCCGTTGTCCTTGTTTTGTATGTTTATGATTGCTGTTTCCCCTTCCTGCAGCCCTCTTTCAAACCCTTCCTCTACAACTTTTATCTCATAGTCAAATTCCTTGTAAGGCTGCAGCATGAGCGAGTAAGTGTCTTCCTGTATTGTGTCAACTGTTTCTTTTGCGTCAAAATATCCTTCCTTGCTTGCAGTCAATAATGCGTTTGCGCACTGGGGAACATCTGCCTTGATATAAGTTTCCCTTGAATCCCTGTCAAACTTTGTTTTTCCAACAGGGCATATTGTTGTTATGCATTTTAATTTTATTTCTGCATCAGTAACAGGCTGCAAGTCCCCTTTTTCATCAGGAGCAAGAGCATATATTGTTGCCTTTCCTTGCATGTTGCTGCATATTCTCTCTTCTGGCTTGGGCACATCAAGTGTTCCCTCCTTGTTTTCCCTTGGCTGGTTGTTGTCAATCAAAACCATTGTTGCAAACTGGAATATGTACCCGTTTTCATCAGACAAAGTTATTGCAAGGGGATATTGCACATCATAAACAAAATGATAATCATTAAGGCAGAAGAGTGATGTGATAAATGCCATTGCGCTGTTGCCCATGTCATTGAAAGGCTTTGCAGCAAGCAGCTCTCCCTCTGACGGGAACACTTCCATTTTCACAGGCCACTGCTTTGAAAAGCGGAACGTCGCGCTTATTTGCTTGTGGCTCTTTGCCAACGCATCCCAGAGGAAATAATTATTTGTTGAGCCTGTGTTTGTGTTTTTCAATTGTATGGACTGCATGTTTGCATTCAGCGCTGTTTTTAATTCTTCCTTCACGCCTGTCTTTGTCCATATTTTTGGCGCGCATGAGAATTCAGTGCTTGAGTAAGGTATGCCCTTGTACATTGCAAGAATGTCAATTGTTTTTTCTTCAAGATACAAGTCCTTGTTGTCTTTTTGGATTATTTCTTTTCCTATATTGTACATCTCGCCTATTCTTGCATCAACTTCAAAATACACTTTTGGTATCCTATAAACAAAATCTTCAACATTTATTTTTACAGGGAAGTCTGAAGTGATTAGCACTTTGTCATTTTGTATTACAACAGATGTTTTTGGCTCTGAATAGCTTGCATTGAATTTTTCAAAAAGAGCCGTGTTTAAGGTGCATTCCCCGAGCCTGTTGTTGATATAATCAGCAAGCGCTGTTTCCATTTCAGTTAATGTGGGTATTGCTGTTCTCTGTATTCTGTTTGGCTCTATGTAAAACCAGAAAGGCGTTTTCATCTGCGGAAGAATTTCAAGGTTCTCTGTAAACGGGTTTGCCTGGCTTGGAATATTCTTTTCAGTTGGAAGTTGGATATAGCCGCCCTGCATTCCGAGCAAAGTTATTCCCTCGTCTGCAATGCTTCCGACGCAGCCCTGAATATAATCATTCATTTCCTTTGCCTGCTCAGGAACATCAAGCGCCTGCTGCCTTTCCTTTTCCCAATCAGTCAGGAACACGCCCTGCCTTGTTAAAACAAGCAAAACAATCAAAGCTACCACAACCAGCCCAAAGGCTACGTATAGTGTAATTTGCCCTCTTTTCAGCATGCAATTTTATAAGATTTAACTATATATAAACTATTCGCCGCCTATATATAATGGGGAAATGCAAAAAAGCCCGCTTAACAGCATAAATTCGGTGTTTTTGCTGTTTTTGCATAATTTCAACCCGAAAAGCTTTTTAATGACTTATAGTTTTAATAATTAGCTTTATAGCCTGCCCCAGTAGCGCAGTGGTAGCGCGGCTGACTTGTAATCAGCAGGTCGGGGGTTCAACTCCCCTCTGGGGCTGAGCAAAGCGAAGATCCTGAGGGGTTAATCACGAAAGTGATTTCAACCCCTCTGGGGCTTTCATATTGTCCATTATGGACCCGTAGTCTAGCGGCTATGACGTCTCCTTGACAGGGAGAAGGTCGAGTGTTCGAATCACTCCGGGTCCATTCATAATCCCTAATAATTTTCACGGACCCATAGTCTAGCGGCTATGACGTCTCCTTCACAGGGAGAAGGTCGCCAGTTCGAATCTGGCTGGGTCCACTATTTATTATAACTTAAATTTAATATCCTAAGAATTAGTTTAAAAAAATAAAAAAAAGAAAAAAATCAGGCGGATTCTGTTTCGTTCTCTTCGTCTTCTGATTCTTCCTCATCTTCTACTTCAGTTTCATCTTCTGAGTCTTCGTCTTCAGAATCCTCTGCCTCGTTTTCCTCTGCTTCAGTCTCCACATCTTCAGCTTCTGTCGCTTCTGCAAGCTCTTCTGTTGCATCTGCGTCCTTCAGCTTCTGGAATATCTGCTTCAGGACTTCATTTGCATCATTCAAAGCCTGCTTTGACTCTTCCATCAAAGTTTTTGCTTCTTCTGATTTTGCAGATTTTTCCTCTTCAGTGAGCTCTTTTGTTTTTATTTCAAAAAGCAATGCATGCGCTGACTTGAATTTTGTTTTTGCAAGCTCAAGTTTTGCCTTGAAATCAGTCACAAGCGGCTCAACAGCAGAAGTGTCTTTTCCGTTCTCAGCCATTCTTTCCATTACTCTTTCAAGCTTTGCAGAAAGATGCTCTGCCTTTACAACAACGCCTGCCATTCTTGCGTTTGTTGCATATTCAATATAGGCATTTATCTTGTGCTTCATTTCCTTCCATGCATCAGCAAGTTTCTTGCCTGCCTCGACAATGGCTTCCTTTGTTTCCGCGCTTTCAATTTCTGCTTTTATTGCAGTGAATTTTGCAATCTGCTCGTCAAAGAAAGTATTTGCAGCCGCTTCCTCTTCTTCGCTGACGTATTCGCTTGATGCTATTTTCTCCTTTCCTTTTTCAAGCGAGTTTATTATCATGTCAGCCTGATTTGCTAGCTTTTCTTTCGCAGATGCCCTCAGTTCTTCTTTTGCTTTTGCGCATTCTTCGCTGTCAGGGGCTGTCTTGCAAACCTTTGAAGTCTTTGCCTGTTCAAGCCTTACTTTTGCCTTGTCGAGTCCAGCCATTGCTTCCCCATATTTTTCTTTGGCTTTTGCAAAATTTTCCTGTGCTTTTTCAATCTTGCTTTTGTCAAGCATTCTTGCCTTGAATTCTTTTGCTCTTTCAAACTGGCCAAGCACTTCATCATCCCTTAGCTCTTTCAGTTTTTGGATTCTTTCTCCTCTCTTTTCTTCAAATTCCTTGAGCTTTTCCCTGAATTTTGGTGCGAGCGCTGCAATGTTATCTAATCTGTTTTCAAATTTTGCATTGCAGTCTTCTTCAGAAATGTTATTCTCAACGCATTTTTCAACAAGCTCTGCAACTCTTGCCTGGTGCTTTTCAAGCAAAGCATCCTTTGCTTCAATAAGCCTTTGCCTGTTTTCAAGTACCCTGTCTCTTGCAGGCGCGTCTGTAGTACTGTCATCTGTTGTATCTTCAGTGTCCTTAGCAAATGCCATGGGCACCATACTGACAACAAACAATGCCAGCACAAATATTGCCAATAGTTTCTTCATTTTATTTTCCTCCGATGTTTTTTTATTTTTTAAATATTCATGCAGTAATTCAAATATAACTCAACTGCATATCAATTCAATAGTAAATTTTGTTTAAATAGATACTTTCAATTGCTTGGAATCAAAGCTTGATAATTAGGTTTAACACTTTACAAAGCTTTATGCGGCTTATTATAATGAAATGGCGTTCATTTCAAGCTCTTTTCATGAAAATGCGCATATTTCTGTATAATCCTACTCTTTTGCCACAAATAAGAATATTTTTAAACAAGAAAGCCGCTTATACTGCTATGGGGAAAAAACTATTGCTTGTTGCCTTGCTATTGCTCTGCATGAATCTTGCATATGCGGCTGAGCTTAAAGGCACTATATATAATTCACAGCTTGAGCTGCAGAAAGATGCTATTATTGAAATAAACACAGAGCCAAGGCAGTCAATTGTTTCAAAGGACGGAACTTACCTGTTCAATGTGCCTTCAGGGGAATACACTCTTTTTGCAAAGCATATGAGCGGGCAGGAGATTGACATGTCTGCAGAGGAAAAGATTTCAGTGTCAGCAGATGGCTCTTACACCATGGATTTAATTTTGTTTGACTCGCTTGAAGAAGCTGAGACAATTGATGTTGACATAACAAATGAGCTTGACGAGCAAAGCAATGCAGGAACTTATCTTGCTGTTTCACTTTTAATATTTCTTGTTGCAGGAGCTTTGGCCGGAATAATATTTTTGAAAAAGAAAACAGCGCATTTCCAAAAAGAGATTGAGAAAGAGCTTGCAGGCAAAAAAAATATTGATGAAGGGCTTGAGAAGATAGTGAAAATAATAAAATCAGAGGGCGGAAGGACAACCCAGCTTGAAATAAGAAAGCACATTCCTCTTTCAGAGGCAAAGATAAGCCTGATGATTGCAGAGCTTGAAGATAAGGGCATTGTAAGGAAAATAAAAAAAGGAAGAGGAAATATTATTCTCTTAAACAAATAATTATTTCTTCTTCAGCAAATCCGCAATTGTGAATCCTTCGTCATCATCAGATGCCTGTTTTTTTGTTTCAGTTTCTTCTGATTCCATCGAGACTTCGTCTCGGGGTGCCGAAAATCTCGGATTTTCGAGCACCTCAACAATGCTGATTCCAAGAAATTTTTCAAGCTTCTCAGCTGTTGAGATTGCCGGAGACATGTGCCCTGACTCAATTCTCTGGATTACAGATGCTTTCTCGGCAATTGCTTTTGCAAGCTGCTCCTGAGTAAGCCCTTTTTCCTCTCTTGCATTCTTAATTTTATCCCCTGCGCTTTTGCCTATGAACTGTTCTGATTCATTGCCTTTCTCCTGCTGCAATTGTTTCTGCAATGCTTTCTTCTGAAAAGAAGATGTTGCAGAAGATTGCCCCAGAATTCTCTCGCCGAATTTTGAGCAGTTGGCGCATACATTCATTTCGCAGCCCTCAATCCTGTACCTGTTGAGGTCCGTGTCTTTTCCGCAGATTTCACAATGTGCCATTGAGCACCCCCTTCAATAAAAAGAATTATGCTTTAGCCTTATTTAAAGATTATTGGACTGCAGAAGATGCCTTTTTTGCGTGTTTCCCTCTAAAAACACCGAAAAGTTTATAAAGAGAGCCGACAACTCTTTTATAAACATTATTGTAGTGCAACCTATATATTAGAAAATACCTATATTGGGATGCACCCATCAGCTTCAAGCCATAGGAGGAAAATATGAGCTCATCCATAAAACAATGCCCTGAGTGCCATTCTGTGAATCTTACCATAAATCAGGAAAAAGGCGAAGTTATCTGCAGGAACTGCGGATTGGTTATCGAAGACAGGCTTATTGATTTCGGCCAGGAGTGGAGGGAATTCGACCACGACCAGGCTTCAAAGAGAAGAAGGACAGGCGCCCCGATGACATACACAAAGTATGACAGGGGTCTTGGAACAGATGTCGGGCAGAAAGGCGATATTTACAAGCTCGGCATGAAAGGAAAGAATAAATTCTTCAGATTAAGAAAATGGCAGTACAGAATCAGCACTGCAATTGAGAGAAATCTTAAATTAGCATTAGCTGAATTGAAAAGAGTTGCATCTTTCTTAAAACTTCCAAAATCAGTTGAGGAAGAATCAGCGAGAATATACACTCTTGCAGTCCAGAGGGGATTGGTAAGGGGAAGAAGCATGGAATCGGTTGTTGCAGGGGCTTTGTACGCAGCTTGCAGAAGGCATGAAGTTCCAAGAACTCTTGATGAATTGGAAGAGGCATCAGGAATTGACAAGAAGGAAATCGGAAGAACCTACAGGTTTGTCACAAGGGAATTGGGAATAAGAATCCTGCCAAGCAATCCAGTTGATTACATACCCAGGTTTGCATCTGCATTAAAATTATCAGCAGAGACGCAGAGCAAGGCTGTTGAATTGCTGGAAATGGCGCAGCAGTCTGAATTGACTTCAGGAAGAGGGCCTACAGGAATAGCAGCCGCTTCATTATATGTTGCTGCTCTTTTGAACAATGAGAAAAGAACGCAAAGGGAAGTAGCAGATATTGCAGGCGTCACTGAAGTCACAATCAGGAACAGGTACAAAGAGCTTTTGAAAAAGCTGAACTTTGACAAAACAGTCAGAAAGAAGCTTGATTCTTTGTCAAGATAAATAATTTTTATTATTTTTTCCTTTTGTTATTAATTATTTTATCTTTATTGGTTCTCCATTTTATATTTATTAGTTTTCAATTATTTTCATTATCAATTTTTATTATTTTTGCATTATTTCCCATTATCAATTCCTTCTCGGAAAGTTTATATATAGTATATTCTTCTCTAATTGCATGTTTAAGAGAGGGCAGATTACAATATTTATCATTCTGGGAATTGTGATTATAATTGCTGTTATTTTCGGCGTTGTGATGCGAAAGGAAATAGTGAAAGCAGTAAGCAGCTCAGAAGACAAGGAAGCCATCTCATTCTCAGAGCAGTCAGCGGAAGTCAAGAAGCACGTCGAGGGATGTCTGGAACAATCATTAAATGACGCAGTATTTAATTCAAATATAGGCTCTTCTCCGAGTATAACCTCTTTTGATGATTATTATGCGCAAATAGCTATACTTGTAAAGGACAAAGCTGAAGAATGTATTAATTTTAACCAGTTCAAGCCTTTAATAATCACAAGAGATCAGGAGATGGCATTAACTGTTTATGGAGATACAAATGTTCCGCCTACAAAAATAGTTGCTGAAGCAAAATTTAAAGTTGATATAAGCAAGGAGCCTGACCAATCGTCTTACAGCGAGTTTATCGTTACTTTGCCGCTAAAAGGAGGGATAACTACATCACAATGAAAAAATTAATTTCTGCGGTATTAATTCTGGGGATAGTTCTTGTTACTTTGGTTTATGGCGTGGATGATGTAGATGGTGCTGTTGGGCTTAGCGAGACTTATACGGCTACAGTGATTACTAGCTGTTCTGCAATGGGTTTTCATCATTGTGACATTATAATAGGTAATTTGATTTACAAAATAGACTTAAAAGAAGGCCGGTCTGCTTTAGGAGAGTGGATAACATTCCCCTCTAATTTTCCTACTGCAGGAATATCGGTTTACAATAGAGAACAGATATCCTGTGTTGATCCAAATATGATTGCTGTTGCAAAATATAATGAGGAAGCTGGTGTATGGGTACTTTTGCCTGCTGAAGATAGGCAGCCTCCAATGGAAGAAACAACTCAAATAGGTGCATATAAAATAAAAGCGCCGATAAGGGAACCAGGCATTTATGCTGTTGTTAAAAAAGATCCCTCTGTTTTTGGTGAGCTTGTTGAAACTGAATGGTGTGTGAGCCGCGAATGCGGGCAGTATGAAGCATATGATGTTATTGGTTCAAGTGGAAAAATCAACAAAGGAGAGCAGGCTACATTCTCGTTTTGTAAAATGCTTACAGGTTGCAAGCCAAGTGAAGGATTAGGACAATGCAGCAGGCAATGTGAGCAGGGAGCAGATCCAAATTGTCCTGCAGTTTGCACAAAAGATGAAGACTGTTGCTTTCCAAGCTCAGATGGTGTGTGTGACGGCGACTGTTGGAAAAGAGGTCTTGACGGCAATGAAATAATTGGCGCTCCAGATGCAGGGCAGGCAGTAATAGACAGCACAGATCCTGATTGCATTATAGGTGATGGGGCGGAGAAATATATGTCTTATACTGTAGAAGATGAAGAAAAACCAGAAGAAGCCTCATTTACCGTAACACGCCCTGCTTGGGATTTAATGTTTAAAGAATTTGAAAAACCTATTTTGGCAGAAGGAAAAATAAAATTGGAAATAGATGAAGGCAAAGGAATATGGATAACAAATTTTACTTATACTGACTTATGGGGTAATGAAAAAATGCTTTTTCCTCTTCGTCCCTCAGTAAGGGGAATTGATTGGGGAACAAGACTATATTTAGCTTTACAACCTTATTTATTGTATCAGCATTTTGATGTTGTGGAAGGCGATAAAGTCCAGTTTGATTTGCCGCCGACAGGAATTCGTAAAATCTCTTTTTATGCCAAGACTCGAACTGATGATGACAATGTAAACTTTAAAATAATATTGACAACTCATGCAAGCGGCGCGGATGATGATAAAGATAATTCTACAAATTACGAGGATTGCAATGATATAAATCCAAAAATCTATCCAGGCGCACCTGAAAAATGCAATAAGATAGATGATAATTGCAATTCATATAATATTTATAACCATACACCTTCATCTGGAATAGCCATTAGTCCATATGATGATTCTGAATTGTATGATTCATATAGGTGGGGCTATTCTGACAGGTTAACTGAAGGGTGTGATGGCAGTTCAAGATGTAATATTCGTATGCCTTGTGACGGTTATATACAATTTAGCTCAATTGATGATTCTTCGTATTTTGAGATTTGGAAAAGAGGAATGGAACTTTGTGATTGCACAAATGATGACAGCTCTTTAATGAAAACTTGCAAGCAGGATAATTCTGTTTCCTGTGATGCAGAAGGAGCTAATGGCATATGGAACAGCTATCAAGCTGTTTTTGGCTATGGTAATGATGGGATGTACAATTATGAATTTTATGCAGATAGTGGTGATGGAATAGGCTGTGCTTTAGGGGCTCATGCTTCTTGCGAGGTAGGTGCTTTTCCTTCGACTTCAGAGCTAAATACATTTGGAGGCCATGCTCATTCTATTGGTGGTGATCAGTGGTTGAATGCTTATAATAGATTTGGCACTAAAATCTTAAATCAAGAATATTGCTATACACTATGCGAACAACCTGTTGATTCTGGAGATATTACTAAAATGAATAGTAGGGAAAACAGAATAGAACTTAATGAAAGTGAAATGTTATGGGCGACCACTTTTGGCTGTGATGGTACAACTGACAGTTCTTTATCTTATTATTGTGATGGAGGTTACGCTGATGTTAGTGGTGATTTTGGTAATATCCGCTTTTCTATTTTCTGCTACAATAAATACAACATGCAGGACCCTGAAGGCACGCCTGCAAATGAAAGAAGATGGATTGATGAAGGATTGGAACCAGGTTCATGCGAGATAAAAGACAAAAAAACAGTTCATGTTTGTAAAACAAGCAGATTTGACATGACCTTAAGTGAGTGCGCAGATGGGGAATACTGCCAGTTTGATACTGAAACAGATACAGGAGAATGCCCTTATACAATACCTGAAACAGATGGATATGGTCCGAAGCCATTTTATACTTATATTTGCAGGGAAGAAGATATAGGAAAAGACGAGCCTTGCTATTTATTCTATTCGAAATCAGATGGATTTAATGTTTGCGCTGAAACAGAAAATTGCAACCAGCTTGACGCTTCCGGAACATTCCAGAATGTAGATATGGACTGCGATGGTGATAAGCCGTTTAAGGAAGATGCCGAAGAAAAGGCGCTGCCTGACCAGCCTCTTGATATTGATTGTGTAGGACAAACTCTTCATGGTGTATGCAAGCCTGAAACAAAGGAATGGTTTGATTCTTCCGCAGGAACCCCGCCTGGAACAGGAGCATGGAAAACAGAAGGATACTGCCAGGTATGCGGTGACAGGGATTCAACCTGCACAAAGAGCTGCGAAGCAGGGCAGAAGTCATGCGACGGCGGCTGTTTGCAGGATACATGCGACATAGCTGCAGGAAAATGGTGCAGTGCAGGCTCATGGACAGATGCTGGATATTGTGGTAAGTGTGGGACAATTGATGAGGACTGCTCATCAGTAACCTGTGCCTCAGCAGCATGCGATATTGTTTCTAATCATACATGCTATTCTTCACGTTGGGGAGATACTAGAGGCGGTGTTGCTTATTGCGATACGCCTTGCAAGGCAAAGGACGCTTCTTGCGCAGCAACGTGTGAAGCAGGTGCCTGTGATACTTATTTGAATGCTTACTGTAAGGCAGACAGTGCATGGAGCGCAAATAATGCTGCAAATTACTGCGCAGAATGCGGAGCAGTGGATGCTGACTGCGGAACAGGAACCTGTGTTGACAGGCATTGTGATATAGATGCAAAGAAAGTCTGTGATGGCGGATTATGGAAAGACAGCCTGACTGATTATTGCGATAAATGCGATTCTGTTGATGAAGTAACCTGCCTGCCTTCGTGCCTGGCTCCTGAAGAATGGACTGACACTGAAACAAACTGCACAGACGGAATTGATAATGACTGCAGTGGCGGCGCAGACTGCATGGACGATGTTTGCAAAACATTGGATGTTTGCTTAAATGCCTGTCCTTCTTTTGGTGTTACAACAGGCTGCGGAAATAATCTGGGAATATGTACCGAGGGCAGCCATACCTGCGGCATGGACGGAAGATGGAGCGAATGTATTCTTCCGCCGGGCGGAAGACTTGCTGAGACAGAAATATGCAACGGCGAATGGGATGATGACTGCGATGGTACAATTGATGAAGGATGCGAATGCGCAACAGGACAATCAAGAGTATGCGGGCAGGACAGCGGCTCTTGCAGAGCCGGCGTCCAAAGATGCGTTGACGGAAAATGGGACTATTGCTATAAAAGCTCAAGAGCAAGCCCGACAACTGAAATATGCGATACTTTTGACAATGACTGCGACGGCGAGATAGATGAAGCTTGCCCGTGCGATGAAAGCTCAAACCAGACTTGCGGCGGAACACCGGGCACTATCTGCAAGGCAGGATTAAGAACTTGCAATGATGGCTTATGGGGCGTATGCGCTGGAGAAACAAAGCCTCTTACTGAAAATTCAAACACCCCGGGTACATGCACTGACAGCATTGACAATGACTGCGACGGGAAAATAGATGCTGCTGACGATACATGCTCTGTAACTCCATTGGACCAGCTTACTCCTTCATGCAATGACGTAAAGAAAAATCAGCATGAAACAGGAACTGACTGCGGCGGCGAATGCCCTCCATGCTCAACACCCGGTCCGGCAACATGCAATAACAAGAAAATGGACGGAGATGAAGAAGGAAGAGACTGCGGCGGTTCATGCTCAATATCATGTGATGAACAGTTAAGGTCAAGAACAGCGCCTTCAGAAGAAGATATAGCAGACGATACAATCTCAGAGCCTGTATGCGGCGATGCTTACTGCGATGATGGTGAAACAGACTCATGCCCTGACGACTGCGCAACCACAACTACATCCTCATTAAGCGGATTCCTGATACCTGGAATAATAATCCTTGTAATCCTTGGGGGGGCTTTTGCAGCTTACAAGACAGGATTGATTAAATTAAAAGGAAAGCAGCAAACCAAGCAGTCTTTCCCGACGCCAAAAGGAATGCAGTCATCATCCCAGCAATCAGCAAAACCATCAGTATCTTCAGGGGCTTTCAAGACAGCTCCCAAAATAGCTCAAAGAAAGGAAATAAAATCTAAAGAAGAGCTTGAACTGGAAAAATCCTTTAAGGAAGAGTCAGAGCTTTTGAAGAAGTAAAGTTTATAAAATGCATTTCTTTCCCTTTATTAGCTTATTCAGGTGAAATATCTATGGGAATGAAAACAAAGCCTCCAAAGGCAGAAGGAAAGTCAAGAAAGAAGCTTTATGTAGGCTTTTTAGGATTCATGATTATTGCAATAATGGTGGGAAGCGCATTAGTATTTTGGAATGATGAAGAGAATGCAGAAGGCTCTTACGACTACAAGGGATTGAAGTTTGCAAATACTGACGCAGGCTGGGTGGCTTACAAGGCAGACAACACCCAGGTTTGGATTATGACTAATCCTGCAGAGCTTGCGAACATGACTGTTCCATATGTGAATACTGCAATGCTAAGGACATACAGCAAATTATATGTGACATACAATCCAAAAGAGCGAGTAAAGGTTGCATTGAACCAGTTCTTCAAGAATATACCTGTTCCGCAATTAGTGGTTCCTGCTTGCACTGTTGACATCGATGAATGCAAGGATTCTCCAATAAAGAACTGCACAGACGCGGGAAACGGCGTTGGAGTTCTTTTATTCAAGGAAGCAAATGAGACAAGTGTAACTTTTAATAACGACTGCCTTGTAATACAGGGCAAAGAGCTTACAAAAATTGTTGACAAGATTATTTTGGAGTCTTTATGACAGAGCACAAGCACGAAGACGAATCAAGAGACGATTCACTTGACAGCAGAAAGATGACTATCCTTCTTCTCTGCCTTATTGGCGCACTGATTGTATTTGCAGCAATTGTTTACATAAACCAGAGAACAGGATTCCTGTCAACAAGCGATTTGGCTTATTACCAGTATTCCAACGGAGAAGACAGCTTTAATGTGAGGAAAATGATAAGGGATAATTATGTGGGCTGGCAGACAGAGATGTACATCAAGGATTTCAGGTATCTTCTTGAGCTTTACAATGATCCTGCAAGCCTCGAAAGTATCGAAATAAACAGGACTGCTAAAAACAAGATTCTTGATGACAAGTGGGTGTTCATAACCTGGGCTCCTGTGCCTGAATTCAAGCAGATGACTGTTTTTATTTACCAGGATTTGAAAAAAGTAATTGCAGAGCCTGACATATTCAATATTTCAGTGGCGTTTGCGCAGACAAGCGAATATAAGAATTATACTGTGGTGGACTGCAAGGATTCAACTGAAAAAGCCAGCGTCATATTGCTAAAGATCGGAGAGCCCACAAGCATTTCCACTGAGGGAAACTGCATTATTTTGCAGGGAAAGGATGAAACAGAGATTATGAAAGCAGCTGACAGGCTTATTTATTTATTGCTCGGCGTCATGAGGTAGAATGGTGCGAGTAGAGCGAAGTGCCATCTCGAATGGAGTAAGACGGAATGAGAACATGGCGGAGCATTATTTCTCAAAAAGCCAGACATCTGAATTAAAAATAACTGAATTTAAAACTCATATCCGCGGCTTTGACATAACTCTTAAGCTTGGCTCAGGCACTTTTTCAGCAAAGAAAGTTGATGCAGGCTCAAGGCTGCTTGCGGAAACAATGAGAATACACAAGCATGATGCCGTGCTTGACTTAGGCTGCGGCACAGGCATTGTTGGCATAATTGCCTCAAAAATGACTAATAATAAGGTTATAATGACTGATGTCAATGAAAGAGCTTGCATGCTTGCAAAAGAAAATACAAAAGGCATTCAGAATGCAGAAGTAAGGTGCGGCAGCATGTATGAGCCTGTAAAATCAGACAAATTTGATGCAATAATCCTTAATCCGCCTCATACAGCCGGCAAGGATGTCTGCATTAAGATGATTGAGCAGGCATTTGATTTCCTCAATAAGGGCGGCTCATTGCAGATTGTGGCAAGGCATAACAAAGGCGGTGAGACTCTTTCAGAGCATATGAAAGAGGTTTTCGGGAATATGCAGGACATAGCCAAGAAAGGCGGCTATAGGGTGTATATGTCTGTCAGGGAATAATTATATGTATAACTGCCGAGTTATACATAAGATAACTGCGGCATCTATTTTAGTATATATTCCGGAGCAGTTATCTATATAAAGCATATGTTTCTCCTTTATTGCATGAAAGCAGCCTCCAGGGGTTTGCTTTATACAATTAAGCTACGTCTGCCGCGATGGCACAATCTGGTACTGCGCCAGCCTTGAGAGCTGGTTCCCGAAAGGGTATCCCGGTTCAAATCCGGGCCGCGGCGTAGAGAGCTATGCGAACGAAGCCAAGGCGCGGCACAAAAATCTATAGAAGATTTTTAGCAGCCGGGCCGCGGCATAGTTTTCTTTTTAATTTAAAATGTTTAAAAAATAATACTAAAAATAAGCAGCATATTAAAAACAATGAAAAAATAATAAAAAAAAGAACTTACTCTTCGTCTTTCTTGTGGTGCTCTTCTGTCTTGCCTTTTGCCTTGATTGCCCTTGCATAAAGGAGCGCAGCAAGGAGAATAACAGCAATTGCTATTGCCCAATAAGTCTTTGAGTAATCCTTTTGTTCCTTGACAACACCCTGTGTTTCAGGAGCGCCTGTAATTTCGGGCAATGCTTGGTCAGCATTCATTTCTTCAACATATTGTGTGCTTGCAACGATGAGTGATACTTTCCCCTCATTAATTTCATAGATATCCAATAAGACATCATCAGTGCCATCTTGGTTTAAATCGACTCTTACAACATTATCAAGCCCGAAAAAAGGTATTGCCTGTGCCATGCTGGCATTTTCATTTGTGAAAGGATATACATTAAGCTTGATTGATTTATCACTTGTTGCAATCTCTTTTAGCCTTAAGCCATGCGTTCCGCCTATTAAATTAAACTCAACCATATCACCTTCATCCAGAACGATACCTTGCATTGGCTTTTCTTTGGAGAATTCTTCAAGTGTATAAGCATTAGCGGCAAATGCAAAAGGCATTAGCGCCAATACCGCGGCTATTAAGCTGATTAATATTAGTTTTTTCATGGAACTTTAAAACAGGGGCAAATTTATAAACCTTTTGCATTAATTAGGTGCTATGCTAAGCATTTATACTGAAGGAAAGGCAAAATTTTATGCATCCCCCTGGCAAGAGGAATCAGCAAAGACTCCTGTATTCTATAATCCAGTGATGAAGTTGAACAGGGATGTTGCAGTCTGGATAATTAAGATGCTTAAGCCAAAATCCCTGTGTTTTGGCATGGAAGCAAGCGGAGTGAGGGCAATAAGATGTGCTGTTGAGGCTAATGCAACTAATATTATTGCAAATGACATTGGAAAAGATGCTTTTGAAGCAATGCAAAAGAATATTGAATTAAATAATGTTCAAAACCAGGTAAAAGCAGAGAACAAGGATGTAAAAGAATTGCTTTCTCAAGGGGCTTTTGATTATATTGACATTGATCCTTTTGGCACCCCTGTTTATTTTGCAGGGCATGCAATAAGGGCTTTGTCTTCAAATGGCATCTTGGCAGTGACTGCAACAGACACTTCGTGCCTTTGCGGCAGGTTTGTAAAGGCTTGCATTAGGAAATACTCCTCTCGTCCTCTTAATAATGAGTTTAACAAGGAGACAGGCATAAGGATACTTGTATGGAAGATGCAGCAGGTTGCTGAACAGCAGGGTAAATGCCTTATTCCAATTTTTGTTCATAGTAGTGACCATTATTTAAGGGCTTATTTACAAAGTGTCAATGAAAGCGGCTTGGGGGGTATGCATAAGCAGCAGGGCTTTATTCTATATTGCCCTAAATGCCTTAACAGATTCACGTCAGAATCATCTTCATGTGTTTGCTGCGGAAAGCCAATGGAACATGCAGGCCCTTTATGGCTTGGAAATCTCTGGGATGAAGAGCTTGTAAGAGAGTTTGATTTAATCCCTTATATTCAGCAGGAAAGCAGGATTAACGTGCCCTGGCATTTTGACACACATCGAATTTCCAAGGCTTATGGCAAGACATCTGTCAGGCACGAGCATATTCTCACTTTCCTTCAAACTAAGGGCTTTAAAGCGTCCAGAACGCATTTTAAGCCTGAAGGCATAAAGACAGATGCTGAGATTAAGGATTTAGTTGCGTTATTCTAAGAGAAATATATCTTTTATTCTGAGGGGATTGTTCTTTTTTATTATAAAACAAATAATCATAAAAAAAAATCAAGAAAGGAAAAATAAAAAAAAAAGAAAAAAAAGGCTTAACGCCTTTAGGCTACAACTTCTTCAGCTGCAACAACGGGTGCTGCGACTGTAGGCGGTACAACGGTGATATCAGTCATGGTTGCGCCCTTGACTAATACTTCTGCTCCGCTGAATGCGTACTTGTCGTAGTTAGCAACTGCTTTGCCTGCCCTCTGCGTGTCTAACGCTGAGGTACCTGCAACGAGCATTGCTACCTTTTCGCCGTTTGCTACTAGCTTAACAAGTGCTTCGCCTTCCTGGTACGCCCATCCGTCGCATGTTTGTCCGAAGACAGACTCTGCTAACGGGTTTGCGCACGGACCACCAACAACGATTAAGTTGAAGCTGGTTGGTGAAGTGACTGCGCTTGCAGCCATGTTCACTGGCGAAACCTTTGTTGGCACATAGCTTGTGCTTCCGCTGGTAACCGTTGCTGCGCTTCCCTTGACAACAATGTTTGCGAAAACCTGGTCGTTAGGTATACTCAAAACTACCTTATCGGAACCCGAATTGGTGTCTGGGTTTTTTATGACGATACCATAGGATGTCCTGTGGTCTTCATCTTTGGTTCCGAGATAAGATGCTGAGAACCTTCCTGCTGGAACCCACTGCAATTCAGTGGCTTCTGCATCTCCGCTGGATACAGCACCTAATGCTGTCAAGTTACCGCTTGCCATGCCCCAACTGGATACTATCTCTTCCGAGCTACCTTGTATGTCAGTTGTCGTGTCTGCTGTTACTACCCATGTAAGGTTCAATGCATTTGATGTAGTACCTACGTTATTTTTCAGATACAATACCATATTGGTATCTTTTGTATCACCGTAGTTAATTCTTGCCAGTTTTGTGCCGGCTGAACCTGCTGTTGAGGCACTTGTATTAATGGCTCCAAACCATCTTACTCTTTGCGGACTGTCAGTGCTCTTATAGAACACATTTAGCCAAGTTGTAGTACCAACACTCATAGCAGTTCCGTTGCATGTAGTTGGGCTTGCAAACAGCCATACTTCTTTTGCCTTTACATTGCTTGTGACATTTGCTATTTCGGTTATTGGAGCTGTAGTAAATGTCCTCAAGTCAAATCCTTCAGTCGCAGTTGTGCTCATATAGATTGCATCTGCAGTTGAAGTGGCTCCTGAACCAGAAACACAGTTTGCATCGTCTAAGGCTTCGTTTGTACCAAAGTCCATATTAAAGTCAATATAGTCTGTGTCTACAACTGTCAAGCTGTCAAAGCAAAGTGACAAGTATTTGTTTGGTAAGTCTATACATTGTCCAGCTTCAGTTGGCTTGTCTGTTAGGTCGTTCATTTCAAAGTCGTTTTCAACACGCAATACATTGTTTGTTGTACCGTCTGTTGTTTCACAGTCGCCATTTGTGTCTGAAATGCCTGCTTTGTGTATTCCAACAATGTCCCATACCCAGTTAGGATTGTCTTCATCTTCACCAATAAAGGCTTCTCCATCCGAGTATGTTTCTGTTGCCTGTTTTCCCATAACGAGAATTGCAGATGAGTCACCGAGGTTTGTCTTTGACATTACGCTGTCTAGGTATATTTCAATACCATTTACAGTTGTTGTTGTGTCTTCTGCAAGGTTTCTTACTGTGCCGTCAACATCAACTGTTGCTGTAGTGCCAACTGCATTCAGTGTTATTGTCTTTCCTTCAACAGTTACCGAATCGCCTTCTTTCATTGAGTACTCGTCGCCAACTGTTGCTGTAAATTCGTCTCCTGCGGCAGTAACTGAAGTAATCTTCAATTTTTTGCCAAGGAAATCTATTTCCAGCGGGTTTGTCGTTGTTGCCTTTGAGAGGTTTATTGTCTCATCAAATTTGTAGGCATACTTTATCTTGTCTTTTCCGAATGTGAAGTAAACATTGCTCTTGTAGTCATCATCCGGCAACATAAGCGATGTCGCGACATAGGGCTCATCATATTTACCGCCATTAACATCGCACATTTGCAATTCTTCTGATGTGTCATAGTCTGAGCCTTGATAGTTTATTGTACCATCAAATAGGGTGCTTACATCATCATCTTGCAATTGCCTGTCAAAGTAAGTGCTGTTTGAGAATCCTTGTCCCAATGGCACTTGCTGTGCTTTTCCGCCTGTTACTGAAACAGTACTTCCGCTTGTCACGACTGGTGTTTTTGCCAGGAACTGAAGTCCTGCTGTTATGTCGCTGATTGCGACTGTGTCTGCTGCAATTGCAGTATCCCCATATACGAAGACGTTGCTGTCATCATATACACCGTCAACTACGAACGGTTTTGGGTAGTCTTTCAAGTCAAGGGCTAATGCGCCGGTTAGCGTAGCTCCCAACATTGCGACACCTGTTCCTATTGCCGCTACTCTCTTTAAGGTTTTTAGTACTTGCATTTACAAGCACCTCCCTGTATGTTTTTTATGTTTTTTTTCCGTCAAAGGCGCCTGCCTTTGAAGGTTTTTGAAGGCTTCCGCCCTCACTGTTCCTGATTGTGTTTGCCATCGCGCCTTGTTTTAGTCGTTATTTATAGCAATGTTTCTGCAAGGTTAATGGATACTATTAATGAAACAGAACCCCTTTATAAAGATGTATATTCTGTAGTATATATATAGAGCTCTGATTCATTGAATTTGGTGTTTATAGCCTGTTTAGAGGCAAAATAGGCGTTTAGGGCTGAGGGGGTTTGGGCTTCTTTTGCCTTATTTTGGCTTAAAATCAATGCCATATTGGCTCTAAAGTCTTGCCTTTTTATATAGTTTTTGGGAAAAATAAGGCAATTTCATAGATTTTTGGGCTTTTTTTAGCATTTTATATTTTGAGAAGAAGATTATAAGATGGTTAAGGCATGTTTAGAAGATGATTAAGCAATTGCCAAGCAGGTCTTAATCTGAATTACAGCAACGACAGGGAATCCTATATTTTTTGGATCAGAAGCTATGATGCCTTCTCCTGTTTTGCAGCTTAATCCCTGCGCTCCAAGATTAGTTGGTAAAACAATATCATCTTTTTCTTCAGAAATAGGATTTATAGTAAGCTCAAACTGCTTTAGGTCATACTTTGCTCCATAATATCCTCTAAGCATGACTTCAGCTTCCTGTTTTATGAAATCTTCCATATTATCCTTGCTGCACACGCTAATCCCATTGCCCCAGGCCTTTATTGCATCTTCCATGCTCTTACCGGGACAGAGGTTGGCGTTAAGAATGCTGTTGACAAGGTTATTGTTCTCTATGCCTTTTCTTGTATCGTCTGTAGTCAGCTTTGGGGCGCTTGACATCCGTATATATACCATGAATATTACAACCAGGAGCAGGACTATTACAACAAGCCCTATCATTTCCCCTCCCTGTCCTTTTCTTTTTGTCATTTTATCCCATGCTGTAAACAGTTATTCTTAGTTTTCCTATACCATAAGTGTCTGTTGCCGGATAATACAGGCTGACAGCTGTTTCAATGTTTCTTGATGCCCATGTGCTCTTGACAGTTGTTAAAGGTCTGAAAACACTCCAGGTTTTGCATTTTTTATAAAAATCAGGACTATTTGTAAGTCCTTTGCAAGGCCCCTTGGCTTCCGGCTCATCAGGATAAATCTGCTCTATTGTTATATTTTTAGGGCAGACGCTTCCTTCCAATACCTTATTCTTTTCTTTTTGTTCTAGTTGTATGAATGCATCCAATTTCATTGCATCTATGCAAGTGTGCTTTTCCTTGCAGCTTATGTCCGGTATTTCAGTTATTGCAGCCATAATCTTGGCGCTTTGCGAAAGGCAGATGTCAGCGTGGGTTTCCTGTGTTGAGCTTACGCTTACCTTGAAGTAAACAAATATTCCCATGCCTATTAGTATGAATATCACAAAGATTACCATGAATGACTCCATCATTTCAATCATGCCTTTCTTATGTAGTTTATTCATTTAAAACACCGCTGTGCAGTCAAGTCCCCTGCTGTTTGTTTCATCCATGCTTTCAACTGCAGATACCATGCTGTTGAGTTTTGCAGCATCCATGGCTCCTTCTTTTGCTTCTTTCGCAGCATTCGCAAGGCTTGTAAAGGCTCCGGCCATTATGTTATAATTGCATCCGCTTGCCGCACTGCTTAGCTTTTGGATTTTGCCGTCATATATCATAGATACAGCAGCAAGCCTGTCCATTGCCCTCTTGAAGTTAAAGTCATAGTTTGCCTTGTTCTCAGCATACATTGCGCCCAGGAGCATTGCATTGCCTATATAGTATGAATCTCCTTCCTCTCCGTCAAATTCTATTGAGCCGTAAGCCCATTGATTTTCAGGCTCTTCTTCATTCCCAAGCCCTTTTGCAAACACAAATTTGGCTTTTGGGATTGCTGTTTTAATCTTTGTTTTATCTGCAGCAGAGATGTCGCTGTCTCCTATCATGAGGAATGTAACTCTTGACATGTCTGTCCAGCCTCTCCCTAAAGCTGGAGCTGCGCTGGCTATCTTGCTTTTTTCATAAGTTCTTATTTCAAACGTCCTGTTTATGCTTTCTGCAAGCTCATTGACAAAATCCTTGCTTGAGTCGTCATACACAATGACATACTTGTATTTTGCATTTGTTATGTAGAAAAAGCTGTCGATGTCATAAGGAAATGCCCATCTGATTGCCCTTGTTGTAATCTTTGTGCCTGAAAGCGTCTTGGGGGCATACACTATCCTGTTTGTATTTGTTGGCTTGTTCTTGCCGCTTGAGATGGTTCCTTCCTTAAAGTTAAGCGCTGTTTGGACTCCGAAATTCTGGTCATCCTTTGCCATCTCGTTTGCAGTAAGCGTGAAAAGATAATCATCAAATCCTGCAACAAGCACCACGGCATCCATTTTTTCCGAGCTGCTTATTATATTCTTTCCAAAACCAACAAAGAAAAGTATGAACATCGCTCCAACAATCATGGCAAAGATATACTTGAAAACTGATTCCATTATGAAAAATATAGGTTAAGATGCTTTATAAAAGTGTTGCTAGGAAATCAATAGTGGCGGGGAGATAGCGGCTATGTGATAATTGCTATTCAGCTTGCTTCAGTATATCCTGCTTTTGCAGTAAGCCTAAGGATTGCGCCGTTGGCAAAGCAAAGCGGGTTTGCGCCTGTTGGCTTTATTCCCTCTATCCTGAACTTCCCGTTGTTAAGACCTGCTTTTGCAAAAGGCAGTGCAAACACATTTTTTTTGCTGGTGCTGGGCGCCAGTTTTACAAGAGCATTTAATGTTTCATAATCTTCAAGATTATTGCAATTAACAACTGTCCCTGTTTTTGGCTTTATTTTGCAGGCTGGAACTGAATTATCTATATCTGCAATGCAGAAATGCGTTATGCTCTTCGGCAGCATAAGAGTTATCGGCTTTGTGGAGCCTTCTCCCTGATTCATGAAGCTCTTTGTTTCGCTTTCAATGTTCTTAACAAGCTTGCCAAGCTCTGCCTTGTTTGCCATTCCAAGAAAATCAATTGTAATCTTAACGCCCCAAACCAGAATCAGTCCGCCCATTATCAATGCAAAGATGTATACAAAAGGCTGGGACATGAGCTGCCCTCTCTTTCTTGCGGGATTTCTTTTCATTTTAGAAGAAAAAGTCCTCTATGCTTGAAGCAGTCTCCTTGTAAACCCTGTATTCGCCCCTGTTGTCAAACCTGTCCTTGCATTTGACATAATAAACATTGCCAGTGGTCTGTGTTTCGTGGATTGTTGAGTTTGAATTTCCGAAAGGCGTTCCCTCTCCAAATGCAAAAGATGAAACTTCTGATGAATATTCGCATGTGCATTCTTCGTCAAATTCCATGTGCAGCATTCCGAATGCAGTGTCAATATAAACGCTCGTTATCATCGGAGGCACTGAATCAACCGTGACTGAGAAGCTTGTTGATTTTCTTGCTTCATTTCCTGCCTTGTCCATGCAGGATACAAAGTAAGTGTAATCTCCCTTTTCCATTTCAGTGAATGCCTGCTCGTGCTTGTCAGTTCCTGTTGTTGCAAATGTAATCATATTTGCAAAAGAATCATCCGTATTGCTGTAGCCGCAGGTTGCTTTTCCTGTTTCAGCCCCTTTTACTGTCTGCACTTTTAATGTGACATCTTTTGTGTAAAGGTTTCCTGACGGCATTATTGAAGTGATGTTCAATGCTTCAGAGCCTGTTATCTTGAACTGGTAGCTTTCGCTCATTGTGTTTCTTGTTGTGTTCGGCATTCCCGGCCTGTCGCTGCACTTAATGAAGAACATGTTTGCTGTCTTTGTGAGGTTGCTTAATGCTGTTGAGCATTCATAGGTGCCTGCAAAGACGCTGCTTTGCCCGAACATTGAATTCTGGCAGTCAAAGTTGTTTTCCATCTGCTCGTATTCAGTGTCCCTTCTGCTCCACTTGCATTCTGCGTATTCATCAACAAAGATGCTGAATGCTATCTGCGTTGTGTCAGCGCTTACAAATCCGTTGTT
>JBAZYQ010000003.1:0-56873 GCA_041659245.1 Candidatus Nanoarchaeia archaeon
CCTTAGTGCATGCCATTGGCAATTACGGCGCTGAATACCTGCCTACATACGGCGCAGCAAAGCCCAAGACAGAGTAAAACTCTTTTTTCTTTTTTTATTTTTATTTAATTTAAGGTAAAAAATGAAAATCCTAATAGCTGCGGACCCGCATGTAAACTTTGCGGATAATCTGGATTCATTTAAGAAATTCTATGAATTTGCAAAATCCAGGAATCCCGATGCAATTGCTTTGCTTGGCGACCTATCCGGCTTCTGTTTTGACAATGAGGATATTTTCAAATTGTATGACCAGCTTTATTCCCGCATTCGCCCTATTGTCGAGCAAAGCATACCATTGAAATATGGCCTGGAATTTGACAATCTTTCTCCTTATGAAATTGTCTGCCAGACGCCTGCAATTGCAGAATACATACACAGCGACAGCCCTTACGGCTTTCACAGGAAATGGAAGGAGGTTTCAGAGGTTTACATGGAGCTTTTGAGCATGTTTTCAAACCAGGCAAGGCTTGCATATGTGCCAATTGCTGATGTCTTAAAAAACAATCGCGAAAAAACAATGGTCATTCCGGGAAACCATGATTTTGACCTGGATTTTACAGTGCTAAAAGAGCTTAGTATTCACAAGCAATCTATTGAAAAAAACAGCTTAAAACTATCCGGCTACGGCGGCGCGGCAATGCGCGACGGGACGCCTGTATTCTCAGGGCTTCCTCCGGAGCTTACCACTCCGTTCAATGAATATCCAATAACAAGCATGAACGAAGACGGAACTCTGGAAACAAGGCTTGTATCAGAGCCTATGGAATTCCTTGAGCAAGAGCAGCCTGACATAGCATTGCTGCACACCCCTATTTATGGATTGCTTGACTTGCCTGCTAATTTGAGAGATAATAATGAAATGCCTGAAGCCCAAAAGCATCTCGGAAGCCCGGGCATCAGGGAATATGCAATGACAGGCAAAACAAAAATATTCTTTTCAGGACATGTGCATAGTGACCCAGGAGTAAAATCATTTGAAGCTAAGAACGGAAGCATTGTTGTTGCAATGAATCCCGGCTGCCTTGGAAACACTGAAGTCAGGGGAGGGCATTTTGCAGAGGTTTTAATTGATGATAATACAAAGGAATTCCAGTCAGCAACATTCTATGAGATACTTCCCGGAGGGCTTGTTGCGCCTTCAGCGACTTATGTAAAGAGGGGAAGGACTATAGAGCCGATAATTGTGACAGGCGCAATGCCTTCAGATGATATGGCTGATTCATGGCTCATGGAAGAGCGCGCAAAGAAGATTAGGTTTAGATAAATTCTTTTTTTAACTCCAATACAATTCGAAGATTGAATTCATGCCGGAGGCCGGCTTTCTCATCATTTCTCTCCAGGTATATACAGTACATAATTTATATGGATTATTCTTAAATACCCTCTTTTGGGCTTTCTCTTTATTCCGGAAATCATGAAAGATTTGCGGGAAGGAGAAAACAATGGAACCAAAAGACAAAACCCTGCTGGAAAAAGAAGTGATGGACAAGAAGCTGGAAAATGACTCAGCGGCAAAGCTGTTCTCAAGATTTAATCTTGATTTCGACTATGCATCATGCTTGCAGTCAAGCCCGTCGTGCAAAGGCTCTGCTTATTCTTTTATGGCAAGAGAAAAGCCGTTGTACCAAAACGCTATTGACATCTCAGTCAACAGGATGGAAAACCCGCTGGGAAGCATATACGGAAGCCTGTTCGGAAGCTCTTCTTACGGATTGCCGTGCGATTTAGGATTGATGAGGAGATAAAATGGCAAGAAGGGACGAATCGACAGAGGCGTGCTTCAGCAGGATGTGCGAGGAGTCAACACAGAGCACTTACGAATCAGCACTGCATGAGATGGATGAGCAGCTTAAGGAGAAATACGGCATAAGCAGGCTCATGTTTCTTAACAGCACATCAAACTATGCGGATTATATTGAAGAATATGAATCTGAAAAAGACAGGATTCACAGGCAGTTTTACGGAATGGGATACTGATGGTGTTCAGCGCAGCAAGTATAATTGGCGTGCTTTTTCTTGTTCTTTTTGCAATGAGCTTCTGGAGCTATAATGCAATAGGCATTTTGTTCCTTGCGATTGCAGGCACGTGTTTTATCAGATTTAAACAGGAGGACTAAAAAAATGAAATCATTGACAGAAACAGTTTTGGAAGACGCGCTCAATCTGGAGTCATACAGCTATTCAGTGCTTTACTCGAGCAGCTTTGGGAACGGCGGGAATCCTAGCTCATTTGGAAATGCCGGCCAGTTGCCAGGATTAAAGGTGTCCTATAACGGCGGCGTAATACCCTATGGGAATCTTACAGAGCTTGGCGGGGATGTCCACGATACATTTAAAATAGACAGATATGATAATATATACGGCGGACATACCACACTTGACATACCTGGTTATGAAAAGCTGCATCTTCCGTGGGAAAATGACTGAAAAACTAAAGCTATTGGGACTTGGCAAAGAAGAAGGCAGGGTTTCGTTTACTTTCAAGAAAAACATTGCTTTTCTGGAAACATTTCCTGCTTTTCTGTTTGCTTTAGAGTTGGAAAAGACTGCCACATTTTACGGCTTTGAGGATAACCTGGGATTGTTCTCCACCATGAAACCAGAGGATGGGCTGAAGGACTTGTCAGATATCATTGAAAATACACGCAATGAAAAATATGACCTGGATATTTTCTTCGGTTCTGAGAATATCATAGTGATTATCCGCACCAAAACCGATGAGCAGCAGTCGCTTCTTCAAATGCTAAAGAAGATAGCTGAGTTTCCGCAGCAATAAATTGCTAAAATGGAAGCAATAGTCGCAGCGTCTGCAGTTCCTGAGAATAATCTTGCAGAAGAGAATGAATCAGTTGAATTGCAGCCTCTTTCTTTTCTTAGTTCGGATATTTCATTGGATACAAGGCAGCTTATAGAGATTATAGAAGAAAACAATACCGGCATTGAGAAAGCAGTCAGGCATAGCTTTTCAAAAGATGATAAAGAAGATGAAGAGCAGGAAGAATACGTTAAGGACTTTTCTTACGAATCAGAGAATTCCTACGTCCAGAAGAATCCCTATGCTCCAAAAAAGGATTATGAGAGAATAGAGCATATCAAGCCAAAAGAAGAGGAGGAAGAGAAGTCATTCCTGTGGAAATGAGCTTTGCAATTTTATTCACAAGCATTGGGAATGCCGGATTCAAGGGAAGCTCTTTAGGCAGTTCAGGAAATTTTGACGGAGGAATATACGGCTTTGGAAGAGGCTCTCCTTATTACAGGGGACCTCAAGAGCCTGAAGTAAGAATAACAAGAATGGAACTGCCTCCTTTGCCTCCTGTTCAGCAAATATATTTGCCGCCAAAGCCTGTTGAAATAGAAACATACAAGCTGGAATTAAGGGAAGAGGAAACAAGCCTGAGAATGAGATATGATTATTCATTTAAGGGTTTTGGAATTGAAGTTAAGGATTCTTTTGAGTATGAATATAATAAGAAAACCAGTCTGCTGGATATAATAAGAGAAAGGAGGCGCCAGTAAGCTTTATATACTAATGGTATATATCTATATACTTATGGTATATAATGGAATAACTAAAAATGGGCTAAGGCTTTTAAGGCTTCTTGCAAGGCGCTTTTCAGAAAGATTCAGCATAAACCAGGTTGCAAGGCAGCTAAAACTAAGCCCAAGAGGCGCATACAAAATGCTAAAATCCATGGAATCAGAAGGAATATTGAAGCCTGAAAGAATAGGCAATTCTATATTCTATCATATAGATTTCAATTCTGATTTTGCAAGAAAAGCAGCAGAGCTTTCATTGTTTGAGGAAGTCAAATCTGCCTATGCAAGGGTGCAGGCGAAGGATTTGGAGACACTGAGAAATCGTGCATCTGCATTAATACTCTACGGCTCTGTGCTTGAAAAAGGCGAAAATGCAGAAGACATTGACATAATGGCTGTTGTGGAGCAGGAGAATTATGCATTTTTTAGGAATGGACTCAGCGAGCTGCAAAATAAGAAGCCGAAGCACATACACGCTGTTGTGATGTCAAAGCAGGATTTAGCCAAGAATCTTGCAAAGAAAGATGCTGTTGCAATGGAAATTCTGAATAAAGGAAATATCCTGTGGGGGCAGGATGTGATTGTAAATGCTATAAAAGATTCATATGGTGCATTCGCGGAATAAGGTAGAATGGTGCCTGAAAAAAGCATCAAATGAAGGGAAGAAGCACAGGGGTCTGACACTTATAAATCCGGATTATAATATTGCGCAGGCGCATCTGAATAAGGCTGAACATAATCTTAATGTAATGAATTATCTGATTAAAGGAGATTTTGCAGACTGGGCTGTAAATGCCTCTTTCTATGCGCACTATCACTGCCTTCTTGCAATGCTTGCCTTGTTTGGCTATGAAAGCAGGAACCAGGAATGCACGTTTGCTGCTGTAATGAATTTAATCGAAGAAGGGAAGCTAAATTTGAAAGAGCAGGATATTTCATATATTTCTTCAAATGCCGGAGAGATGGATGATTCTTCAATTGTTGAATTAAGGGAAAGGTTTCAGTATGGAACTGAAACAAGCTACGCAAAAACCAAGATGCACGAATTATTCTTTGAAACTCTTGAGTTTATTGAAAAGTCAAAGGTAATAATAGAAGAAATAAGGGAGACTGAACTATGAAAAAGCACAAGGAGTTTAATGAGTGCCTTTATCAAAAGACGCTTGTTGAAACAGGAATAAAAGATAAAATGAAAGCAAGACAGCTTTTAGCGCTTGCAGAGCACAGGGAGCAATTCTGGAAAGAGGCAGACCTTGCTGAGAAATATCCTTCGCTGTACCTTGAAGGGCATTACGAGATAATAAAAGAGCTTTGCACTGCTATCCTTGCTGCTGAAGGCTGGATTTCGTCAGACCATGAGTGCCTTTTTGCTTATATCCGCAAAAAGCAGGATATTGCAATTGACATTGACTATCTTCTGGAACTGAAAGGCGCAAGGAATGACATTGATTATAAGGGCATGATAATAACTGCAAATATGTGGAAAGGCAATGAGATGCTGATAAGACTTACAATCGGGGCGTTGAAAGAATATCTTAAGCAGATTGTGCTATAATGTGGGATTTATTTCCTACAATAATGTAAAAAGAACTAACGCTTAATTTCCCATCCACAATGCTTATAAATGTAGGAGATTTATCCTACACTATGAATCCGCACGAACAAAAGATTATCAATCTGTTTTACTATGATTTGATGGGGCAGTTTCATATCAGGGAGATCGGAAGAAAAACAGGTTTAGACACAAAAACAGTGATGAAATACCTTAAGAAATTTACAAAAGAAAGGCTTATCACCCGCAGTAAGAAAAGGGGCGGCTTTCCTTATTATGAAGCAAACAGGCTCTGCCCTTTATATCGTCATAAGAAATCAATTGCCGCGCTTGAGAAAATATACGAAAGCGGTATAATAGAGCGTCTTGAGAAAGAGCTTAGCCCTAAAGTTATGGTAGTCTATGGCTCAATGAGAAAAGGCACTTACCATCCGAAGAGCGACATTGATATCTTTGTCCAGGCAAAATACAAGCTGGTTGGCTTATACGATATTGAAATGAAATTAGGGCACAAGGTTCATCTGCTCTTTGAGGAAGATCTTAAAAATCTTTCAAAAGGGCTTTTGCAGAATATCTATAATGGCATAGTGATTTCAGGCGAGCTGGAGCTTTAACTTTCGGTAAAGTCAGCAATATCAGTCATAACATCGATAATATCTTCATCGCTTACCAAAGGGCAAAAATTACACTTAAATCCCTGAACTTTCATTGCGCTCTTGATTTTTGCATGCTGCATGCGATAATTATACATTTCATCTTTCCCTTCAGATACTGCTGCTGTTTTGGTATCATAATTAATCATAATGTGATCCAACATGCTTCCCCTTATTTGGGAAAAAGGATTCCTGCGTTGGATTATATGGTCAACCGGGTGGTATTTCCATGGTTGTATCGACTTGCACCCAACTACGCCAATCCCATAATACTCCATGGGATGCCCAAGTTCATAGCCTGCATACCAATTAACAATCACTAAATGTTCTGGTCTCATACTGGGAACAAGACTGATGAATCCCAGTAATTCTTTGTTTACTTTTTCCACGAGTTGTGACTTATCTGGGCAATTCTGTGCAGCAAAGCTTACCAGTAAAGAATGCTTCTTTCCATCATATTCTATTGTGTAGCCGCCAATATTGATTTCCATGAAAAGCGGAAAACTGATTTATCTTTATAAATCTATTGCCTGTTCATTAATCTCGAGGGGGAATTAAGCCTTCTCTATATACTTCTTAATCTCTTCCACGAAGTCCTCGGCCATTCTCCTGTACTTGCTGTATTCCTCTCCGGTAACCTCGGGCTTTGTCCTGTTTGTTATCTCCTTGAACAGCTTGTAGAAAGCCCTCATTGTGTTCGCGGCTTTCTGGCTTACGTGCTTCTTGGCTATAAGTGTTTTTTCCATCATGTCAGCGACATGGTCAGGAGACGGGGGCACTTCGCCGTACTTCATCAAGGCGGCATGAGCTGAATCAATAACAGCCCAATACAAGTCAACTGTTGCAGACAGCATCTGGTTCTTTGATTTTGCCAGTGCAGCAGGAGCCATTACGAAATAATTATAAACAGCCTCTTTTGACGGCCTTATCCTGCCCTCGTCCAATAATGCCTGCAATGGGTCAAAAAAGCCGGTGTCAACCAGTGCAATTCCGTATCTTAAGATATTAATTGCAATCGGATCCCCGACTCTTACATATTCCCAGAAGCTTGTGAATTTCATTGACTGCACGTGCAGTTTTTCCTTGTCAGTGTCAGCTACAATCTTCTCAACTATAACTCTATATGTCTGCACTATATCTTCTGAAAATGTTATTCTTACATCATCTAAGATTATTAAAACATCAACATCCTTTCTTTCCTTTCCCTGCTGTGTTGTTGAGCCGAAAAGAACTATTGCCTTTATGAAGTCCCCAAATTCTTTCCATAGCCTTTGCGAGAATTTCTGCGCCAATGCGAATTCTGCTTCAGGATAGGGTATTTTCTTCTTTTCTTTTTTCTGGACTTTGAATTTCATTGTTTCACCTTCTCTTTTATTGTATCTGCGAGTATTTATATTTTTACTCTGTGCTCATTTTACTCTATCGGCGTTCCTGACCACCAGTTGTCTTCCTGGTTCTGCGGGTTAACTAAATATCCGCCTGTCATGTATCTTGGAGTGTGAGTTGCGCCAAAATAGCTTCCCTGCACATCTGACCAAGAGCGGTCTATGTTTCCAACCCTGTAGATTGGGGAGTTTGCAACTTTTGCCCAGGCTCCGAACATTGAGCCGTAAATGCTTTCTCCCTCTCCCTGCGCGCCTGGCTCAATAACCATTTTGTCTTTAAGTCCTGCCTTGACAACTTCTTTCATGAATTCCTCAACAGGGACATTTCCTTCTCCAGGAGTAAGGTGCTCGTCATAATAGCCAAAATTGTCAGCAATATGAACGTGCCCTATGATGCCTTCCTGCAAAAGCTGCTTTGCCTGCTTTATGAACCATGTCTTGAACTCTTCATCGCTTCCCTGGAAATACTTTCTCCATGTGTTTGCGTGCCCGATGTCAAATGTTGCCTTGATATGCTCTGCTGCAATCTTGGTTGCTTCTTCTTCCGAGACTTTCTTTTCCTTCAGCATTTCAACCATTGCCGCTCTTGATTCTTTTATAATAGTTCTTAATTCCTGCGGATGGCTGCCGTAGCTTTCCGGGAATACGTTTTCAGGAGCAATGTACAAAGGAGTCTTCAGCTTCTTGTCTTTTTCAACCTGGTATGCGTACATGCCTAATTGTGCTATGTTGCCTGCTGATTTCTTTGATGCAAATTCCTTGAGTGTTTGTATGCTGCCGTCCTTGATGCCCTTTTCCTCATTTCCTATTTCCAAATCAATTTCCCTTTCCTGCCTTGCGGCTGCTGCTGAGTTTTCATAGGCATAGCTTATTTCTTTCTTGATATGTTCTGTTGCCTTGCCCAAAAATTTCTGGGGATTATCCTGGAATTCCCTGAATTCTTCGGGAGAATCCATTGACGGTGCAAACCCGTGCTGCCTTGCATATTCTTTTGCAGCATAATCAGCTGCTTTTTTATCTTTTTTTGCCAAGTCAGCAACAGAATCCTGCATCAGCTTAATTGTTTCATATTTCTTCTTTGTCTCATCTGCCATTGTTTCCCATCTTTTCTTCTCAGCAGAAGCCCTTAATCTTTCCTTTGTCATGAATTCCTTGAAGAATAATTTCTCAGCTGGAATTCCTGTTTTGTCTGCCTTATCAAGAAACTGCTGGTAGCTCATGTCTTCATAGACATAATCCATTTCACCAGTATTTGGGTTCTTTTTTGTCATTGGAACTTTTATCCCGTTCTTCTCTTCCCACTGGACAACCGGGACTGTGTAATCCCTTGTAAGCATTGTCTTGATTTTTCCGTTCTTGTCAACCAATCCCCACAGGGCTTTCTTATTCTCTTCCTTATGCGCTAAAAAGTCCTTTCCTGTTCCTGCTTCGCAGATAGGCCTTGGGAATTCTCCTGTGTGCACAACAACTGCTCCGCCCTGCGCAGTGTCTGCCGCAAAGTCAATTGCCCTTTTTACTTCATATACTGCCTGTGCTGCTGCATTGTCGTCAAACCTGTCTTCCCTCAAGCCTGCAAAGCCCATTACATTGGCTGATGCGTGAGTGCTTAATGTGACATTGTTGATTTTTGCAAACTGCCTGATATCCTCTCTTTTTGATTTTCCTATAATTTCAGGAGTAACGCTTGTGGGGCTGGATAGTGAGCCTTTCTGCATGCCCATAAAGCCCAGTTCAACATGAGAAGCTCCTGCTGTGACAGCTGTTTTGATATTGGTCCAGGGATCCCCAATTCCCATGGAAATTCCTATGTCTTTTGCCGAGATGTCAACTCCCTCAACGCGCTTTTTTCCGCTGGTCCAGTAGTTGTCTCCGAAGTCCACCATTGTGTTTTACCCTCGTAAAATAGGTGTTTTTAGGGCTTATAAAGGTAATGGAATCTGGCTTGTGGCGGATGTTCCGTAGAAAAAGGAGGCAGCACTTTTGTGGTTTATTGGGCTTTATAGAACTCTAACTGCTTTATTTTGCCGCCTTCTATCTCTAAAAGGACGTTCTTTTCAGGGCCAAAGCCTGCATTTACAACAACTGTCTTGCCAAGCATGCATTTGCCGAAGTGCTCGTGCATATGCCCGCCCATGCAGATTACCGGCTGGTATTTTTCAATCATTTCTCTTGCAATCAAAGAGCCGTAGTGCCAGCCGTTTCTTGGAGATTCAGGGTTAACTATCATGTCCAAATCTGTATTAAACGGCACATTATGGGAAAGAAAAATCAAGGGCTTTTTAGCTTTTTCAAAAAGAACAGTCAGCTTTTTTGTGTTTGATTCATATTCTTTTTCTATTTTCTTTAGCCTGTCTGGCTTTATCATTTTCTTGTCTTCATCATATTGCAGAAGTTCGGGACCAGAGCTTATTCCATAGCCTATTATCTGAGAATCATCGATATTTTTTATCTTAAGATGGATGTTAATTATATTTTCAAGCCCTTCCACGAGCTTGCTAAAATGGTCCTGCGCATAAAATTTCCATTTTGAGTCAGGCATTGCCGTATAATCTCCATTGCCCGGAACAATGTATACTGGAACTTTCAATGAATTAAGGAATTCGAGTATCGCCTTTCCTGCTTTCAGCCCTTCATTAATCATTTCTTTTGCTTTTTCCTTGCCTGTAATATCATACCACTCAATTTTTGAATTAGGATCTTTTTTTCTCTCATTTATTGCTTCAAACATGTAAGGCCTCATCGGCGTTGAGCAGAAATCTCCGATTGCTATGATTGCATCAAAACCTTTCAAATGGATTTTTGGCATTGTGCCGTGCATGTCGCCAAGTATTAAGTATTTCATATAATTAATGGGAAATGCGCCTTTTATAAACCTAATGGACACGCGGCTTTCTATATCCTCTTAACAGTCTTCAAATCCTCTATTCTCTTCTTCAAGGGGATTCCTGAGGCGAAGAAATGCCAGAACACTTTCTTTATCCACTCTATCCACTCTGCGTCATAAACCTCGTAGAATATGTATGTCTTCTTCTTGCCTGTCTCGTGCGGGTCCTTGATTTCTTTTAATTTTACAACCCTGTCGTCAATGACAAAAGCCCTTAAAGGCTGCTCAACATGCCTTATCTCAATCCTGTCTTTTCCTGAAAGGCTGTTTATCGCATTAATCCTCTTTGCATTGTCTATTGAGCTAATATTGATGTCTGCTATGAACTTGACAGGGATGTTTCTTTCTGCCAGCTCTGCAAATACGTCTGAGAGCTTCTTTTTTCCCTGCTGCAGATTAGCCCACGATAGATTTCCTGAGAAGATTAGGACTTGCTGCTGCGCTGATAATAAAGAGCCAACCAAGTCCTGCTTTACATTGATTAATTCCTCTTCCTGCTCCTCAAAGAAAGCAGTTCTCTTGTCCTTGTCAACATACTGGTAGATGTCGAATGCTGAGAAATCCTCTTTCTTTCTTCCCACTTCCAATCGCTTGAACAATAATTCCTGCGCGCCTGTTGCATTAACCTCGCCAATGCTGTTCCAGTACGCTATCTTTAAGGCGCCTCTTGTTCCTTCCCTGAAAGTCCTGAATGCAATCTGCCCTGTTTCTGCTGCAATCTTTTGCAGGTAAGCCTCTGCAGTGCGCCAGTTCTTTTTTAGTAATTGGGCTGATTCTTGTACAGTCCTTGGCTTCTCTTTTACAAAGCTCAGCAGCCTCTTTTCTGTTTTTGCATCTAGCATTAGGTTATGGAAAAGATTACTTGCTTATATATTTTTCTGCAACACTGGTGTAGGTTTTATGTAGAACTATTAGCCTTACATACAATACTAGGCTTAAATATTTATTGACAATAACCTTTATATTCTCTTATTAATCTCTTATTCTTATGCGTAAACTCTTATTGTTAGTGGCTGCTGTATTGCTTGTCTGTGCTTTGCCTGCTTATGCAAACGTGATGGAAACAAGCCTTGCTGTCCGCGACAAGCTGCCTGCCGAAACGCTCGCAAGCCTCCCTGACTTTGTTTCACGGATGGAAGCAATGAACTCAAAAGTTTCTGTTGATGCTTCAAATGGATATTATGTTGTATATAATGAAAATGACTTAAAAGAGATATTCGGGGAAGATGCGCTCTTATTGCCTTCTCCGTCAGGGCTTTTGATGATTTCATACAAAAGAGGCGGAACTTACAGATATTGGGGCATGCTCCACGGCTTGGTTGTTGCTGATACTGCAAGAAAAGTGATTACAATCACGAAAGGCGGGTTTATTTCAAACAGTGATTTGAATGTGAATATTGCAGGAGATGAAGTGCAGATAAATGTGAATGATCCTGCAAGAAGCTTATTTAAAATCTCAAGAGACGGCGTGTATTCGCAGAATGAGTATTTCTTGGGATGTGAATCCCTGCCATATAACAGAGATGAAGAAAGTTTTGAAAGATTCTGTCGCAGCTGGCTATCTTACAGTATAAATGAGAGAAGGGATTGCAATAGGGAAGAAAAAGAGCATTACATGGAATATTTAAAACAAACATATCCCTGTGTATTATCTGGCATCATTATGCCTAATGGGGCATACCTTAATATTACAGGAGAGGCTGCCAGTCTGAGTAACATATTTCTTGAAAGATTTATAAAAGATGAGCAGTTTAGAATAGAAATTTTATATTCTCCTTCAGAGGAAGGGCAAACTCCCTTTAGTTTAACAAACATATCAGAATTAAGTGTTGAACCTGGCGAAGAATATGCTATTAAAGTGAAAGCGCAGGAAGGATTCTTCGGATCGGAATATAGGATTATAAGCAAAAGAATAAGATTTAAATCAAGCACAAGGCTAATAATTCATCCACGTAATGAGGATATTATAGAAATAATTAGCCGTGAAGTAAAGTTAATTCCCGAACAGATAGATGTTTTGGTTAAAACATCTGAAACTGCAAGTGAATCCCAAGCAAGCATTCAAATCTTTGAAGGCGACTTTGAGATTAAGCTGATTGATATCCAAAATGGAGATGCTTTTGTGGCAAAAGATAGTGAATCATATTATAACTGCCTTGGAGATTCTCTTGTGAGTACTTGCATATATAATGATTATTCACTAGATGGAAGTTTGCATATCGAACACAAATCAATAACAGAACCTGGAATCCTGCCTTTTATCGCGGAGATTGAAACAGCACCTATTGAATATAGGGCGTCTATTAAAAAAGTAGAAATTGGAACATTTGAATCAAAAGATAGTTTAAGCAAGATAAAGCTGGTAAAGGAAGGCATAGAGACGGTAATTACATTTTCAGGGGAAAACATAACTATAGAACCCTTGGGCAGAAGTTGGACAGATTTAGGCGTAAGTTTCACAGCGAAATACTTTATTCCAAGTGAGATTGGAATAAGCGCACTTGGTGTTTATGATTTAATAGAATGCAAATTACCTGAGAGAAAATGTTACCTTAATGGAGTTGAAGTAATGGGTCCTGCCGGGCTAATGGCTCAATTTACCCAGAGGTGCAATAGCGATTCGAATTGTAATAGCAACCAAAAATGTACCGAACATCTATGTGTGGCAAGGGCTAATTGCGAGCAGGTTTATGAAAATATAGCTTCCGGCAATATAGACGTCCTGTTGGTATCTGACAGTTATTCAAGAAAAGAAGATTTTGTAAATGATATTGAAAAAGCAATAGACCCTAATGGGTTATATGGAGGCATATTTTCTGTAGAGCCGTTTAAGGGCAATATAAACAAATTTAAATTCCATACAGTTTATGGCGGATTCGCTCCTTCAAATGTATTAGGGGGCGAACCTTGGAATACATATATTCGTTCATTTGTAAAGCAGTGCCCAACAGCAGAATATGGTATTGTTTTGTCCCAAAAAGAATTCAGAGCAACGACCTCACAAATTCGTGAGAACATAAGGTCAATTGCATGGGCAGAAATAGGACAAGTATGGATTTCTACGCAGAGCGATGATATATTCTCAGAGACATCATTACATGAATGGGGGCATGCATTTGGAGGATTATATGACGAATATTTTGAAGATATTCAACGCACTATACCTGAAGGCTTTGAGGGAAAACCCAACTGCCTTCCGAAAGATAGAGCAATAAACGCATGGGAACAATTCCCTGATATAAAAAGAGATGCCGAGCAGGAAAAATGGGAAGGGTGCGGTGGGTGGACATGCGGAAATAATTGTAAAAATTGGTTAAGGCCTAGTGAGAATTCCGTTATGAATCATGAAAATGAATGGCTTGCCAAGCGCAGCGAGCCTGGCTGGAAAGCATTCAACGAGCCGAGCGAGGCGCAGCTGATTGAAAGGCTTAATGCATATTCCTAGCATTTATTCAAATCATCCCGGAGGGCGGCTTTTTTTTCTGCAACACTGGTGTAGGTTATTTGTAGCAAAGCATTAACATTACTACAATGCATTGATAGATATAAGACTTTGAATAAGGCTGAAAAAGAAGAGGTGATTGAAATGACTCTTGCAAAAAAAATAGAAACTATTGAAGGGTTTAAAGAATTGAGCCTGACAACAAGAGACGCGGCTTTAAAGGAGATAATAGAGCGCTATAAGTCAGAAACAATACGGGAGAAAGAGGTTATGGTAAAGATAGAGCCTTGTGTTGACGGCGCTGTTCCTGAAAGAAAATACAATCCTGCGATTAAAGACGTAATTTCCGGGAATACAACGTTCATGGCAGAATACAATAAGCTTGGCCCGCTTGAATTCATTTTACAGGGCAATGGTGGCGTAGCAGACTGCACATTTGATATGGGGCAGCAGATAGTGCTTGTTGACAGGACAATCCAACGGCTGTATGCAAAGCCGCTTCCGCCAATATCTGCAGCAGACGATTATTAGGTTTCGGGGGTGAATAAATATGGTAATGCGATTGGATGAACTGAAAAAACAAGGGCAAGAGCAAAAAAAAGAAAGAATCTCAGGGCTTGAGAAAGAGCTTGAAGATGACATTGACAGGGTGCTTGTTGAGAACCAGGACAGGCTGAAATACAATGATAATAATGGGAAAACGCATTATGGCTGCATTCATTATTATCTCTCAAGGTTTTGCATAACAGACAGCAATTATGAACTTTACCCTGAGAAAAGAGGGGAAAAAATAATTCCGGCTGGTATTTTTCTTGCAGATAAAGAACGGGAAGGCATCATAAAAAACGTGGGCAAAAAATATGAAACTGCCGGCTGGCTGTGCTATGCTAATGTCAAGTCTCTTTCATTTGCGCTGCCTGAATACAAAGACCATCACGACCCTTTTGATTGCTATTATAATTCGGATTGAGGTGAATGAAAATGACAGATCTATACAAACTGCAAATAACTGTAAGCGGAGACACGTGGGGCGTGCCTTCCAGCGGGCTGAATTTCTGGAATTACACTAAGGACGGGAAGAAAATAACCTTGCCTTACACTTTCAGCTGCATTGCAAAAGCTAATTCAAAAGAGGAGGCTGAAAAGAAGTGCATGAATGACAGGACGCTGAGAATGGTGTACAAGACGCATTATTTCCAGTATTTTGTTACAGGCATCGCAGAAGCAGAAGAAGGAAAAGACCTGCCGCTTGAAAAGCGGGTTGAAATGCTGAAAAAGAAGTTTATGGTGCTGGAGGAATAAAAATGGAAAATCTATACCGGGCGCATATAGCTGTAAGAGGAGACGCGGATCATCGTAACTTAGAAACTTACCTGAATTATCCGGACATAAACGGAATGCACAGGACATTTCGCTATGACTTTTACTGCATTGTAAAGGCAGGATCTGAAAAAGAGGCTAAAAAGAAATGCAGGGATAACAGGAAATTGCAATTCTATTACAAGACTTGCTTTTATTCATATAAAGTTGCAGATGTAACAGAGCTTGAAGAAGGAAAAGACCTGCCGCTTGAACAACGGGTTGAAATGCTAAAAAAGAAGTTTATGGTGCTGGAGGAATGAAAATGAAAAAAAAGTTAGGATATACGGACTTTAGCGAAGATCATATTAGCGAGCTTTATCAAGAATTACAGGCAGTAGCGGGTTTCAAGAAGATAGGAGATAAAACAAAAGATGCAATGCTTAAAGAAATTATTGATTCTTATAGGGAATGTGAACGAATCGGAAACAAGTGCAAAGGCATTAACCTCTGTAAGCATTATCCTTTGCTTTGCCATAAATTTCCTTTGCTTGAAGAAGTGGTAAGCGGCAGGACAACATTTAGCGAGCAGCTTAAATCTCTTCCGGGCACATTCTATATGGAAAAGGATAGAAGGCTGGAATCTGCTGTTTACAGCTATAATTATGCAATAGGGAAAATTGTGATATTTTTGGACAGCACTATTGAAAAATTGTATAGAGAGGTAACAAAATGACGAATCTATACGAACTATCAGCATCAAGGTGGGTTGAATACGGACCTGCTGAAGGCATGGCTGGTCCGGAATACTCAGGCGATTATTACGTGCTTGGAGATACAAGAGAAGAAGCGCAAAAGGTTCTTGAAAGCTATCTTGGCACAGGATGGGAAGCAAAAAAAGATGCAAGGGAATTGAAAGAGCTGAATAACCTGCCTCTTGAGCAAAGACTTGTGCTGCTTGCTGAATTAAGGCGCGAAATAATCGGAAAAGACGGGAAGAAAGTCAGGTTTGAAACAAAATTAGTTCCAAAATTATGAGGTGAAATAAAATGGAAAATAATATTACGAAGGATAAACTTGAAATGAAGATTGGATTTACAGACGAGGAGCTTAATATTGCAAAAACACTAAAGGGGGCTTCGGCTGGGGCTTTAAGCAGCAACTTTCGCACCGGCTGCCCCTTTCTTTGCACTTACATCCATATTGTTAGAAGGGCAGAGAACATACTTGGGCTGTCTTATGATAAGGCGCAGGATTTTGTAATGGATATGGTGAAAAGGGGTTACGCATCTCTCCGAGATCCGGGGAAAGGTCAAGATAATTATCCTGGCTCTCTAACACTGGAGTTCACGCCGATGTCTTTTAATCTGATAGAAAGATATAATGCAAAAGAGGAGGTAACAAAATGACAAACAGATACAATATCCTGATGAGAGACGACTTCCCGAATACGAAAGCCATGGTTTACAGGCTTGAGCTTGGCAAGCATAATATTTGCACTGAAGCAACATTCTGCTCTCCTGAGATAAAAGAGCTTTACAACTATATTGCATATGCAATGTCTGTAGATTATTTTGATGACGCAGAGATTGTCTCGGATGCTACATACGCTCCAAGGTGCAGGGAAATGACAAAAGAGGAAAGAAAAGGGCTTGAGCATTTTTTGGCTTATGAGTCAGAATGGAATGACTGGAGATGGGGAAAGCAATAGCTGGAGGAAAAATGGAATTTGACAACATAGAAAAGCTCATTGCAGAGCTGATGGCAAAGGAAGACAGGAAAGACGTGGAGTTCAGGCATATAATAGCTGTGACAGAGGTTGGGGACATAGGAAAATACATCACGCATGATCCCAAGTTGAATCCTAATGCACGCCCGCACGGAACAAAGGATGATGAAGTGCTTGCTTATGGCCAGGCGTTTGTGCAATTGGCGGCTTTGGCTTACTTAAGGGGCATATCATTCAAGGAAGCGTTTGACAAAGGCATGCAGAACTGGATTGATGCTGACTGGAAAAAGGCTGCCAAGCAAGCTCCGGAAAAGAAGACGTTGAATGGACTTGCAGCATCCCCTGGCTATGCATCAGGAATCGCGGAAGTTGTAACCGGCTTAAGCGATGTAAAAAAGTCAGGCTCAATACTTGTTGTCAGGTATGCAACGCCTGAGTTTGCAGCTGTTTTAAAAGATTATTCAGGCTGTGTTTCAGACCACGGTGGGAAAACGTGCCATCTTGCGAATATTGCAAGAGAGATGAATCTGCCTTGTGTTGTGGGGACAGGAAACGCGACAGAGCTGATTAAGACAGGGCAGGTAATCTCTTTGGATGGAGACAAGGGCGAAGTGTATTTGGAGTGATAAAAATGGAAAAAGAAAAAAACAAGAAAGATTTGGAAAAAAGAATAGCATACAGGGAGCATATTGTCACGGATATGGGAAATGGGGGCGCTTTTTGCAGCCACTGCCAGTATGATTTGGGCTCAGACCCTTTTGAGATAATCAAGATTAAGAAATGCCCTGGCTGCGGCTATACCCTTTATGAAGGAGGCATGTACATAAACGGAGGTGGTTCTGATTTCTGAAATAAAAAAAGAATGGGAAAAAGAAGACGGGAGCATTGACTTGGGCAATCCAATGGTTATTGCTTTTAGAAAGGCCAATCTTGAAACTTTGGCAAAAGAGCAGAAATCAAATCTTCACTGCCCTTTCTGCGAAATTCACCTGCCATATACTATGGGAACTCTTGGAGGGCAGGCGCCCACTGGAAAGAAGGATGCATATGGGCAGCAGATATTCAGGAACGCATTGTATTGCCCATTGTGCGAGAGGTATTTTGACAAGGAGCCGGAGCAGCTAAGCCTTTTCACGGAGAAAAACTTATATACACAATAGCTTTTATTCAAAGAAAGCACTTGGAGGTGCAAAATGACATTAGCATCTATAATAGAAGACATAAACAAACTATCTAACACAGGAAGAATAAGTCTTGAAACAAGGCAAAACGCGTTAAGAGAGGTAATAAACTCTTATAGGGTTTGCAATCAACCAAAAGGATATGAAACTTTGGGTTGTGCACTTCTTGAAAAAGTCATAAATGGGCAAACAACTTTTGCTGATGAGCTTAACAACGCAAGAATGCAGAGGCAGGATGCGAAGTTTATAATAGATAACATAAGCATTTTAAGCGGCAATTATGATGTTTCCGGACAGGTTCAGACAATAGATGCGGCTGTAAAATACGCTTATACGATATAAATCGCTTTTCACGGAGAAACAATAATAGCTTTGCCTTCGTCAACAAGCGTGACGTCTTTTTTTTGCTATCCAATAAAATATTCCAAATCCTGCGAAAAGAGCAAAAGCCAATCCGACGAAAGCGGCTTTTATTGTTTTTGTCAAATAATTCTTCCCGCATCCCTTCACGCCTATGTCAATTGAATTAATCACGTCCGTGCTTTCAGGGGAAATCTCCTCTATCGAGGCATCGCCTTCTTTAGTGATATACAATCCTCTTCTCTTACCCGGCTCCAGAGAGAAAGAAAACACTCTCTCTTCATTGTTATACACAATATATTCTGCTGTTTCCATCAGGTTATTCTCAACATATACCTTGTTATTCCTGCACAAGTCAATCTGCGAAGGCATTACAGCAACTGCACTAACATAAGGCACTAATAAGAATAATAAAAATAAAAAAACATATTTCATCTAAGCCGCCTTTGCAATTATCTTAAGCTTTCCCTTAAACAAGCCTGCTTTTTTCTTTGGAGCAAAAGCCCTTACTTTAATCTCTTGCCTTTCTCCTGCATTTACCAGGATATTTGCATCCTTCAATGCAACCCATTCGCCGTTAAAAGCTTCAATAATAATGCCTGTGTTTGCGGAAAAGCTTACCTTTACTTTGTCAATGCCTGTGTTTCTTACTGCGATAGTTGTCTCTTTGGTTTCTCCTGGCTTTAATTTTCCAAAATTAACGCTTTTTGTCTCAAGCACAGTCGCAATCCTGCTCACATATTCTATTTTTCTTGATTCTGTTATGTTTGTTATTGAATCAAACGCAGTTATTGCCAGGTTGTATGCTTTTTTATCGTCAGACGGCTGGAAATTAAAGCTTGCTTCAAATAATGCTGTTTCATTGGTTCCATTTACTTTGCTCATTTTTATTTCACGCCCGTCAAGAAAAGCGGTGATGTTAGCAATATCTTCAATGCCATTATCATCAGCAACACTTACTTCAATCTTAACTGTCTTGTTGCCTGCAATTATCTGTATTCCCTCTGCATCCATCTCATCAGGAGTTATGTTTATTGAAATAATCCTTGGTGTGATATTTTCCAGTTCAAGCTCATATTCCAATTCATCTTTTTCCAGCGCTGTTTGAAAAGCCCCTTGTCCCGGACTAGCTTCTCCTTCTTCCCAGCCAAGCTCCAATGTTCTCTGCAGCGAATAGCTGTTTCCGTTTGCGCCCATTGAAGATGCGTATGAGAAGATGTCGCTTTCATTGCCATTGGTAAGATTTACAACGCCTGCGCTGTTTGCCAAGGAGATAGACAATTGCATTGCATTGAATCCGTCTGTTTCGTCCCAAACACCATCATTGTTTCCCCAGAATTTCTCAAAGCTGTCAGTGTCTGCGTCTGTTCCGTCAACAAGCTCTTTTGCAATTACCAAATATTGCATTGAGCCAAGAGTTCCTTCCAATGGTTTGTTGTTCAAAAGCCACCGGCTTAAGTCAACTGCTTCTTCTGCATTGTTGTATATCTCAATCCATTCGCCGTCAGTGTCATCGCACTGGCTTGGATTGTACATCACTTCTGTAACCAGAAGCCCTGCAGCAGCCATTCTGCAAGATGCCAATAATAAAGATGCCAATAGGATTAGCATCCACGTCTTTTTTTCCATTTTAATTACCTCCTTTCATACTATATTTCGGTTCTAGGCGCCGGGAGCGGGACTTCCACCGCATAGAACGGATTTGAACCCGCATAGCGGGTGGTTACCGCTTATCTGGTCATCAGCCAGACGCAATGCCTGGTTATGCCATCCCGGCTTTGCCCACCGATATTTTTATAAACCTGTTAAGCATTTTTAATTACGGGTGGTTACCGTTTGTCTGGCTATCAACCAGACTTTTTCTTTTATCTTTTATTGCGACTTCAGACTTTCACTTCCCCTTCATAAAGCTTTCTGACAAAAAACACGTGAATTTTCACAGAAATTGAAAATTCAATTGATTTGATTGAAAGCTTTCCGGATTTTAATAGAAGTTTTAGTCCTTTTTCCAACATTGCCGAAAGCCATTTTTAACAACCGTCGTCAAAGCTGTGCAGAGGTTTTTTAAATCCTAATGCCTTTGATTTAAGCATGGTAAGAGTGAATCTAATCAGCCCAAAACTGCTTTCTGACCAGCATTTATTGGCAGAGCATTTGGAGATAATGATGCTTATAGATTATGCAAGAAAGCATCCTTCAGGAGATATTCCTTCAAGATACTGCCTGGGAAAAGGGCATATCAGGTTCTTCAGGAACAAGATAAAATATTTGCAGAAGAGATTTGCATTGATTCAGAAGGAGATGAGAGCAAGGGGATTCAAGCCAAAAGCTAAATTGTCTGTGAAAGGTGTTTCAAGGAAGCTGCTTAATGACTGGGCTCCTGTTGCAGGGGATAAAAAACTAATCAAGGAAAGAATCATGTGGAAAATAAGGAAGAAGCCTTCTTATTACAGGTATTATGGCGAGAAGAAGCCGCTTTCATTCTTTCAAAAGATTCTGAAGTAAATTACTTCATGCATAAGGCGCCTTCTTTTATCCACGAATATGCGACTGTGCCATCCTGGAATACAACCAATTGCCTCACGAAATCTTTCTTCGGGTCGTGTTTTGTGACGTAATCAGTTATTCTAAGAATAGAACCTTTGTAATCATATACTCCCCCGCCCCAGACATGCCCGTGGCAGAGCTTTGCATTTTTGTGCAGCCATCTTCTGATTTGAAATAAGCCGTATCTTGATGGCGTGTATTCATTCCTTGTTGAATCAGGATTTCCTATGGGCCAGGAAGTGATGTTGTCAATGCCTTTGCTGATTAAAGTGTGGATTGCATCTTCGTATTTAATTGCGTCATCAACTCCGCCTTTTCTTAATAATAGTGTCCCTCTTACTCCGACGCCGTGCTCTTCAATATTGCTGACTATTGTTTCAAGCTTTGGATATTCTTTTATCCCGTACACTTTTGCCTGCTCTTTCTCACCAACTGCGTGTATTGATAATGCAATGTTGGTTAATCCTAATTCTCTCCACGAATCAAGGTATTTGTTGCAGAATTCCTTGTCTCCAAATAGTATTCCGTTTGTGAACAAGTTTACGTTCGGAAAGAAAGCCCCTTGGCTTGCGCACTTGTCATAGACTTCCAATGCTCTTGTCACAGATTCAGGGTCGCACGTTGGCTCTCCGCTGCCTGTCAATGACAATGACCAGCCTCCGTATCTTGCTGACAATTTGATTGCAGATTCCAGGTTCCTGTCATAGAGCTTGTTTTCTCTTGCGTCTTTTCTCAGGTATTTTCCTGCGCAAAAAGAGCAGTTTGCATTGCACGCGCCGTTTCCTATGAGTGCGGATACGCTGTAGATTTTCTCAATGCATGCCATTTTTACCTCCTATTTTTTGAAATCCATCCATATCTTGCTTGTCTGCGCACCTACGGCATTCTTGTATTTGCCATTGTACAGCACAATCTTTCCCTGCGGCTTCCAGAACAGCATCTGCCCCACTTTCATCCCTTCGTAAACCCTTAGATTATGTATTGACTGCAATTCAAGCGTCCACTGCCTTTTGAATCCTATATCGCCCAATCCGGAATTAAGATATATGTAAAGCCCCAGCCTGCCTACGGAGCTTCTTGCCTGCATTGTTGGGACATAATAATCAGAGCCCATTTCTTCAATCGTGTGCCCGATGTAAAGCTGGTTGGGCTTCAAAACATATCCTGCTTTTGGTATTTCTATCTCCCTGTATTTCATCTCTTTTGCAGAGTCGAGTGTTTTATTCCTGTAAACCTTGAGTGTCTTGCCAAGCCTGAAATTATAGCTGTTGGGATTGAGATTTTCTTCAATAAAAGGAGTTATATGGATTCTTTTGAGATTTACCTGCCTTTTTATTTCAGAGCCTGTAAGTATCATTTGTCCCACCCCCCTGCAACAAATCCGTCAGCATGTATTACCGGATTTCCTGATTCGCATGAGCATTCCCTTGTTTCTATTTCAACTTCAACGCCTTCATAAGAATAAACTTTGTTTCCGTGATTGTCTTTTATTACGGGCCAGTCTAATTTTAATCCTTCTGTCGGCACAAATTCTTTTTCATATATTTTCATGTAATCTTTATTGTTGTGCTTCAAAAGCTGCCTCACAACTACTTTTTTAATGCCTGTTGCTTTTGCCCATTCAAGATATTTTTCAAGCATTTTTTTTGTTGATATGCCTGATTTCAGGAGAAGGAGGCTGAGCTTGATATCGCATTTCACATTTTTGCAAAGTTCTGCAAGATTGTAGCTTATGCCCATTAATCTTTTATTTTCTTTGCCCTCATAATGGTGCCTTGATATGCAGAGTGTTGACAGCAGGTTTATTTCAGGAAAAAAGCCGAATGAGCCATTTGTATACATCTGGGTTTCTGCTTTTTCAGCACACACTTTTATTATCTCCCCTATGAATGAATTAAGAGTGGGCTCTCCTCCGCCTGTTATCTCTATCTTGCTTATGTCCATCAGCTTCAGCGTATTCTCAAGAAAGAGCGGGCTCATCGGGCTTTTGCATTTCATCTGCCTGTATTTAGTAATACAAAAAGGGCATCTTGCATTGCACGCGTTTTCAATGGGGATTACATACGCTTTCATTTTACTCTCTCTTTTACCTCTCTTATAAGCTCTTCAAGCTCTCCATAATTTTTTGACAGGTACAGCCTGTGCGGGATTCCATTAAATTCGCTGCAGAACAATTCCCTTGACTTCTCAAGCTCTTCAAGCCTTATCTGCTGCTCATAGCCCCTTTTCAGGTAGCGCTCTTTCAGCACTTCTGCTGGCGGGCATGTGAAAATTATCAGCGTATCAATTGAGCATATCCCGTCAAGTATCTGCTTTTCCGGCTTTGAGAAAGGCGAGCCTCCTCTCCACAGGTTTGAATAAACCTCTTCTGAGAAATGGCTCCTGTCAAAGACTATGTTTTCGTTGGTTGCATATTCTTTCAGGTATCTTGCAAATTGGCTTCCTTCCCTGTGATGCAGGGACTTTGAGTCCCAATGCAGGGCGTTCTTTACCCTGTCAACAACAGTTGATTTTCCTGAGCAGTCAGAGCCTTCGACTATGATGCGGGTTATCATCGTGGTTTTCCTCCTCTTGTTTATCTCTAATATACTTATAGTGTTGTATAAAGAATAAGCATTATTGTATATATTCTGTCTTATGTGTTGTATAATACGGGCTTTAGAACAATATGGCTATTTTAAAATAAAAAAGAAAAAGGATTATTCCTGCCTTTTGAATACAATGCACGGAATCCTGTCTACACGCCCGCTTTGCCACGGCATTTCTCTTATTCTGTACCTGACTTGCCATCCTGCCTGCTCATAAATAGTTTTGATTCTCTCTTTCATTTTTGCGTCCATGAATCCTGTTTCCTCATACCATATTTCAGCATCTTCGCAGTCTCTCTTTAATCTTCCGTCTATCTCTTCCTCGCATTTTTTCACTTCTCTCTCGAACTTTTCCGCTTCATCAGCTATTACTTTCTCTTCGATTGTGCTTGCATGTATAACCCTGCCGCTTTCATTTTTTTGACTGCTTCTATTTTGAATGCTTAGCACGAGAAGATTGCTGTAATGCCTTGTGCCGTTCCATCTTTCATACACATCGCCTCCCTCGGGCTTATATTCCACGTTCCATCCTGCCTGCCTGTAATGCTCCATCACTGTATCAAGCACTTCTTTGTCTACTCCGTTTGGGGCGCATTTGCATAATGGAATTCTATACCCCTTGGCCGGTAAATTTTCGCGTATTTCCCTGCCAATGGCATTTTCAAGGCTTGTAACTTTTCTTTCAAACCTTTCTTTTTTCTGCTCGTCCGCTCTTTTCTTCATATCTTCTGCTTTTACAACCATTTTGCCTGCCTCCCTTGCTGATTAATACTTAATTGGAGCTATTCTCTGCAGATTTATAAGTTTATTCCCTTTCATCAAGGAAATCCTGCAATGAAAGCCCCAGCGGCTTGTTTGTCTCTGCCTTCACTGCTTTCATGCCGTGCCTTATTGCCTCTTCTATATTGATTAGCGTATCGTCAATGAGCCAGCTGCCTTTAAGATTGAACATGCCTGAGAGCTCTTTTATTTTTTCTTTTGTCGTGTACAGGCAGGGAATTTCAATGCTGTAATGCTGAAGCCATATCTCATTCAGCAAAGTGTAGGGGCAGCTTGTTGCAATTATCACATTGTCAATTTTTTTCAACTCATTCACAAGTGCTACATTCTCAGGTATTGCAGGATACTTTTCAATATACTGCCTGTAGTTCATGAACCACTTGAATGCCTTCCAGTCATCCCCTTTTACCCTTAATACCCCGTCCAAGTCACAGAAGATGGTCAAGTATTGTCACCTCGGAGCTTTCTGCAATGTCTGCCTTTGCCATTGCGCCCGAAACCCATTTGATTATTGATTCATCTCCTCTTGTTATTTTTCCCATGTTTACAAATGTTGATTTCATATTATGGCATTCTGCTGAAGGCCTGCTGCATTTTGCAATTGAAGGGCAGATTCCTTTTTCTGTTTTTTCAACTGATTCATATTTTATTCCGTGCGAATCAAGAATGGCTTTTGCGCTTTCTTCTGTCACAGATTCCTTAAATGATTTGCATTTGCTATACATTGTACATTCACCGCAGTTATACTGCTCAGGCTTGTAAAAATGGTTGTTGTAATCGTGGCTTAATCCTGCTGTGAAAGAGGCGAGGCATGATGTCTTCATGAATGCATTCAATCCAAGCTCTTTTGCTTTTGCAAGAAGAAACTGCTTTTTGTCTTTTGGCATCAGCTTTTTGTCCTCTAGCCATTTTTCGTGCCCGTTTGGAATCTTCGGAAAATATCCGTTCATTTTTAGTAGGTTAAGAACAGATTTTTTACCCATCAGCCCTGCATAAGAAAATGCCTTTCCCCCTACTGCCTTGTAATCCTCAAGAACCTGCTTTATCATTTCTTCTGAGTCATTTATGCCTGCAATTATCGGCCTGTAATAAAGGCTTGCATTTATCCCTGCATTGATGAGCCTTTCAAGGCTTTCAACCTTCTTTTTGTAGCTTACTCCGTCAAAATTGTCTTTTGTGCCTGAAACAGAATATAATACCTGGAGCTTTAGCTGCGTATCAGAAAGCCTTTGCGCAATCTCTTCAGTGATGTATGATTTTGTTATTATTGCAACTATTCCCTTATGCCCTGCTCTCTCAAGAATTTTCATTTTTTTGAAAGTGTCTTCCTTTTGTATGAAAGGGTCCCCGAAATAATTGTTTATGCTTACCGGAAGGGTATTTATCGGCGGAGGCATGTTATTGTCATATTCAAAAGAATGCTCAAGATTTGATTCAATCAGGTCTTCCCTGCATGACAGCACGCAGTATGGGCACCTGTAGCAGTTCCTCTCATTGTGCGCCATTATGTAAAATGACTTCAGCGCCTGCGGCCTCTTTTCCATTAGACACCTCCATTGTGTTTATGTATTTAACACTTTCTGGCGTTTGCTTGCTGCAGTGTTATATTGCTATTTCTTTATTCCCAGCCTATCCTCTAGTTCCTTCAATTCATTCTCCGAAACCTCAGGATCCTTGGCAAGGGCTTCCTCTTTTTCTTTTTCCTGCTTTCTTGCCTCAAGAGTCTTGCTTATGCCATTGTATAAATCATCAATTCTTTTTGTCCACGGGCCGGGCTTGTACTCCAATATCTCATAATAGCGTCTGTCGTCCTTTACAAATAATGGATGTGCGGGTTGTGGCTGCGTTGAGCCTTCTTTTGCATGAAATACCCTATCATATGTATGATAATGGTCGTCGTTTATGCAAGTGATATCAACCTCGCTGTCTCCCATTGCATACACTTCGTAATGGATTCTCAGCGATTCGTCCTGAAAAACATAATCTTCGCTTGCCCACTCCCTTGAGCGGTACTTGCATTCGCCTAATTTCTCAGCTATTTCCCTTGACTTTGGAATAATGCCTAATCCTTCAATCTTCTCGCCCTGCTCTTTTACCAGCTTTTCAAGCTCTGATTTTCTCATTTTGTCCCTCCTTATTCCCTTTCAAACACAAGATACTTATTTTTTTCCTGCCTCCAGTCCCGCGTTTGGTCATAGCGCTCCTTGACGCTGACTTTCCATCCTGCTGCTGCATACCTCTCTAAAAGCATATCCCTTACGCCTTCTTCAATTTCTTTTATGCAATACCACACAGCTTTTTCACTGCATCTGTTTACCAGTGTTGCGTCAATTTTTGCCTCATGCTTGTTTGCCTCAGTTTCCTCATAAGCCAGCACCCTTTGCTCAACTGTCTTTGCAGGCAAAATATTCCCTTCACTTTTTGCTGTTACATCCTTTCCTATCTTAAGCGTAATGCGCGTTTTCACAACATATCCATTGTCCCATTTTTCTTCCTTGTAATCAGCTTCCCATCCCGCATTTCTGTAATCCTGTATTACAGTGTCCATAATTTTTTCATACAACGGGTCGGAAGACTTTATATCTGCATATTGGATATATGCCCTTGAAAGCCGTCTTTGAACTGCTTCCTTCAAGTCCCTGTCCAATACTTCCTCAAGGTTTCTTGCCCTGTATTTCACATGTGCTTGCTCGCTTTCCTCTGCCTTCTTTTTTGCCTCTTCCGGCTTGATTACCATTTTTATTCCCTCCTTAGTCATACGGTGTTAATTCCCTTTCTTCATACTCTTCATACAAATCATGAAATTTATTGCATTCCATGCAAAGTGTTGCCATTGTGCGCGGGGGAGTCGGAAAACCAAAAATCCTTGTTCTCTGCGTTCCATCGGGCTTTGTATAGGCAATGCCCGGATTTATGGCAATTCTATTTCCGCCGCAGCTGCAGCGCCTGTCAGATTCTGTTACAAATTCTCCTCGCGGGTATACTAATTTGATAACAAGCTCGTAATCACGGCTGAGATGCTCCTCTATTAGTTTGCGCTCCGGCCATCTGTATTCCCTTGCGTAGCGCCTGACTGCAGCCAGCTTCTTCCTGTCTTCAGTTACTAGCTCAATTAGCGTCTGGTTTCCTATCAGCCTCATTGTTTACCCCTCCTTTGTCTCTTAATACTTCCAATATACTATAAGCGTTGTATTTGGCTTATCTATTACTCACACCATTCTGTCCTGAGCGTTGCACAAGGCTTATAAATTACCATTTTATTACATCCGTATGCTCGATACTTCAATAATCAAGAAAATAAATGAGTTTGTCTATCTCCAGCCAAGGACAATACAGGAAATATCACTTCTTCTGAAAATAAACTGGAGGACAGCTGACAGGTATGTTGACAGAATAAGTGAAGAGCAGGGAACAATTGCGACAAAAACCTTCCGCGGCGGAACAAAAGGCGCCTTAAAGATTGCTTATTGGTGCAACATAGAAAAAATCCATTCAACAACATTCCAGGAAAAGCTCTACAAGAAAATAGAGGCAGGAAGAGTGAAGACAGACTTCTCGCCTTTTGACATATTCCAGTATGTTGATGAAAAGAAAAGGAGCGCAAAAGCATCATACGAATCATCAAAATCAGACCCGTTAACACATTTTATGAGCGCAACAAAAGAGGAATTCCTCTGCTTCTCTGGAAATCTTTCGTGGCTTAATTCCGGCTCTGCTTTGGAAGAAATCAGGGAAATGCTCAAGAGGAATGTCCAGATTAAAATCCTCACAAGAATTGACGTTGCATCAATCAGCAATATTAAGAAGCTGCTTGAATTAGAATCAAAGATGGGAAAGAAGCTTGTTGACATAAGGCACTGCGAGCAGCCGCTAAGGGGCTTTATCTCTGACGGCAAGATAGCAAGGCTCACAGAGAAGAAAGACCCTGCAATATACAAGGCAGGGGAATTAAAAAAAGAAGTCACATTGAAATACGAGATAAGGGACGAGGAATGGGTGCAGTGGCTTCAGAAAGTTTTCTATAACCTCTTCAGGACTTCCATCGAATGCGAGAAGAGAATGAAGGACATGAAGCAGATTGAGAATATTGAGCCGTAATTCAGGAACCTTTATATACATCTATTAATTCGCTTCGCTTATGTACAATGGCTTAGAACTTCATTATCGTGCCTCTTCTCCGGAAGAGATGGATTGGCTGGATTCTTTGATGGAAAAATTTAAGGACAAATATCAGCTAATAGCAACAGGACCTGTGCTTGTCACAAAAGGCGAGGAAAATGATGTTGTTTTGCGCCCTGAATCAAAAGGCACAATAGAAGCCTTGGTGTCTGAGTCTACAGGCGAGGTGCTTCCTGTGCCCGACAATAATCCACTGAAAATCAGGAAGTGGGTTCTGCAGTCTGCTTCAATGCATGGAAAAGAAATATCGCGCAATACATTTGAAAGAAATTATACTATATTTCATTCTTATCTTCTTAATTGAAAGTTTTGAAAAAGAAATCTTAATATACCCCCAATACATCAAAAACCATATTGAAAAGAGGTGCTAGTGCAGGCTTTGTAATAATAGGTTCTATTCTATTAATTGTTTTACTCTTGTCAGGATGCTCTGATAATGCAATAACAGGCAAAACAATTGTTGCGCCTGAAAGGGTTGTTTTCTCAACTGAGAAAGAGGGATGCAATTACAAATTATTAGACAATTCAGTGACTCTTGAGAATGTAACCTTGGCAAAAGCCCTTGGAAGCAGCATGCGCCCAAGCATTGAAACAGGCGACACAATGCTCATTAAGCCCTACACAAAAGACACTCCATTAAGGGAAGGCATGATTGTTTCTTACACAAAGGACGGAAAGGAATTAGTCCACAGGATAGATGCATTATATATAGACTACTTCACGGCAAAAGGGGATAATGCAGATGTGGCAGAAGATGTTCCTTATTCTGCTATTAATGGAATTGTCGTTGGCGTGCTGTTTAACAAATAGATCATCACAAATTTAAATTTTTCATATTCACTGATTCCTTTCAAAAGATTTATAAATATTACAGGGGATTAGGGCATTTGTTGGGAATGATAAGCCAAGATGAAGATGCAAAAACTATCTGAAGCCCCCTGTGTGCATCGAAAAGCCTGTTCAAAATGCGGAGAAAAACATGAATCATGATAAAATCATAATAACAAATGCAAATACCCACAATCTTAAAGGCATATCTCTGGAAATTCCCAAGAATAAGCTGGTGGTTTTTACAGGGGTTTCCGGTTCCGGAAAATCATCCCTGGTTTTTGATACAATATATACAGAATCCCAAAGGCAGCTTATTGAGACTTTTTCTTCTTTTGCAAGGGCAAGAATGCCAAAGCTGTCAAAGCCGCCGGTAGACGAAATTAAGAATATTTCAACTGCAATTGTGATAGACCAAAAGAGGATGGGGACAACACTAAGAAGCACTGTTGGAACAGCAACCGAATTATACACTTATTTAAGGCTTCTTTTTTCAAGATGCGGGGATAATTTCATAGGCCCCTCATTTGTTTTTGGGTTTAACCATCCCCTGGGGATGTGCCCAAATTGCAAGGGGCTGGGAAAACAAATCAAAGTTGATGTAAATTTGCTGTTGGATAAGGAAAAAACCATCAGGGAAGGGGCAATCAATCACCCGGACCACAAGGTTGGGGGCTGGAACTGGAGAGAGATGGTTGCAATAGGGTTGTTTGATGTTGATAAAAAGATTAAGGATTTTTCAGAAAAAGAATTAAATGACCTGCTATATGCAAAAGCAATCCCTGTTGAGAAAAAACACGGGGCAGGAACATATTCAAAGAATTTTGAAGGGATTGCCAGAAAACTTGAGAGAATATATGTAAACAAGGCAAAAGAAGAACAATCAAAAGCCAGAAGAGATGCTTATCAAAGATATTTTGTATATGCCGATTGTGAATCCTGCAAGGGTTCGAGGATTAATGAAAAAGCCAGAAGTGTTAAAGTTAATGGCAAAACTATTCCTGAGTTAATAAATATGGAATTTAGTGAACTTTACGGGTTTCTAAGTACAATTAAAGGGGACATTGCAAAGCCAATTGTCCGGAAAATGCAGCAAATTATGTCTCACCTGATTGAAATAGGGGTTGGCTATCTCTCTTTGAACCGCTCAGTGGCTACTTTGTCCGGGGGGGAAAGCCAAAGGATCAAAATGGCGAGGCAGCTTGATTGTGATTTGGTTGATATGGCATATATTATGGATGAGCCTACAATTGGACTTCATCCAAGGGACATTAACAAACTGATTGAAATGCTCAAGAAACTTAAGGAAAAAGGGAATAGTGTTTTTGTTGTTGAACACGACCCTGCCTTGATTAAATGCGCAGAATATATCATTGATATTGGGCCCAAAGCGGGAAGCCTGGGCGGAAAAATAGTTTATTCCGGAACATTTGAAGGGCTAAAAAAGTCAAGCGGGCTTACTGCGGAGTACTTGAATAAAAAAGAGAAAGTCAGCAGTAATCGAAAAAAATGGAAAGATTGCATTGAAATTAAAAATGCCTCCTTGCACAATTTAAAAAATGTTTCCGCTAAACTGCCTCTTGGAATCTTAACTTGCATTACAGGGGTTGCGGGCTCCGGGAAAAGCAGCCTGATTAACGATGTTTTTTTGAAAGAAAACAAAGAAGCCATTATAATAGACCAGTCTGCTGTGGGAAAGTCTTCCAGGTCTAATCCCGCAACATATGTGGGCATTTTTGATGATATTAGAAAGGAATTAGCAATAAAAACCAAAACAAACCCTTCGTTATTTAGCTTTAATTCAAAAGGGGCTTGCCCAAAATGCAAGGGCCTTGGGGCAATAACTTATGAAATGAGCTTTATGGATGAAGTGAAAGTAACCTGTGATGAATGCAATGGCAAAAGATATACAGGGGAAGTCTTGGAATTAAAGTACAAAGATAAAAATATTTTTGATGTTCTCAACATGACCATAATCGAAGCCAGGAATTTTTTTGAAAATCCAGGGATTAAACATAAATTTCAGATTTTGTGCGATGTTGGGCTTGAATATCTGGAAATTGGGCAGCCACTCAGCACTTTATCCGGGGGAGAATGCCAAAGGATAAAGCTTGCATCTGAATTGCATAAAAAAGGAAACTTTTATGTTATGGACGAGCCAACAACCGGATTGCATATGGCGGACATTGACAAGCTAATGGGAATAATAAAACGTTTGGTGGATAATCACAATACCGTTGTTGTAATTGAGCATAACCTTGATGTTATAAAGCATGCTGATTGGGTGATAGATTTAGGCCCTGAAGGCGGTTCAAAGGGAGGGGAAATATTGTTTGAAGGCATTCCTGAAGATTTGGTAAAATGTGAGAAAAGCTATACCGGCAAGTATTTGAAAGAGTTTTTATAAACTTATTTTTCACAGAAAAATATTTTTATGCGCTTTCTGCAGGCGCTTCGCTTCTAGTTTCTTCCTGCGGAGCTTCTTCAGCAACAGGTGATTCTACGACTTCTCCGGGAGCTTCTTCCTCTCCAATTCCAAACAATCCCCTGAAGAAATTGCCAACCCTGCCAAACACATTTCCAATTCTTTCTGTTGTTCTTGAAACAATGCCTTCCCCTGTTCCCGGCTCATCTCCAAACTCTCCGGACGCATCCTTGCAAATAACATCAACAATGCAGTCATATCCTTCGCCTGAATCACCCATTACAGGCTCGCCATAGCAGTGCTCGCAGGTAACGCAAGCCTGCTTTTTCTCTTCAAGCTTTTCTTCCCCAAGGCAGGGCCCTGCATAGAAATGAACGCATTCAGCTGCGCATTTTTGGCATATTTCATTGCCTGTTTCTCCGCCTTCTCCTCCGCTGCATCTTATTGTCGGATCAATAAATCTTACGCATTCTCTTATGCAAATTTCCTCTTCTGACTTCGGCTCTGGCTCTTCCACCATGCCGCATTCTTTGTCGCAATCTGCCTGATTTCTAGCCTGGCATTCAAAATCAAACCTGTCGCATCCTTTCATTGCGCATGTTTCAACACAGCTTTCTTCTTCAGTCTGCTCCGGTTTTTGCACATTGCATTTAGTCATGCATTCATTCTGTTTTGCCATCATGCAGTCCATGTCTCCGGGAGTGCATCCGGTAGAGGCGCATGTCATCATGCACGCTCTTTCTTCTGCGCTTGGGCCATAGGAAGGTATTCCTCCTTCGGGAATCTCAAGATCTCCCGGCAGGTCAGACACAGTCATTCCTGTCACATTATTCTCAATCATGACAAAGGATAGTAGCAAAAGCGACGGCAAAAGTGTGATTGCCAGAATGGATGTTTTTTTCATGGAATATATTACGCATTACAAGTTTAAATATTTTTGTTTCTGCCTAAAGCAATATTTATATAGTATTATCGCCAATATTTTAATGTGAAATTAATAAATTTAATTTTTGTATTGCTTGCAGTATTAATTTTAATGACTGCGTGCGAACAGTCTTCAGGAAGCAATGAGGACAATCCATGGGGCGATTCTTCTCCGGATTCTACTCCGGATTCAGGCGATTCTTCAGAGCCTTCGGCTGATTCAGGAACCGCTTCAGGAGCTGACAGTGAAAGTGCATTAAGGGATGCATTGGGTGAGCTGGGCGATTCGCAAAATAAAGGGGAAGGCGATGGAGCAGGATCTGCGGAAGCGCAAAAAAAAGTGAATGATGCCGCGGCTGAATTAGTTGAATGGACTATAAATGATCCCACTGCTTTGCCTCAGAGAATCCTGGATGTTTTGGAAATAGTGCAAAAGCTCGGGCTTGAAAAGTCATATGAAAAGCAGTTGATGGACAAGCTAAAGGAGCATTACAAGAAAGAGGTTATAAATCACGTGTATTGTAAGAGGGAGTGGCTTGACCTTCTTTCAAAATGCCAGGCTTTGGGATTTGCTGACCTTGCTGATTATTCAAATGAGCATGCAAAGAGAGCCCCTTGGTGCGACAGCAAGGTTGAAAGGATTTATTCGTATAAATCAACGGCATTTGGTACAACTATGGATTTTAAGATTACTGCGCAGGGTATGCTGAAGCAATATACCTTGTTTGGATTTGAGAATCCGGATGTAAGGACATTTTATTTTACAATGGGCGCTTTAAACTGGGATTATGCTGAAGAAGTGAAGGAAACCTGCCTTATTACAAGAAAAATAAGCTCTGGCTCAGAGAACCTGTCCAGCATGAATGATGGTTCATTTGAAATTTCAAATGACGGCAGCTATTGGGGCTCAATCATACACAAGCAGGTTAAATTCAAGGTTGAAAAAATAAAAGTCCCGCCTCCGCCGCCTAACCCTGGCGAAGAGCCTTATGATCCCTGCGAAGGAATCCAGTCTGAAATATATGAGGAAGATGGTTCTATAGAAATTCCAATTGAGGGCAAGACAGACAATCCTAAGAAATTTTCAGGCAGCTATTCGCCCAAGGCAGACCCTTTTGATGAGGATACAGAACATCTGGCTGAGATAAGCGACGTCACTACCTGGGACATAAACATAAACTATCTTGTTGACGAAATGAAAAAAATAGCAATGGGCGAGTAATCTTCATAAGCCTTATTCTTTTTGTTTTCAAAGCAATGGATTATACCTATTAATGCCGAAGGCTGGCTTTCTCTGCTTTACCATAACCATTATATATACTGACTTTTTTACTAATCCTATGTTTATCTCAATTCAGGATGCGATGAAGCAGGGTTCCGGCTTAGTCTCAATAAGGGGCTGGGTTTACAGGGAAAGGAAGTCAAAGGAATTGGCTTTTATTGTATTAAGAGATTCTTCTAACATTATTCAGTGCGTTGTGAAGAAAGGCAATGTATCAGAGAAGGAATGGGCTGATGCTGAAAAAGTCCTGATTGAAAGCTCTGCTGAAATAGAGGGAGAAATCAAGGAAGACAAGAGAGCCCCTACCGGCTATGAGATTTCTGTGAAAAAGATAAACGTGATTCATTTTGCAGACGTGTTTCCAATCAACAAGGACCAGAGCACTGAGTTTCTTGCAGATAACAGGCATTTGTGGCTTCGTTCAAGAAAGATGACTGCAATTCTTAAAATAAGAAGCACTGTGTTTGGCGCAATTCACGAGTATTTCAGGAGCAACGGCTTTTACGAATACCAATCACCAATATTCCAGGGCGTGCAGTGCGAGGGCGGCTCGACATTATTTTCAGTTAATTACTTTGGAAAGCCTGTGTTTCTTGCGCAGACATGGCAGCTGTATGCAGAGCCTGCGATATTTGCATTGGAAAAAATCTATTGCATTGCGCCGTCATTCAGGGCAGAGAAATCAAAAACATCAAGGCATCTGACAGAATACTGGCACGCTGAGATGGAAGCTGCGTGGGCATCTTTTGCAGACATTCAGAATCATGCAGAAGGAGTTATGAAATTTGCATTGAATAAAGTGCTTGAGAATAATTTTGAAGAATTAAAGATTCTTGAAAGAAATGTTGAGAAATTAAAGCCTGCTGCCGAGAAGCCGTTCCCCAGAATTACATATACTAATGCATTAAATATTTTGAAAGAGAAGAACAAGATGGATATTGAGTGGGGCAAGGACTTGAGAACAATTGAAGAGGATGAATTGGTTAAGAATTTTGACACTCCTGTTATTGTCACGCATTATCCAAAGATTGTGAAAGCATTTTATATGAAAGAGGATCCTACGAATCCGGAAGTAGTTTTTGGCTGCGATGTATTGGCACCTGAAGGATACGGGGAGATAATTGGCGGCTCTGAGAGAGAGCCTGATTTGGAAAAAATTAAGCAAAGGCTTGTTGACCAGGGAGAAGACCCTTCGCAGTATGAATTCTATTTGGATACAAGAAAGTACGGCAGCGTGCCTCACGGCGGATTTGGCATGGGCGTTGAGAGATTGGTTTCCTGGATTTGCGGGCTTGAGAGCATAAAGGACGCAATCCCTTTCCCGAGGACAATGCTGAGATATAAGCCGTAACAATATATTCTAACTCTTTCCAATTAAACATTTAAATAAAATAGCAAAAACAATAAAAACAAAATAATAATACCAAAGGCTGGCTTTACACTATATATATATATATATTACTATGCGCTGCAGCAGCACGAGCATCCGCCTGATGCCTTGTACACTTCAAACCCTGCTTTCACAGGCTTGTCTGTCTTCATGCCGATTTCCATGCCTGCTTTTGCTTCAGGTATTTCCTTGTGCTCAACCTGCATTGAAACAACAACCTGCTCAAATTGCTCATCGCCGTGCTTGAATTTTATTTTCTCTCCTTTCTTCAGCCCGTGCGCCAATTTAATTACGCAGACACTTATTTTCGGAAAAAAGTGCGTTACTGTTCCTATTAATTCTCCCATATTCAGTACCTCCTGATTTTATGATTAGTGTTAAACTTCAAGTGCTAACACGCTCATTAATGGCTATAACCTATGAATATTTAATTTTTTCCATAAATCTATATACTGGAATATATATTTTGCAGTATAGCTTTATTTAAAAAGAGAAATAACCCCTTTATAGAAAGCATATTTACATAGAGTTGGGAATAGAGGCGTGGATTGGGAAGTCCATGCTTGATAAATAATAAAACAAAGAGGTGTTTGAAACATGAAACAAGGAAAATTTTTACCAGGATTATTAATAATCGGCGCGATATTGGTTGCTATTTTTGCTGTATATACTTTTGCAGGAATTTTGTCTGTAACGCAGAATTCTCCTGCTGCTGTTAATTGGTCTTCGTCAAGGAATAATACATTTAGCTGCACTCCTGTGACAGATGCAGAAGAAACAGATGTGGCAAATATAAGTTTGCAATTAGGTACGACTGCTGCAAAATTTGCTTTAATAAATGCTTCTAATATAAGCAGGGCAGCGAATGCTACTGCATATATATTTACAGTGTCAAATATGCCTGACGGCAATTATACCTGGTCATGCCGTGCTTCAAACGCTTCCGGTAATACAACTCTTGCTTTGACAAATAGGACATTTTATGTAGACACTGCAAAGCCAGTTATAACCTTAAACAATAGTGCAATATTAGCCAACGGCTTTAATACTACTGCACTAAATATTACTTTTAACTGGACTGCAACTGATAATCTGGCTCTTGCATTTTATTGTAACTTTACACTTGACGGCAAAGTTAATAATACCGGAGGCAATACGTCAGGAATATTGGTTTCGAGCGGTGCATTGGTAAATGTGGATATATTAGATATTCCCGACGGAACACACTACTGGAACGTAACCTGCTGGGATCCGACGAATGCAACATCAAACAGGAATACGTCTGAAACAAGAAGGTTTACTGTAGATAATGTTAAGCCAAGTAACATAGCACCAAATACAGCAAACAACACAAACTTCAGTTCAAGCACAGTAACTATTAACTGGACAGCAACTGATGCAACAAGCAGTGTTGTGAACTGCAGTTTGGTTGTTGACGGTGTTAGAAACTTGACAGGGTTGTATACAGCAAGCCCAACAGGCGCAACAGTGACAAGTCAGAGCGTGTTAGGGCTTTCAGGAGAGTGGCATACGTGGTATGTTAACTGCACTGACATGGCTGGAAATGCTAATACAACCGGCTCTTTGTCGCCTTCGATGAATGCATTCTATGTTGATCTGACAGACCCAGTGCCAACATTGGTTCTTTCATCTACATCAATTAATGTACGTGCTACTGAAACCATAACATGTTCTGCAACTGATACCAGAGATGTGTCATCATCTACAAGTTTTACAGTGAAACTGCCTAATGGACTTTACTCAAATGATCTTGATGACAGTAATTTTGAAGACACAAGTATTATAGGAACTTATACTGTAGCTTGTACCGCAACTGATAATTCAGGGAGAACTGCAATAGATACAGAAACATTTACTGTAAGTTCTGGAGAAGTTTCTGGTGGCTCAAGCAGCGGTTCATCATCATCATCAACTGCATCATCAAGCACTACATTATCTGTATCGCCTGATGTTCCCGGAATCGTGACTGTGAGCAATTCAAACATTGCAGTTAATCAGGTTGCATTGGATGTAAGTGAAGCAGCATCCGGAGTAAAGATTACTGTGGCTGCAGTTAATACACTGCCTTCAACCACGCCTGCTTCAGAAGGCACAGTATACAAGTATGTGCAGATTACAAAGACAAACCTGGATGATGCAAAATTAAGCAGCGCAAAGATTGGCTTCTTTGTGACAAAAGCATGGCTTACTGAGAAAGGGCTTGACTCATCTGCTGTTGAATTAAAGAGATATACAACACAGTGGATATCACTGCCTACAATCGTGAAGTCATCTGATGCAACAAAAGTTTACTTTGAAGCAACAACGCCAGGATTCAGCTACTTCGCAATCAGTGTGAAAGAAGCAGCAGAAACGCCCGTAGAGGAAGCGCCTGTTGAAGAAGCTCCTGCAGAGGAAGCGCCTGTTGAAGAAGCTCCTGCAGAAGAAGCGCCTGTTGAACCGGTTGCCGAGAAGAGCAATACATGGATGTTTGTGCTTCTTGGATTGGTTGTAGTAGGCGTTATTGTAGCGCTTGTTGTGATGAAAAAGAAGAAGAAATAAATCTTCTTTTTTTCTTTTATTTTTTAATTCTTTTATTGTTTTTTAATGTGCAGCCAGTTAGTTGTTTTATTTAAGGGAATTTAGGGCTTAATGGCTTTCAGCAGTCTGCAAGCAAAAGGTTTTTAATACTTTAATGCTAATGAGGAGTTATGCTTGATAAAATAAGCGGAATTCACGGGTTGAAAGAGAAGCTTGAGCTTGTTGAGAAGAAATTGTATGAGCTTGAAGCGCAGATGGAAAATCATCATAATGCCGTAATCTCTGCCTTGCAAAAAGAAATGGAAGAAATCAAGCATTCGCAGCACGGCTATGTTGAATCATTCTCAAAGGATTTAGAGAAGATTAAGGACTTGCAAAAGGAATTTGAAAAGGCTTTGAGGACATTCCAGCAGAATCACACGCAGCTTTATGACTCTATTTACACAAAACTGCATAATGAGGTTAAGGAGCATATCATTCCTCTAAAAGACGTTGTAAATGAGTTTAATGCGCTTAAGCCTGAGGCAAAGAAGCTGATTGAATCATTCGGGCTTGCAAATCAGGGCATTGCAAAGCTCAATGCTGTTGCGCAGGGCATTAAGAAAGAGGATTTTGAGCTTAAGGAGTATGCAAAGGAGCTTTTGAAGGCAGACTCTGAGAAACTGCGCCTGATGAAAGAGATAGAAACACTTAAAAAGATAATCTCTTTTGAAAGACGAAGGCAGAGATAGGAAATCTATTTATGGTTTGCGAGCCTTTGGCGAAGTGAACCTTCGAACGATAGTGAGAATGGGATCGTAGTCTAGTCTGGTAGGACTCAAGGTTCGGGGCCTTGTAACCGGGGTTCAAATCCTCGCGATCTCATTTTTTAATTCTAATTACAGATACTCTAAGTAATAATGCTAAAATTAAAGCTATCGTGAGGCTTCGAACGAAGTGAGATTGCCTCGCGCTCCATTTCAGTAAATTATTTAAGCTCTGCACTGCATTCTATTCATATGGCTTTAAAGAAAATCACTATATACAGGCTTCAAAGGCCGAAAGCCCCTGATGTTAACAAGCAGGTCATGTGGTTCTCTGGCACAATGGGGCTTTTCACATGCAGGGACAAGAGCAAATCTTGTTATAGGATATTTCTTGAATTATTAAAAGCTGCAAAGCACGGCAAGGCGCTTTCAAGCGACGAGATTGCATACAGGCTTCATCTTTCAAGGGGCGCTGTTGTGCATCATTTGAACAATCTCATTGATTCAGGCTTGGTTATAGCTCAGAAGAACACATATTCATTAAGGGAAGCAAGCCTTGATGTTCTTGTAAAAGACCTTAAGAAAGAAATGGATGAAATGTTTGCTGAGATGAATTCTGTCGCAGAAGAGATAGACAGGGCGCTGGATTAGAAAGCCGGGATTTCTCACTCCCATTCGAATCTCCACTCGCAAGCTCGCAGAGCGCCGCCATTAAATAAATTAAGAGACTATTTTTAAAAAATAAATATAATTGCAATAAACACTGGAGAAAGGATATCACCTTGCAGTTAAGTTTATATAGAAATCGAGCTTATAATTGTATTAGCTATCGGTTGGAAAGAGGTGTATTGTATGAAATTTATAATTAGTCTAGATAATAGGGGTGCGCTGAAGCGCGGTTTCAGTGTTATTGCAATTGTAATGTTCGTGTTTGCCGTATTTATGGCAAGTTATGCTCTTTCTGAAACCAGTGTTTATGATAAGGTTTCTACCGGAGACTATATTGATACGGGGCTTGACAAGACAAAAGGAATTTCAATGGACTTTGTTGAGAAAGGGCTTACGCACAAGGTTTTGGAGTTTGATATAGCTTCTGAGATTTCTTCGCAGGACATACAATTGCTTATCGCAGAGAACAATTTTGACGCAAAAGAAGGCTCTTTAACAAAACTTAACATTGTTTCAAAGGAAGAGCAGGTTTATGAGGCTATTTGCAATCCCTATAATCTTGAAGACCCTGTTAATCACAGCGTAAATACCGTGCAGAATTGCACTGCAATTCAAACAGGCACGAAAACAGTTTATGAGAACCAGTGGCTGCCTGTTGAGATGAAGGCAGCTGAGAAAGCTGATACTGCTTCTTTATCCACATTTAATATCCTTGGAAAAGGCAAGTATAGATATTCTTTTGATACTCCCATTATCCAAACAGCCGGCGGCTGGGGCAATACAGGAACAGTGTTTCTGAAAGTGGGAAGCGACTTGTTTGCTGACAAGCAGCATAGCAGCTGGTGGAATTTTGATTTTCCAAACAGGAAAGCAATACAAATTAATGCTTCTGCTGAAATGATAAGAAAATGGTATACAGCAGAAGTCAGTGGATTTGATACAACAAACAATGCAAAATTCAATCAAACAAACCCAAATAATTTTGCAGTCGTATGTGATGAAACAGAAGTTGATAAGCTAATAGGCAATACAACTGATTTGAAATCATCGGGCAATACAATGAAATATCCTGCTTCCACTGGCTGGGGAACAACAAATACTACCTTCCTGTTTAGAATTTTGCAGAATGTTACTGGCATAAATAATACACTTTGCTATATCTATTACGGAGGTAGCTTAGATTATAGCTCAACAATGAATAACAAAAGTAATATAGCACTTTTTTATGATGATTTTGATAGGGCTGACAGTGCTACTGTTGGCGAGAGGTGGGTTGAAAACGAGGGGCAAGATGGCGGGACAATTAAAAACAACCGATTTTTATGCCCGTCTGCTACTTGCCATATGGTTTCTACGTTGGATACAGGCAATTGTTCTGACTGTGAAAGATATTCTATAGAAACAACATATTCACAAAGTGGGAATGATAATGGTTGTAACTGGGGTGGATTTTTAGATACATCCGAATTTTGCGGTTATGGCAGATGTGCAGGTTCAAAAGGAGTAGCCATTGCATCATATCCAAATGCCAAAGGTGGAAAAAATATTTATGCGGCAGATAATATATTAGATACATCATTTAAAAGAACAACTTTAGGAACAGATATATCATTAAGCACAAATTATACATTTAAGGTTGAGGCTATAGATGATAGTGTCGGAGAATATTATAATATGTACCAAGACGGAAGTAGAGCAACATGGGCTACAACAAATGGAACTTCAGCACAAACAGGATTTAAAACAACAGTGAAATTTATAGAATATAATGGTTGGACAGGAAATACTTATATGGATTATCTTTATATAACGAGGTATATGGCTAATCTGCCAACAATCGTTCTTGGCTCAGAGGAAACTTCAAACACAGCACCAGCAGTGAACATAAGCACCATATTACCAACAACAGCATACACAAACGACGACTTAAACTGCTCTTTCACAGTTACTGATGCAGAGCAAACAGAATTGACTGCAAATGTTTCGTGGTACAAGGATGAGATATTACATTTTTCGTTTGTCATTCCTGTATCAAGCGGCGCTTCTGCAAGCAATATGCTGCATAACTTGAATACAACAAAAGGCGAGACATGGAACTGTTCTGTAATTGCTTATGATGGGGAGTTGTATTCAAACGTATCAAGCACAGTTAGAGTAGTAAGCAATTCTGAGCCTGTTATTGACAGCTATAATGTAAGCAGTCTGAACAGGACAGATGTCGAATACACTGCAAATGTAACATATCGGGAAAATGAGACAATACGCTTTGCAATTGAAATTACTGATGCAGATAATGATGAAGTGTGGTATTCCTGGTTTGTGGACAGTATTTTCCAAACCCTTACACAAAGTTCATGGTTTGACTATGCATGGGGCTGGCTGTCTTCAGATCTGCACACTGTAAGGGTTGATGTGAATGACAGCGATAATGCAATAACAACGCAGGCGTGGAATGTGGATATAGCAAACGTGCCGAACATATTCTGGACTATCGGGTTTGTGTTTCCGACGCCCGCAGATGAAGAGATATTGTCTTCAGATGCTGTAAACATATCAGTGCAAATAACTCCCAGAGTTGCTGTTGAAGGAGAAAGCGCAGAGATTTTTAACAATGCAACGGACTTCACAGGCACGTTTGAAAACACGCAGCTGAATGCAACATCAAAAGCAATACAGCTTACATACCCGCAGACTACGGGTTCTTATACCTCTCCGGTGTATGACGCAGGAGAAGCAATTGTATGGGACAATATAAGGTGGAGCGAGTTTATTCCGACAGACGGGGAATTAGAGGCACAGTCTGGTTTAGTTGGTGCATGGCACATGAATGAGGGGACAGGGGATATTATGGATTCTTCCGGTGAAGGGAATAACGGCGCAGCTTATGGGAATGTTGTATATGGAGTAAATGGCACTTTTAGCACAGCTTTGCAGTTTGCAGAAGAAGGTTATGTAACATTGCCTGATGCAAACAGCCTGGATTTGACAAACAATCTGACAATACAGGCATGGATAAAAACTTCAACACCAAATAGGGGAATTTTGTTCAAAGGAGTTGATGGTACATATGGCGATTATGCAATAGGGCTTAATAGTGTTGGAAGAATGACTTTATACTTTAGAAATGTGCTTGTTGCAACAGGCACAGGCTCTTCATTAGCGAATAACAATTGGCACCATGTTGCAGCCACCTATAACGGAATCAATGTAAAGCTGTATGTGGATGGTACTTTGCAGACTACAAATGCCTATACAAATACATTGAATCAAAGCATGGAACCATTGAGGATAGGTTATTACCACGACACTGCCGCGCGCAACTTTGATGGCGTTATAGATGAAGTGGGCATATGGAACTATGCTCTGAACTCAACACAGGTTTTGAAGCAGTACAATGCAAAGCTGGTTAATTTAACATTCCAGGTAAAGATGTGTGATGATGCATCTTGTGTTGGGGAATCTTTTACAGGGCCTTTGGGTGCTTCAAGCTATTACTCTGGCGAAAGCGGAGAAACGCTGAATACAGCAAACAACAGGTATCTGCAGTATAAGGCATTCTTTGAGACAAACAAGGCCAATTTAACTGCATCACTGTATAACGTGACGTTTGCAGCGCATACAGAGCCGGTGTATGAGAATGTGTCTATTACCAATGTCTGGCTCAGCATGAACGGCGCGAACACAAGCATGTCTGGCTCTGGCTACAATTGGAACTATGTGAATAGTTCACTGCTTGTTGGCTCGTATACCTACAAAGTGTATGCAAATGACTCTTACGGCAACGTGAACGTGACTGAGACGAGGAGCTTTAGTGTTCCGTCTTATAATATCACGTTTAACGTGACGAGCGGAGAGGATGGGAGCGTAAAGAATAATGTAGTGATTACGTGCGACTACTCTGGTTTCGGTCAAGGTGGGGATACGACGAACATGTATGGGTCTTATGCATTCCCCGTGGGTAGCTGGAGTTGTACGTTTGAATTGGCTGGATTTTATTCTAAAACTAAGATATTTACGGCAGACGCAGATAAGGCTATTAATGTTGGGATAGAAGAAGAATTTAGTTTGACCAATCAAGAGCACGATTGGTTAGCATCTCTCTATAATTGCGTAATAACTGGAGACTGCACAGCATATAATCTGTTGCAAACAATAAATAGAACCACAGCCAAAATATGGCAGCAATACCTACCAACAGACGAAAATGTAGTATTACAGGAAGACACATTAAGTAGCGTATTAACAGCAACGAACGACATCAGCATCAACTACACGATAGCAGTGCCATACAAGGAGAGTTATGCGATTGATGCTTCATTACCTATAATGATTTCGTTCTGGTTTACAGGCGCTGAAGGAAAATGCTACAATCAGGACAAACAGACAGATGGCAATAGGGCTGAAAGCCCATACTGCATACCACTGATTGCAGAATATTTAGGACCAAACAACGGAACAATCAGTTTTAAGGTGGATTTGCACCCCAACCTTGCAGATGGGACTTACAATATTGTGAGAAGCATTGACATTGACCCGCCTGTGAACGGGAAACCAGTATGGATAAATCATGGGAGAGACATAATTGGGACAATTACTGCAAATAACGCAGTAAAATCATCTGAAAGTATCGAACCTGCAACAGTAGACGGAAAGGTGCCCCCTTCCCCTTCTTTAAATCCTATAACTGGCATGGCGGTCAGTGATGCAAACAATGTGAACATATCTTTAGCTAAGTCTACATTGATAGGATTAGCGATGATGTGTATTACAATATTAGGCATGGCTTACCTGCGGAAAAAGCCATAATCGAACTTGAGGGTAGAGAGATGGCAAAACTAAGAAGCTTTTTATTTTTTGCCAGTATTCTTTTTTTATTGATCATTATTCTCTTATGTATTGTATTTGCTGTAGGATTAACGGAAAATGTTCCTTGGGAAGCCAATCTTACAGCAGTTAGATTTAGCAGTGTAGCGTTTGGAGATGTGGATAATGATAATCGTTCGGATTTAGTTGTTACTGGTTGCTTAAACGACGGCAGTCAAGATTGTGAAAATGGAGTAATTGCTAAAGTCTATACAAATAACGGTACTGGACTAAATGAGAATATAACTTGGGGACAGAATCTAACAGGTATTGGGCATGGAAGCACAGCATGGGGTGATATAAACAGCGATGGAAATTTAGATTTGGTATTAAGTGGCTGTACAAATGCAAGGGATCTTAGTTGTAATGGTCAGCTATTATCTAAAGTTTATATAAATAACGGTACGGTATTGGTAGAAAACATATCTTGGCAACAAAATTTGACGGGTGTTTGGAAGGGGAATCTTGCTCTTACAGATATTGATAATGATGGTAGACTTGATTTGGGATTAATTGGTATTACAAGCACTTCTAAAATTGCCAAGATATATATAAACAATGGCAGTTCATTAATAGAAAATAGTAATTGGCAGAATAATTTAACAGGATTAGATGATGCTTCTTTAACCTTTAGCGATATAAGCAATGATGGAAATATAGATATAGGAATAACTGGAGAAGATACTAATTCCAATAAAAAAACAATTATTTATATCAATAATGGTTCTTCCTTTATTGAGACCCCTGCATGGAGCCAAGATTTAAAACAAGCGTCTCAAAGTGGGATGATTTTTGGTGATTATGACAATGACGGGGATATGGATTCTGTTCTTATGGGCTGTTGCGATTTTCTCTATACCTATAAGAATAATGGTTCGACATTAGAAGAATTTCAAGAAGATACAACAGATAATGGTGTATTAATAGGCATTTTTGCTGGTTCCATTGCTTTTGGCGATTATGACAATGATGGCTTTTTAGATTTTGTTGTTATTGGAAGAGAAGGAACAAACGGAGGGCGTAACCGAATTTATCAAAATAATAAAAGCGGTTATTTCATTGCCAATAGCACAACGGGAAATGAACTTCAAAGTGATAATTTTCAACATGGTGCTTTAGCATGGGATGATTTAGAACAAGATGGAGATCTAGACTTAATAGTTATAGGCTTTAATTATAATGAGACTATTCTTGACAAAAAGATTTACATTAGTAATTCCTCTTATATATAAATAATTCTTCTCCTTATGCACCATCAACATTTAACAATCATTCTTTAGCAAACGGCGATCTCTTTCTCGGCTGGAACAACGGAAGCGACAATGAAACAACAAGCCCAGGATTATACTATAATCTGCGCGTTGGAACATCAAGCAGCGGGAATCAGATTGTAAGTGGCGTCTTTGGCGGCTCCTCTGGTGGAGAATGGCGCGGCGGTGGCCCTGCGTCGGGTTATTTCGGCAACATGATGCAACGACGGAACATCTCTTTGGCAGGAACGAGATTTCAAGTGAATACAACATATTACTGGAGCGTCCAGACGATTGACACTGGATTGGCGAAGAGTGCTTGGAGCACTGAACAGACGTTTACACTGACATCTGACTTCACGCCGCCAACAATTACACTTAATGCTCCAAGCTCGGGTTTGGTTGCAAACCAAACCTTGGATATTGTGTTTAATGCGACCGTTTATGATGATTACAACCTGACGAATGTGAGCTTGTATGGAAATTGGAGCGGCTGGCACTTGAATGTGACAAATAGCTCTGGAATTAATAACACCGACTATCTTTTCAAGGCAAACCTCACAGAAGGAAGCTGGCTGTGGGGAATAAGAGCCTGTGATGCTACAAGCAACTGCCGCAGCTCAAACAGCACTTTCAGGATTGATATTACATATCCTGTTATTGCGCTTGTAAGTCCTGTAAACGGAACAAGCCAGACGTCTTCAAATAGTATTACTTTCACTTACAATGTCTCGGATATAGCAATCAATAATTGCACTTTGTATCTGAATGGTGTTGTGAATGAAACAGACACTTCTATCACTGTAAACACTTCACAGACATTCGCTGAAAACGTGCCTAACGGGAATTATAATTGGAGCGTAAAATGCGCAGACGCTGCGAACAATATAAACACTACCGCCAATTTCAGCCTGACTGTAAGCTATACGCCGTCTGAGACACTCGCATCAACGTCTGGCGGCGGAGGGAGTGGCGGCGGCGGAGCTGTTTCAGTAGCGGTCACAAAAGTAACAAGAATTATAGCTGCAATCGCAGAAGGCAACAACCTGATTGAGTTTGCAGAAAGCGAAAAAGCATTTGTTGGCGTTGAAGAAATCATGCTGGATTCTGCAGCTGCCGCTTTAAATGTGAAAATCACAATTGAGAAACTAACTGCAATGCCTGCGAGCATTGCGTCGGCGCCATCTGGCGAGATTTATACTTATCTGCAATTTAATAAAACTGTTTTGAAAGATGAGGATGTCAAAGAAGCAAAAATCACTTTCAGCGTTGGAAAAGACTGGGTCACAAGGAATATGTATGATTACAATAAGATTGTTTTGCAGCGTTACACAACAAAATGGGATGCGCTTCCCACAACTTATTTGAAGCAGAATGCTTCAAACTATTATTATGAAGCTTCAACGCCCGGCTTTTCAGTGTTCGCAATAACAGCAGAGAAAAAGCAGGAAGAACAGCCAATAACCGCAGAAAAGCAAAACAAGATACAAGAAAAGCCCGTGATTCCTGCTGAGGGAGCGCCTGCGAAGCAGGAAGAGCCAAGAAAAAAGCTAATAGGCTATGTTTTCTCTGTATTGATTGCTACAGCAATCATAGCATTGATTATAATATTGGGATTGAAAAGAAAGAAAAACTTGAAGAAATGAAATATATTGATTTAATGATGGCGGCTTTCCTGGCTTTTCAAAGAACATGCCTGTCATGTGAGGCTTCATACTCATACAGCTCTGCCTCTGAGAACCACAAGCCTACTTCTTGGTCTGCTTCCTCTTTATTTCCAGATGCATGAACAAGATTCTTGACGCTTATCTGCTTCTCGTCAGCATAATCATATGAAACATGCGCATAATCTCCTCTTATGGTTCCAATAGGAGCTGACTTTGGCTCTGTGCTGCCGACAACTTTTCTTACAAGCTCAACAGCGTGTATGCCTTCAATAGCCATTGCAACAACAGGAGCTGATGTTATGAACTTCTCAAGCAAAGGATACATCTTCTTGCCAACGTGCGCTGAATAGTGCTTTTTTGAGAATTTTTCGTCTATCCACACCATCTTCATGCCGACTATCTTTAGCCCGCGCTGCTCAAATCTTCCGATTATATCGCCGATAAGCCCTCTCTGGACGCCGTCGGGCTTTACAAGAACAAGTGTCCTTTCAATCATTTTATTTCTTCTTTTTTGCTGAGGTTACCCACTTCATCTTTCTTGATTTCCTGCCAAGCTTAATCATGTTCTTTTCGCATTTGCTTGAGCAAAAAAATAAAATTCTTCCGTCAGCTTTTATGTATTTCTTGCCTGTTCCTTTTTCAAGCTCTTTTGAGCAGAATGTGCACTTGTTCATTTGTTGCTCCCGCCCTTGCCGATTCTTCTTGCCTCAGATTCTGTTTCCCTGAGCATCAAGACATCGCCTACTCTTACCGGGCCTTTGACGTTTCTTGTAAGCACCTTGCTTGCATCCCTTCCTTCAAGAACCCTGCACCTTACATAAAGCAATTCGCCCCTAACTCCTGTTCTTCCTGCCAATTCTTCTACTTTTGCAGGATATGCGTTTGAGAAAAGGGTTTTTGAATCCAGCTTTTTTTCAGGCTGCTGGGCTACTACTGCTGCCGCTGCTGCCTCAGGCTGCTTTTCGTGCTTTCCTTTTTTATTTTTGTCTTCTGCCATTTTGAACCTTACTGTGACATTTCAGAAATGCGTTTAATTATGTCTTTTGCCTCTCCTTCCTGGAGAACTGCAACTGCTGAAGTTCCAACAGGCAATCCTGCTGATGCTCCCAGCTCTTCTTTTGTTGCAACTGTAACAAGCGGGATTTTCTTTTCAGCGCAAAGCGGCTTGAACGGCATGATAATCTCTGGTGGATTAACATCTTTTGCCACGACAACTAGCTTTGCAGCGCCTTTTTCTATTGCCTTTATTGCCTCGTTGGCGCCTTTCTTTATCTTGCCTGTCTTTCTTGCCTTTTCAATTGCCTCAAGGGCCATGTCTGATAATTCGTCTGTCATTTTAATAACCTCCTATAAGTCATTGGTTGTTATAGGGTAGAATTCAGGGGGGTTTATAAAGGTTTCGTCGTAGACTCCTTGGGAAAGCAGTAAGGCTGCTTTGCCCCTTACATTTATAGACATTAAAAAGAAAAAATAAAAAGAGGTTTACTCAATTTCATATACTAAAGTTGCAGTTGCCCTTACTTCCAAAGCCTGCGGCATTATTGAAGTGCCTGCATCTTTTGGGCTGGCAGATGCCATTTCCATTCTTGCGCCGTAGTATATGTAAGGCATGTAGCTGCTTCCGCCTTCAACAGATGTCAGCTTTTTCAATGAAACGCCTGATGCGTCAGCCATTGCCTCTGCCCTTGATTTTGCAAGCTCAGTAGCCTTTGCCAATGCATCCTTGTCAACTACTTGCTTTTTCTCAGTCGTAAGCCCGAAATTAACATTCTCAACAGAGTTTGCCCCTGCTTTTATTGCAACATCTATCAATTCACCTGATTCTTCTGCCTTGTTTGTTGTTGCTTTAATCACATTTCTTACAACATATCCTGTTGTTATGTATTCCTGCGTGTCTTCATCATATCTTTGCTCAGGGTATATTGTGAATGAGCTTGTTTCAATGTCCTCTTTCTTAAGCCCTGCTGTTTTCAATGCAACAATCACTGCATTTGACGCTTCTGAATTAAGAATCCTTGCGCCGTCAGCTGTCTCTGCTTTCTTTTGAATATTCAGGTAAATCTCTGCCTTGTCAGGGGCGGTTGTTATTGTTGATTCTCCTGAAACAGTCAGCACATTCTTCGCAGGCTGCATATTCAGAGTATAGTCCGGCCTTATGGCTGCAGTCAAAACCACAGCTGCGACTAAGCCGATAATCACAATGTACGATAGTATTCCTTTGATTTCCATGTTAATACGCTCCCGCCTTTCTCAAGGCATAAAAGTATAATGCCCTAGCTTATTATTAAAGCTTATTAATTGCTTAGGCAGGCGCCTAAGTGCGGAAATAAGAAACTAATCTGAACCATAAGCTTTATATCGGGGTTTTGCCTTTTTATATTTATTAAAAGGGGAATAAATGGCAAGAACACTAATCGAACTGCAGGATGTATGGAAGACATACAAGATGGAAGAAACAGAGGTTAATGCTCTAAGAGGCATTACTCTTAAATTCAATGAAGGGGATTTTGCAAGCATTCAGGGGCCTTCAGGCTCAGGCAAAAGCACATTGATGCATCTTGTTGGATGCCTTGACTTGCCTTCAAAAGGAAAAATACTTCTTGACGGGCACGACATCTCAAAGATGAGTGAAAGCCAGCTTGCCACAATAAGGGGAAAGAAAATAGGGTTTGTATTCCAGGCATTTAACCTTATTCCATCGCTTACTGCAATGGAAAATGTGATGCTTCCGATGATTTTTAACAATGTGCCAAAAGAAATAAGGCTTAAGACAGCGCGTGAGCTGCTTGAAGACATGGGGCTTCAGCACAGATTAGACCACAAGCCAAACCAAATGTCAGGCGGAGAGCAGCAGAGAGTTGCAATCGCAAGGGCTTTGTCAAATGACCCTGAAGTTATTCTTGCTGATGAGCCAACTGGCAATCTTGACTCAACAACAGGCAAGCACATACTGGATATAATAGAGCATCTTTACAAGGAGCACAAGAAAACAATCATAATGGTCACCCACGACCCCTACATTGCGAACTTTGCTGAAAAAAAAGTTGTAATAGTTGACGGCAAGCTGGGGCATGACCATGAATATTTGAAAAAAGTGCTTTGGAAGAATGGAGGTAGTCGAAAATGAAAAGAACAATATTAGTTTTGTTGGCTTTGTTTTTGTTGCTGTCATCAGCAGCGTACGCAAGGCAGACAGTCGTGACAAGCGCAAATGAAATGAAGATAGACCTTTTAAGGTATGATCCCTCGCCTGTGCAGCCCGGCGACACAACTGACATATGGTTTGAAATCATAAACCTGAAAGATGTTCCCATGAATGACTTTGATGTCACTTTTGTGGAAGACTATCCTTTCAAAATGTTGTCAGACAAAATAATACACTTCAGCAGGCTGGACGCAGGGGGAAAGATTCAGTTCAAGTTTCAGGTTGAAGTGAATGCAAACGCCAATGAGGCAGCACATAATGTGTTCATACAATATTATTCAAGGACTTCCGGAACAATAACAAGCGAGCCATTTGCGGTTACAGTAAAAAGACTGGGCTCTATTGTTTCAACAGCCATCAGCGTAACGCAGTCTGAAGGGGAGATTGCAAGAATTGCGCCAGGCAGTGTCGCTGATGTTGAAGTTTCAATAAAAAATTCAGCTGACTCGGTGATGAGGGATGTAATTGTTTCGCTTGACTTATCTTCCGCAACAATGCCTTTTGCTCCGGTTGGCATGACAACTGAGCAGAAAATAAGAAGCATAGCTGCTGGCAGTGAGGAAAGTGTTATATACAAGCTTATTGCAACGCCTGACGCAGCTGCAGGAGTCTATAAAATACCCTTGAAAATAAAATATTATGATGAAGTAGGAGATCTCCATAACACTTCAGACATTGTCGGAATTACAGTGGGAGCAGAGCCAAAGCTGATGGTTGTGCTTGACAGCACTGAGCTGACAAAATCAAACACTAAGGGCAAGGTGATTTTGAAGGTAATAAACTACGGCACAACTGACGTTAAGTTTGCAATGCTTAAGGTGCTTGACGGTGAGAATTTCAAGAAATTTACTTCAGGCGAGAATTATATAGGCAATGTTGACTCTGACGACTATGAAACAGTTGAATTCAGGGTTGAAGCAAGCGCAGACAGCATTACAATACCTGTTTCCTTGGAATACATGGATGCAAACAATGTGCAGTATTCTGAAACCCGGAATGTTGAGATAATGCTTTATACGCCAAGCGATTTGGGAGTAACGCAGAGCAGCACGTGGGCTTATGTGCTTGTTATTATTGTATTGATTGGCGCATATATCGGCTACAGGAAGTATAAGCATAAAAAACAGCAGAAATGATAGCTGATTATTTTTCCCTTGCCGTTAAGGGGATTACGAGGAGAAAGCTGAGAAGCTGGCTCACCCTTATAGGCATTTTTATAGGGATTACTGCCGTTGTATCGCTGATTACATTAAGCCAGGCAATGCAGGATGCTGTCACAGGGGAGTTCTCGAAATTAGGCACAAACAGGATAATGGTAAGCCCCGGCGGAAAGAGCTTTGGCCCGACTGCCGGCAGCATTACAAATGCAAAATTCTTTGACAAGGATGTTGAATCAGTGAGAAATGTGAGGGGTGTGGATGAAGTCATAGGCCCCCTTATAAGGACCGCCACTGTTGAATTCCGCAAGGAGAAAAAGTCCATTATGGCCTTCTCTTATCCCACTGATGCGTCATTCATACGCATTCTTGAGAAACAGGGCTTTCTTGACATTGAAGACGGAAGGCTGTTTAAGCCGTCAGACAAATATGTCGTGATATTAAGCTATCCAAATGCATACGACACTTTTGAAAAGGATGTAAAAGTCGGGGATAAAGTTAAAATCAATGAGTATGATTTTGAGGTAATAGGCATAAGAAAGAAAACAGGCTCATTGCAGGACATGGCAATGGGCATCCCCCTTGAGACAGGCAGGGAAATATTCGGGGAAAAAGAGGAAGTCTCTTCTATTTTTGCAGTGATAAAAGAAGGATTTGACACAAGCCTTGTTGCTGATGACATAAAAAAAGAATTGGGGAAAGAAAGAAATGTTGAGGAAGGCGAGGAGGATTTCACAGTGAATAACCCTGCAAAGCTCATGGAAACATTCACTTCGATAACAGACGCGATAAAAGCAGTGCTTATAGGAATTGCAGCAATTTCAATAATTGTCGGCGGAATAGGGATAACAAACACAATGTACACTTCTGTCGCGGAAAGGACAAGGGAAATAGGCATAATGAAGGCAACAGGAGCAAGGAACTCTTCAATATTAACACTCTTCCTTATTGAGTCAGGGCTTTTGGGATTGATTGGCGGCGTGTTCGGGCTTTTGGCAGGCTATGGGATAAGCCTTGTTGCAAGCTATGCCGCAATGCAGGCAGCAGGCATAGAGATTAATGCAGCGCTTTCGCTTGCCATGATTATCGGCTCTTTATTATTTTCATTCACAATTGGGGCTGTCTCAGGAATAACTCCTGCAAGGGCGGCTGCAAGGCTTCAGCCTGTGGAGGCTTTGAGAAAATGAAGCGCCATAGTGAAAAGAGGGGCGGGCTATGATCAAGGATTTCATCTGGTTCAGCATTTCCTCGTTCAAGACAAGAAGAGTGCGCTCGCTGCTTACAATGCTGGGCATTGTAATAGGCGTTGCCCTGCTTGTCACGCTTGTTTCTTTAGGGCAGGGGCTTGAGGATTCAATCACTGCGCAGTTTGAAACTCTTGGCACAGACAAGATTTACATTTATCCGGGCTCAAACGTTGTTTCAGCTACTGTTTCAGACCTGTATTTTTCTGAAAAGGAGAAAGATGCAATAGGCAAAGTGAGCGGGGTAAAGTATGTTGCTGTAATGGTATACAAAATTGCAAGAGTCGAGCATGATGATGAAGTTAAGTACACGCAGGTTATGGGCATGCCTCTTGATGAGACAAGGGAAGTTTTCAAGACAGTGCATAACATGGAAGTTGTTGAAGGAAGGGATTTGAAAAATGGGGACAAGTCAAAGGCAGTCATGGGCATCAGCCTGACGGAAGACAAAACAGTGTTTGCAAAGGGCATTCCGGTTGGCTCCAAAATGCTTATTGAAGGGCAGGAATTTGAGATTATAGGCTCATTGGACAGAATAGGAAATCCTGATGATGACAGCATGCTGATAATTCCGCTTGACACTGCAAAAACCCTTTTTAATCAGGAAGGGAAATATAATTTCCTTCTTGCGCAGGTGGATGAAGGGGCTTCCCCAAAAGTTGTTGCTGCAAAAATCAAGAAAGAATTGCGTTCTATGAGGGGATTGGATGAAGGTGATGAGGATTTCAGCGTACAGACAACTGATGACTTAATGGACTCATTTTCAACGATTCTTTCTGTTGTGCAGGCTGTTGTCCTTGGCCTGGCTTTGATTTCACTTATTGTAGGGGCAATAGGCATTATGAACACAATGTACACTGCAATCATTGAAAGGACAAGGCAGATTGGCGTTATGAAAGCGATAGGGGCAACTAATTTTAACATTGCATTCATATTCCAGGTTGAATCAGGGCTTTTGGGATTTGCAGGCGGGGTTGTAGGCGTGCTTATAGGCATGGGAATAGGCAAGCTGGTTGAAGTTGTTGCGCATTATGCAAATATCACATTCTTTAATATTTCATTTCCATGGTGGCTTCTTTTGGGGGCTTTGGCATTTTCAACCATTGTAGGGATATTGTCGGGATTGTTTCCCTCGCTGCAGGCTGCGAAGATGAAGCCGGTGGATGCTTTACGTTACGAGTAAAAGGCGGAAACTATAAAAACAGGGCTTGCTTTTGGTTATATTAACAATAAGTTAACTTGGAGGTTAAAAACATGAGAAAAATATTAATAGCTATTTTGTGCGCGGTTATCCTGCTGGTTTCAACAGCAGCTGCGCCAGCTTTAGACACGGCGAAGGAAAAAGCTGTTCCTACGCAGGCTAACGCATTTGGCTTGACAGCAGACAAAAGCCAGTGCACATGCTCGGCAGACACTCTTGCCAAGATAGAGCAGATTAAGAAGATTCTTGCAGAGCTTGAGAACAGCTGCATGATTGTCGAGAATCCGGGAAGAGACACTGAAAAGCCGGTTGCAATTGGATGCGTTGACAAGTGCATGACAGATCAGAACGCAAAGGATTTTTGCACAAAGAACTGCTTGAGTTCTTCAGATTCAAAGTGCTTTAGTGGTTGCTACGAAGGAATAAAGGTAAAGTGCGAGAATTCATGCAATCTTCAGTCTACTGAGCAAAAGCCTTCAGAGCCAGTAGGGTGCCTTGATACCTGCTATCAGAAGACAAAGAAAATGTGCATAGATGCAGGCTGCACAGACCCTAACAGTGATTATAATGAGGGATGCAAGAAGTTTGACTGCGGAAATTACATGGAAAACTGCCAGAAGCAATGTGGTGTGCAAGAGACTACTTCGACACAAGCTTCTGATGTCTTAGGGCAATGCTCTTCTTCATGCGAGCTAAAATATGGAGATTGCAAGAACAGCTGCTATGCCAGCGCAGGAACTGATTTTAAGGCTGCAGAAGATTGCACAGTGAATACGTGCATGCCTCTTTTGAAGCAGTGCAGCACAAGCTGCAATTCGCAGTATGCGCCAAAGGCAACATTTGTTGAGAAAGTGGTAAACGTGTTCAAGCCTACATTAAACCAGGGCGCCAAATGGCAGTGCTATGACGGCACTTGGGGAGATGCAGCAGGAACATGCCTGCCTTCGTCTGATTTGCAGGCAAAGGCAAAAGCGTTCTGCGACGGCAAATGCAGCACTGAGACAAACAAGTGCGGCGTAAATTCATTCATGGCATACGGCGAGTGCTAAGGCACTCTTTTTTTCTTTTTTATATTTCCTTCTTTTAATTCAAAACCCTTATAAATACCCTATTCTGCCTCTATACTATGGTTTTAGAGAAATTAGGCGAATCACTGAAAGGCACTTTAGCTAAGATAGCAAGAAGCCTGACTGTTGATGAAAAGCTGATAGATGAATTAGTGCGTGATATCCAGAGGGCTCTTCTTCAGGCTGATGTCAATGTCCAATTAGTGTTTGATTTGACTAAAAGGATTAAGAAAAGAGCTCTTGAGGAAAAAGCTCCTGCTGGTGTTTCGCAAAAGGAATTCATTGTAAAGGTTGTTTATGATGAATTGGTTAAGTTCTTAGGCGGAGAGAAGACAACCATTGAGATTACCAAAAAGCCGTTCAAGATAATGATGGTTGGCTTGTTTGGCTCCGGGAAGACAACAACCATTGGAAAGATTCTGAAATTTTACCAGAAGAGGGGATTTAATGTTGGCGCAATTGGGCTTGATGTTCATAGGCCGGCTGCGCCTGAGCAATTAGAGCAGATATGCAAGAGAATAGAGGCAAAGTGCTTTATAATGAAAGGGGAGAAAGACCCTCTGAAGATATACAAAGCATTTGAGAAAGACATTGCAAAGCTTGATGTTCTGCTTATAGATACTGCAGGAAGAGATGCATTAAGCGCAGACTTGATTAAAGAGATTGAGGATTTGAATAATTATATCAAGCCTGATGAGAATCTTTTGGTTATCTCTGCTGACATTGGGCAGGCTGCTTTAAAGCAGGCTCAGCAGTTCCATGATTCATGCCATGTTACAGGCGTTGTTGCTACAAAGATGGATGGCACTGCAAAAGGCGGAGGGGCTTTGACTGCGTGCGCTGTTACCGGAGCTCCTGTGAAATTCTTGGGTGTTGGGGAGCGTGTTGATGATTTGGAGCAGTTTAATCCTTCAGGATTTGTTGGAAGATTATTGGGAATGGGTGATATTGAACTGCTTCTTGAGAAAGCCCGCGATGCCATTTCAGAAGAAGACGCAGAAGATATGGGAAGGAAGCTTTTGAAAGGAGAATTTAACTTCATTGACTTGTATGAGCAGATGTCTGCGATGAAAAAAATGGGCTCACTTTCTAAATTGGTTGAGATGATTCCAGGCATGGGCAATTTGAAGATTCCCAAAGACATGCTGGAAGGCCAGGAAGGCAAGATAGAGGTTTGGAAGCACATAATGCAGAGCATGACTAAAGAGGAATTGGAAGACCCTGAATTGATTGACGGCGCTCGTGTTGAAAGGATTGCAAAAGGCTCTGGAACTTCCACAGGCAATGTAAGGGAATTGTTAAAGCAGTACAAGATGAGCAGGAAGATGATTAAGGGAATGAAAGGCATGGACAGCGAGCAGGACATCGGCAAGATGATGAAGAAGATGAAGGGCAGGATGCCGAAAGGGTTTGGGATGTAGTTCGGGAGCAATATGAACGAAATAACAGAATTTGTAAAATCAGCCTTTAAATTTACTAGAAATCCTCTGGGAATTATTGGCTTATTTATTGTATTGCTCTATGGTTTTGCAGCTTTAGTACTAGGCTTTTCACAGTATCTCGATGCCTCTCAACGGTGGCCATTAATCTGGTTTTTAATAATTTTTCCAGTTATTATCCTTGCAAGTTTTTTATGGTTAGTTATTAAACATCATACTAAATTATATGGTCCTAATGATTTTAGTGATGAAAGATGGTTCGCAAAATTGGCTAGTCCAGAAGAGCTAGTAAAACAAAAACATGAGGACTATACAAAACAAGAGAGTTCCCAAAAAGTATCTCAATCAGAAACACAAACAAATAAATCTATGAATCGAAAAATGAATTCTGAATCTCCTACTAGCTATAAAGAATTCATGAAAAAATCTTTTTTATCTGAAGAATTGGTAATAAAACAAATAGAGAGTGAATATGGGCAATCTGTTAAAAGGGGCATTAAGATTATTATGGGCTCAAATAAGAAGGTATTTGATGGAATTCTTACATTAAAAGATAGAACTATTTTTATCGAAGTAAAATATCTACGGAATATTTCTTCGATTTCTAAAAATTTAATTTTTATTACTAAATTATTAGTAGGGAAATTAGCCTCATTTTTTTCTTATACTAATGGAGAACCTAATGCTAAACCCTCTTCCTTATTATTAGCTATAGTAACTGAAGGAAATATTGAAAAAGATCTTTCTTTAATTAATCCTCTCATTGAAGAAGCCAAACAGTCCCATATTTCTTTGGAAATACGATTTTTTAATATACGGG
>JBAZYQ010000004.1:0-53755 GCA_041659245.1 Candidatus Nanoarchaeia archaeon
TACTTTATTCACAGCAGACAAGTGGAAGTATGAGCTTGTTGAGCACGTGAAGAAATTAAACACGAGAAATGCAGGCGATATAATCAAGTCAGTAATGCAAACGCCGTTGAAACAGCACGGGCAGGACATTATGAAGCTGGTTCCTAAATTAGCAGAGAAAACTCCTGAATTCGTGTTTGAAAAGAAAGAAGAGGAAAAAGCACTGAAGGATTCTGTTGCAGTGTTTGAAAAAGACTTCAATTGCAAGATAGAGATTGTAGATGCCGAGAAAAGCACACAGCCAAAGGCAAAACAGGCAATGCCCGGCAAGCCAGCTATACTTGCTGAATAGTTATTTCTTCTTATAGCCAAACTTCTTATCATATTCTTTATGGCTTAAAATATCCAGAATAAAACAAATTATCTCTATTTTATCACCTTTTATTGTATAAAGCATTCTCCAAAATTGGCTGAGTTCCACACGCCAAAGATTCTGCACATTGTAAGAAGAAGGAATATTTCTTTTGAGTATATTATTGCCATAAAATGGATTTGCCTTGAGAAAATCCACTTTCTGGTTAATTGAACGCAAAAGCTGTATCTCCTCCGACTGCTGCTTTCCGGTGTTCAACTGCTTTTCAACAATAACACATAATTCATTATAGCTTGCCTGAGCATCTTCAATTAATATTATTCTTACTGGTTTTTTCATATTAAGATAATATGGCAACTTTGTTTAAAAGAATTGCTGCAAAATTTCACGTGTTTTTACAAAGAGTCCGAAAAAATCAAAGGAAAAGAGGCAAAATCAACTGAAATTTACAATTCCCTGCCTTTTTTGATAAGTGCATCAAGCTCTTTTCTTTCAGCAAATATCCATAGAATCCCTTTTGTGCCTATAATAATCTTTCCGCTTGCCTGTAAATAATCAAGCACAAGCAGCAATGTCTGATGCATTACTTTTCTTGGCAGTTTCCGTTTTATTTCAGCAACTGAAATTAATTCTCCTGATTTTTTCAATGTTTCTTCCACCATTAGTATGGTTTGAAGATTGGGAGAATGCCCTGATTCCATTATTTGCACTTGTTTTTGCGCTTTTGCCATTTGATATAAGTATATATCCAAATAATATAATCTTATATATAAACCTATGCATGACAAACTATTTTAACAACTAAATACACTAAATCCATATGCACGACAAATACACAGATAAAGCGCTCTCAGAAGGCATGAGGGCGAGAAGCGCATACAAGCTTATCCAGATTAATGAGAAATACCACATAGTCAAGAGAAGCCATGATGTATTAGATCTTGGATGCTGGCCGGGCGGCTGGATGATTGCTGCAAAAAGAATGGGCGCAAACAAAGTCATAGGCATTGATTTGGCAAACATAGAGCCTGTTGTTGGAGCAGAGTTCATACAAGGAAATATTCTTGAAAGCAAGACAACAAAGAAGATTCCAGGGGCTTTTGATGTAGTCTTAAGCGATTTAGCTCCAAAGACTTCAGGAATAAGAAATTTGGATGTTGCAAGATCGTTGGATTTAACCAATGCCGCATTAAAAATTGCAATAAAGCACTTGAAAATAAACGGAAACTTCTTAGTCAAGGTGTTTCAGGGCGAAGGATACAAGGAGTTCTTTAACGAGGTAAAAAAGCATTTTGAGTTTGTGAAGACAGTAAAGCCAGAAGCATCAAGGGAAAGAAGCATGGAAGTTTATTTGTTAGGCGTTGGATTTAAGGGATAGAATAAATTACAATTTTACGCTTCCGTCCAAAAACCCTGTCAAAAGCCTGTAAGGGCGGTGAGACTGGAATACTCTTCTGTAAATATCTGTTCCATTAATCTTCTCGGCAAGCAGAAAAGCAGCCGTGCCGTAGGCATACTTGTTTGAGTTTTCCCTCTCTCTTTCAAGCCCGGGAACAAGATAAGCCCTTGACATGTTGAAAAAGGAGTCAAGGTTTAGCCTAATCTCATCTAAAACTTCAAGCACATATCTTGGGTTATTATTTCTATGGGCATATTCCCTGCATACAAGCTTCTCAATGCCTCTTGCAAAGCCTTCCTTCAGGACTTCTGACATCATCCATTCAGGTATGCATATTGCGCGCATTAATTGCAGATGATGCGCATTTTCATGAGCTGCCGCGCCGATAAAATCATATTCATATGTGTCATGCGCAGCAATGTAAATAGTTCTTTTTTGATTATTGTATCTTGTAAAGCCCCTCTGCCTGTCTGCCTCTATTTCAGGCAATCCTATATTAGAGCTCACAAGCGGATTCACAAATTCAGATATTTCAATAAGCTTCTTTCTCCATTCATCAAAAGGCACAACTTCTCCTCTCGGCAAATAAGGAATTACCTTATGCTCTGCTTTTATCTCCTCTGCAATCCCCTTAATCAATTCAATGTTTTCAGGCTTGTGCAGGATTTCAGCAAGGGAAGTCATTGCCCGCCTCCCAACATCTCAACGAGCATCTCATACGGCTTGTCAGATTGCATCATCTCCTTATAAATTCCTTTTCCGTGCCTTGCCTCTGCAATAACAAAAGCGCAGGAACCCCAGTGCCCTTCATAATGAAGCTGTTTTTCAGCGTCTTTTTTGTATCCATTTGACGCAAATTCAGTGATATCTTCATAAAGCCTTTCCAGCGTTGTATTAACAAAAACCGATTTCCTTTTCCTTCTTGCCTCATTCTGCGCAATTATCCTCTCAACGCCCCTTGCAAAGCCTTCCTTGAGAAACTTAAAATTATTCCAGTCCAGGTTTGCGTCATGATTCCTGCAGTCCTGAAAAAAATGCACAAGCTCGTGCGCCACTGTGGGATATAAGGCATATTCATTCATATCCTCTGCACATATCCCTATTACAGGGCATAATTCATAATCTTCCCTATAAACAAGAGGATGAAAATAAGACCTGCGCTCAGAGTCATTTTGTATTATGCAAAGATTTTCCTTGAAGCGCAAACAAGAATCCATGCCAAGCATTTCACTAAGCTCCTTGTTTACTTCTTCCAAAAACAATGGCAGGGCTGAATGAGGCATGACAGCGTATGAGCCTTTGCGAAAAAAATCAATGTTATGAGGCAGTTCATTGTAAGCATCCCACAGAATCTTAATGTTTTCAGGCTGTTTGATAATACTGACTATTTCCTTAACAAAATACTCCGCATACATGTCAATTATTGCTTTTTCTAATGTTGCCATATACCCCCAAATGCCTGATTTTTAGGTAAATCATCAGTATTTAAGCATTATTATCGAATAGAAGTTACTTAACCCTGAAATCCACACAGCCCCTTATCCAGCCAGGAGCATAGGCGCCGCATGGCACTGCATCCAAAAGAACAGCAGTCGGGCACTTCACCTTTATTTCCTCAAACGTCTTTTTAGGAAAAGTGGCTTCCTCAGTGATTTCATAGAAATGTATAACAGCATTAGGCTTTGCAGCAGACAATGCAGTGTCAAGGAAAAACCCTGCATCCTTTGGAAGAGGCATAAGAATCCTGTCAAACTTCAATCCAAGCTTGGGAACTATCTCAGCAGCATCGCCGCAAAACAGCTTTGCATTTGTTATCTTATTGATTTTCATGTTCTCAAGAGCATACTTGTGAGCAGCAGGATTAATCTCAACTCCGTAAACTGATTTAGCAGAAGTATTCTTTGCAATGACAGCAACATAAGGCCCAACTCCCGAGAACATTACAAGCACGTCCTCGTTTGGCTTTACCAGGTCAGCAACCCTCTTTCTTTCAGTGCTCAGGCGTGCTGAAAAATAGCAGTCTTCCACATTCAGCTTCAAGCTTACATTATTCTCCTTGCAAACGCTTTCCTTCCTGTTCTCACCGCCAATAACCTCAACCTTCTGCGTCCTGAAAACACCCTCGTGAATACCTGCTTTCTTTACAACAACATGCATATGCCTGTTAACGTCAAGCAAAGCCTTTGCAATTATTTTCTCCTTCTTAACAAGAGGAGCAGGAATCTCAAGAATAGCTATATCCCCAATCACATCAAAAGCTCTTGGTACAATCTTAATCTCAGCAGGAGTCAGCTTTCCCTTCAATGCATCAACAAGAGTCCTTGGCTTCAAGTCCCTTTTCTTAAGCACAGCATCAACCACTTTAAGCCATTTGACAGAGGAAAGCCCCTTGACAGAACTTACAGGTATTACAATTGAATCCTTTGAGAACTTTATTTCGTGCGTAAAGTCGAAAAGCCCCTTGTCCTTAAGCAGGACAATTGCCTTCTGGGCGTCCTTTATTCCTGATTTTACAGCTTTCATAGAAGGAAGTAAAGGCATTTTGAATATAAATCTTTGGGGTTTTATAGGCTATTCAGGCATTAAACCAAAAGATGAAAAAAAAGGTAGGCGGGGAAGAAATTGGGTTGGGAAAAGAGGTGTCTGTCCCCGCCTGCTTTGAACATGTCCTTGGGAGGTGTTTGTTCTTAAGTATATAGATATTATTGCCAAAGTTATTTATAAATGGGCAGAACCGGTTATCTGCAACATCAATGCGTAAAGCTTAAAAAGGGTTTTTTGGGGTTTTTGCGTCGTCAAAAGCCTGAAAATGAACTGTTTTCAGCAAAGTTTATAAATGCTATAAGACGAATAAATATTAAGATGGATTTAATAGTATCAATAAACGGACCAATGTGGTTCAATACATTCGACTCGATATTTCAGATATTGTTTGCAGTAGTCACTTTGATAATTGCTGCATTCAGCTACAAGGCTTACAAGCTTATGCAGGAAAGGAAATACAAGTATTTCTGCGCAGGCTTTTTCATGATGTCAGCTGGATTCTTTGTAATTTCGCTTTCAAACCTACTTATCTATATGGGTGTTTATGACGGAATTGTAACAAGGCTCGGAGGGCTTAACCTTGCAAACCTGCTGTATGTATTGCATATATTCCTGATGCTTTTGGGATACATGCTCTTGCTTGTGATAGCAATGAGATTGCAGCAGAGAAGGCTCATAGCTCTTTTGTTTGCATTCATCATATTATTTACTGCATTTTCATACCAGTATTACTTGAAGTTCCACGTAATTTCATTAATGCTTCTGGCATTCATGGCATGGCAGTTCTATGACAATTATAAGGAAAAGAAAGGACTTAACTCAGGGCTTGTGTTCTCAAGCTTTTACATGCTTGCGTTTGCAGAGCTGTTCTTTTTGGCAATGGTGTTCATGCCCCTGCTTTATGTTGTAGGGCATGCAATGCAGCTTTTAGGCTTTGGATTACTGCTTGCAATGTTCATGCGTGTTGAAAGTCTGACAAAGGAGAAGAAAAGACGTTAATATGGTCTGCGAACAAAGTGAGTGGACCTTCGAAGGAAATGGAGTGAACTGAGAATGGCAGAAAGAAGAAACAGGCTGGAAATAATCTACGATATCCTGAAATCAATACAGGATAAGAGAAACATGATGATTAAGCCCACTCATCTGCTTTACAAGTCAAATCTCTCCCATGACGGCATGAAAAGATATATTGACGAGCTCAAGGCAGGCAACATGATTGCCGAAACAGAAGACCCAAAGACAAAGAACAAGATGTTCACGCTCACTGAGAAAGGCTGCAAGTTTCTCGAAGAATTCAACAAGGTAAAGGCATTCACAGACAGCTTTGGCATTTGATTATTTAAATCTAAAATTTTATTATTTAAAATTAAACAAGCTGGTCTGCTTTTTTTCCTCTTTCTGCTTTTTCAGCTGCTCAAACCCGGACTCAACCCTTTCAACTGAAAACTGGTGCTTGTCAATGAGTATCTTCCTTATTCTTTCCTCATCAAAATTATTAAACTCAATCTTATAGTCAGAAGCAACAGGCATTTTCTTGAATACGTCCATTATTTCGTCCAGGTCAAACTCAGCGCCCATAGATTCAATCTCTTTCTTAATCTCAGGAACACTTTTTTCCATGACAAGCTTCAAAGCCTTCTTAGGACCAATGCCTTTTACTCCGCCTGGATTAAAGTCAGTGCCCACAAGCACGGAAAGCAAAAGCAGCTGCTCCTGGTTGATATTCAATGAAGCAAGCGCTTCCTTAAGCTCAATCATAACAGGATATACTTTTACATAGCTCCCGTTAGGCAGTTTCCTTTTCTCAGCAAGAGTCAGGTTTTGTATAACCTTTGGGGTGCCGTAAACCAAAGCATCATAATCCTGCGAAGCAACTGCCCAGGCATCTGCATTCCTGCAAATCAATGAAGCCTGCGCCTCTGCCTCTGAAGGTGCTTGTATTACAGGCAATCCAAAAGCAGATATAAGTTCTTTAGCCTCCAGAACCATGTCTTTCGTAAGCTTGACAGACTGCCTTGAGTATTTCAGCATCTCTTCCTCATTGCCTTCCTCTTTCGCAATCTCAAATTTTTCATTGGCTTTCTCTTTCAGCCCTCTTCTTCTCTCAATCTCCTGCTTTTTCAACAATGGCGGCTTTCCGTCAAAGACAAAAACTGGTTTTATTCCCATTTCCATAAGCCTTATCGTACGGGGAAATAATCCGACTAAATGGCTTGTCACATTGCCTTTTGAATCAGTAAGAAGTGTTCCGTCAGGCTTTCTTATTGAGCTTAGGAACTGGTAAAGAACATTAGGAGTGTCAATTGCAATTGTCTTTGCCTTAAGCTCTTCCCACTGCAGCTCTTTTCTCGGTATAATCTCAGTAAGCTTTACGCCCATAGGAGAATAAGAATAAAAGAGAATATAAAAAACCTTTGCTATTGCTTATCTGGACTGTGAAAGAGCTGCAAATTCAGTTTTAATGTCCACTGATGCTGCAGGAGCTTTCTTGTGCAAATAAGAAACTATTTTATCTTCCAGATTTGCAGGCACAAGCTCTGCTTTTGAATCGCTCATAAGCGCATAGGCCAGTGCAAAAGCCGAGTTATAATGCCCCCATCTGAAATGAAACTGGTTATGAAAGAGGTTTACGTCTTCCAGTCTCCTATAGGCGCCAACTCCATTAAGCCCGTAAACTACATTTGCTTTTGTTCCCTTGGAGTCTATCTCAACATTCTGTGCCCTGTAAAGCTCAATCTCGTCTCTTGAATTAAACAGAAGCTTTTCAAGCTTTTCATCTGCAAACATCTTCTCAAGATAAGACTTCAATGTCTGCATGCAATTTATTCTTTTTAGCTCTTCTTCGTTGAATTTTGGCTTTTCAGAAGCCTGCTTTCCAGCCTGATCCAATGCGCTTTCATATGCCTTATGTAATTCATCTGCCATTTTAATACCCCCGTATTAATGGGACTAATAAGCCACTGCTTTATAAATATTCCGCAAATATGAGAGGAAACAGAGAGAATTCAGATATCTTTATATCCTTGCAATTTATCAGAAATCTGAAGAGGGATGATACAGCAAAAATGTTTCTGGCATGGGTGGAAGTATGACTATGCTTTGCATAGGGACAAGTCCTGCTCGCTGCTAAGCCCTGATTTTTCTTCATTAGGCAATTATCTTGATTCGCTTTTCAGCAAATGCCCTGACGACTATTTCCAAAAAGGGCCCAGGGGCTCAAAGCTGAAGTTTCCGATGCACAATCTTGACATTAGAAGGCACAATGACCACGAAATAAGCCTGCTCTGCAGCTACGGGCTTGACATCAATGCAGAGCGATTCAAGTCAGAGCACATGAAAGTGCAGATGTTCATGCTTGAGAATGACAAGAAGACAGTTGCAATGGAGATTCCTGTCTGGCTAATGCCTGATGAGACAAAAGAATACAGCAAAATCCTGAATGACAATTTTCCGCTGACAGGGCACATTGATTTATTGAGAATAGAGAACAACAAAATATGGATTTGGGATTACAAGCCCAATGCTCAGAATGAGAAATATGCATCAACACAGACTTATTTCTATGCCTTGATGCTCAGCAAGAGAACAGGGATTCCAATTGAGAATTTCATGTGCGGATGGTTTGACACTGCAAACGCGTTTGTTTTCAAGCCAAAGGCAAAATCATTAAGCGAGTTCTAGTCTTTCTTGAGCTTATGAGCCCTGAGTTCCTTTTCAACAGGCTCAACCCATGTCTTGTAATCCCCAAATATTTCAATTTTTATTTTTCCTTCGCAGAAAGAATCATTCATCATTTTTTGATAATCAGGAAAATAATTGTCAATCTCAAATTCAAAATCATAAAGCCTTGCCACTAATGGTGAAGCATATTCCTGCAGGTATTTCAACCCTGTGTCAAACCCTTTTTTCTTTGCCTGCTTAAGCGCTGTCTTGTATATCCCTTTTGAAGCCCTTACGCCCCTGTTTGCACAAATGTCAAAGCACAAGTCAAACAAAAGAAGGTATTTTGAATCTTCAATAAATCTCAGCCAGGGGTTTGAGCCGGTGAATACAGCATCATCCCATTGAGGTAAGATATTTTGTGAAAATCTGTCAAGTATTTTTTCAAGATCCTCGCCTGTGCAGTTCTGCACAAGAAGCTGTGTCTGGATAAAGCTGCTGCTGACTCCCATGTATCTCTTGCCATAGCCGCCAATTACAGCTTCAATCACTGTTGCGCTTGCTTCTTCAATAAAATCTCCCGCAGGAGAAGCAAGCCCCATTGAAGCAATTGAATTATGCCATTCTTCATGAGCTTTTATTGCAGGGTCTGGATTTTTATCAGCATATACTATGTTTTCTCCGCCAAATGCAGCGCTTGAGCCAAGATAGGCAAGATGCCCTTCTTTTTGCATCCGATGAAAAATATCCTCTGCCAAATGCCTTCCCTGCCTTTCATGTTCTTCATGCGCAGATATGTCAATGTACATCTTCACAGGCTCTTTTACCCGCCTGCAGACCAGAATTTCAGACAAGTATGACATAGTAAGAAGTATTTTCTTTAGATTTATAAGCATTTATGTCATGCAGTTCTATATTAGTTCCATAGTCAAATAATAGCAAAAAAAAAACTTCAAAAAGTCATTCAAAACCCAAACAGCGTCTTCTGGCTGTTTCCTTTCAGCGCATCCTCAAATGTCTGGTTTGAAAAGCAGAGTATTGCGTCAGCAATCGGCTTTAATTGCTTTTTCAAATAATGCTCATAATCAATCTTATTTTTAATATTGGATAAAGGCTCTGGCCCGTCTTCTGTCATTACATATTCTATAATATTACTCTCAACTTTTAGCATTTTGCGCGCAGCCTTGATATGCGGCGGAGTTGTCTTTGTGTATTCATCAATATTCTTACGCGCTGTTTTCCTGTAAACAAGCTGTGAGTCAAATTCGCCTTTCTCCAATTTAGTAACAAATTCAAGAATAAAAGGCAAAAGCTGTTTATCATGGAACAATCTGTCAAGCAATGAATACTGAAACTTCTTTGCAAGCTCTGTCCAGTCGCCTCTTACAAACTCAAGCCCTGTAATGTCAATCTTCTCTTTTTCATCCTTAATAATCAGGCCCGCATATCTTTTCTTTGCGCCAACCTCTGTCTTACGAAGCTTAGGCATAAGGAATTTCAAAAAGCACTTGTCAAACTGCATGTCAAGAAATGAATCCCTCTTGAATTCAGTTTTCACATAATCCTTGTAAAAACCATTTATTTCAAGAGCCAGTTTCCGCCCTATCTGCTCTGCATCTTCCCTGTTTTTTGCCCTTGTCAAAACAAAGCACGAATCAGTGTCAGAGTAAAGCACTTCATATCCCCTCTTCTGAATCTCAACAGCTGTGTTTTGTATGATTTCCCTTGCAAAAGAGGTTATTGCGTTTGCAATTGCCATGTTAAAAAAACGAGAGTTGGGGGAAGCCATTGCGCCGTAAAAGCTGTTCATCAGGATTTTTATTGCATACCTTGCAAGCTCATCCTTTCTTTTTCTTGCCTCTTCTCTTGAAGCCCACAGGTTGTGGATTATTGAAGGCAGAATCCCGTCTTCGTTCCTGAAGCAGGCGCCATTCGGAGATTTAACCATTCCCTTGCCGCATTTCTCCACAAAGCACGAAGGATCAATATTAAATGTGGTAATAATCGAAGGATACAATGACTTGAAATCAAGAACAGCAACAAAATCATAGATTCCGGGCTTTGGCTCCATGACAAAAGCACCTTTAACCATTGTCTGCTTTTCTGAAAAAGACATTGAAGGGCACACTATATTTCTTTTTCTCGCCTCTCGCAAATACAATGAATCCAACGATGCAATTGATGCAGAAACCCTGTCAACCTGCATTCCGGTAAGAGTGCTTCTTTCAATTGCAAGGTTCAACGCATTTGTCTTCTCGATTATTTTAATAACAAGCCTTGCATCCTGAAGATTATAATCAGCAAGAAGCTGGGGCTTTTTCCTGAACATCTCGTTTATCTCATTTCCCTTGTCCTTGAAATTCACAAGCTTGCCTTCTCCAAGGAATGTTCTTGCAGCTGTTTCAAGCCTGTAATCTTCCAGCTTGATAAAAGCGCCTTTCAAAAGATGCATTGCGTCAATTATCAGCCTGCCATCAGCATCTGCTTTTGACTCTTTCATAAAATCTGTTTCAAGCCTTAATCTACACTTGGCATTTCCTCTTCCAATTGCCAGTTCCATTCCATAAGCCCTGAGCCTTTCCTGCAAAACCTTCAGGTCAAAGTCAATCAAATTCCAGCCCGTTATTATATCAGGGTCAAAAGCCCTTACTTCGTCAATAAACTTTTCAAGAACTTCCTCTTCGCTTTTGCAGCAGACAGCATTCTTCAGCTTTTTTGAAGTGTGAATGAATGTTTTCTCAAAGCCTTCTGCAGCAACTGATATTGCATAAACCTCGCTTGCGTCCTGCCTTGTCTCAATGTCAAGAGAAAGCACTTTCAGTTTCGGCCAGTATTTTGCAGGCTTTATCACAGGATCCTTGAAAACAAGCAGAGTGTCCTGGTATTCTGAGTCTCCTGTAATTTCAATGCCTCCTTTCAGGTCATTGTCAATAAGAAACCTTTGCGCAAATTTTATGTCAGCCTCATAGCATTGTATTGCATTTGATTCAAACAATCTTCTTAATTCAGGCACGTCAGACGGCTTTTCTGCAAATATTTTTGCAGCCTTCTCTCCGCTGAATGTCTTGAATTTTGTCTTTTCGCTTTCAAGAGTTTCCAGCTTTTTTGCTTTCTCCAAATCGCTTTCCTTTATGTAGAAATAAGGCTTAAATGGAGTCACAGCAGCAAATGCTTCATTGTTCTCAAGCCTTCCGAATATGAAAACATAAGGGCTGTCGCCTATGTACCTGTAGGTTGAATAAACTATGAATCCTTTCATCAAATTAAAGGTAGAAACAGGGATTAAATACTTTGCTGAAGCATAAGATTCTAAGTGATTTTGCAGAAAAACAGGCAAAATAAGGGGAATATTTATATACTCAGCTTCTATTATAGCTTGTAATGGCATCAGACAAAGAGCCTGAGCTGGAAGACATTCTCCGACAGGGTTTTTGCTGTGATTCTTTGGTTTCTTCAAGCCAGAAAAGGGAAGAATATCGCCTCAATAAAGAAATAGGCATGCAATTCTATTTGGAAGAAAAATACATTGATGCAGTAAGCTGTTTTGCGAAAGCAATACCAAAAGCAGGCTCAAAAGAGGAAAAATCAGAACTTTGCAAAAGAGTAATAGACTGCAACAAGGAGCTTCTCAAGAGAGTAATACCCAGAAGTGACGGGAGCATAAAAGAAAATTTTGACAGGGTATGGAAGTCATATACAACACTCATTGAAATTGATCCGACAGCTGACAATTATTTTGATTATATTCATTTCATCGGAAATGAGCTTACTGATTATAGCATATATCTGCAAAAGGAGGCAATACAGATTGCCGAGATAGCAAGAGACAATTTTCCGGAAGATGCAAGAATACGCGCAGAATTGTCAAGTTTATATTCATTGGAAGAAAGGGATAAAGAATCTTATGACGAAAGAATTGCTGTATGCAAGCTGAAGTATGATGATGCTGATTTCATAGTAAGTCATTTTGGGGAAAGGATTATAGAACCCGATCCGGACAGCGGAGATGCTTCAACAATACCAATGAATATTATCCTTAATTACAAGTCAAAGGCAGTGCAGCATAATGCCAAAGCAATGTACGGCTATGCAAGCTATCTTATGGAAAAGTCAGACACCAATGCCCCATTCACAATGTGGATGTTTTTCAAGGCATACCAATATGACCCTAAATTGCCTGACATCAAGGAAAAGCTCTTTGAATCAAAAAAGAAATTTATGGAATATGCAAAAAAAACAGGCATAGAAAATATTCCGCAAAACGTTGCAGATACCATTAACGAAATAACCAAGCTGCAAATGGCTGAGGCAAAAAACAAGAGAAATAAGAAAGGCGGCAGAGACACAGAAGAGCAAGAGGGGACAAAAGAGCAGAAAATTAATCTTGAAAATCCTTTGAAAGTATATCTTCCGAAAGAGATTAAGGCGCACCTTGACACTTATGTAATAGGGCAGGAGCAGGCAAAGACAGGAATAGCTGTCGGAGTTTACACACATCTGTTAAGAGTTAATGCTTATCTGAGAAAAGAACGAATAGACAAGAGCAATATTCTCATACTCGGCCCTACAGGCTCAGGGAAAACTTACATTGTAAAAAATCTTGCCGAGATGATGAAAGTGCCTTTTGTAATTGTTGACACTTCAAAAGTCACATCAGCAGGATATGTCGGAGACAAGGCAGAAGAATGCCTGGAAAGGCTGCTCACTGCTGCTGAAGGCAATTTAAAGCTTGCAGAAAGAGGAATTGTTTACCTTGATGAAGCTGATAAAATCAAAAGAAGCCATGGAAATGGAAAAGATGTTGGCGGGGAAGGGGCGCAGCAGCAATATCTTAAGTTGCTTGAAGGCTCTGAAGTGCATGTTGAAATAGGGGAAGGACAGCAAAAACATAAAGTTGTAATGGACACAACAAACATATTATTCATAGTCGGAGGGGCTTTCTCTGACACAAGCCAAGGCGAAGCAATTAAGGATAAAATAGCACAAAGAGAAGGGGAAAAAAGAATAGGTTTCAACACAAGCGTACTGCAAGCTGAAAAAGAAGGTCCAGCAAGAAAGAATATTCTCAAGCGCCTGACTGACAAGGACTTGCAGGACTATGGATTCCTTCCCGAGTTTGCAGGCAGGCTGCATTACAGGATTGTGCTTGATCCACTGACAAAAAACGAGCTTAGAAGGATTCTTGTCGAGCCAAAGGATGCCGTGATTCCGCAGTATGAAAAAATATTCAAGGAAGCAAGCCTAAATCTAAAGGTAATGCCCGAGGCATTGGATGCAATTGCAGAAGAGGCTTTCAAGCTCGCAGCAGGAGCAAGAAGCCTGAGGACAATCTGCGACGGAATATTCCAGGAAGCATTGTTTCATCTGCCCGGAAGCAGCCAAAAAGAATATATTCTTACAACTGAAGAAGTTACAAGAGCTCTAAGGAAATAAGTATTGGATACATTTATATTCTAATATTTGCTTCAAAATTCCATGGAAAACTGGATTAAGGCTGGTAAAATAGCAGCAGAGTGCCTGAACTACGGCTGCGAAATTGCAAAGCCGGGAACAAAGCTGTTTGATATTGCCGAAAAGATAGAAGCAAAGATAAAGCAGATGGGCGCAAAGCCTGCATTCCCTGTAAATCTCTCATTAAACTCAATAGCAGCGCATTACACTCCGCATAATGGGGATGAAACACTCTTTACTGAAAAAGACATTCTGAAAATAGATGTTGGTGTTCATGTTGACGGCTATGTTGGAGACTGCGCAAGAACAGTGGGAAATGACAAGGAGCTGATAGCTGCTGCAGAAGCTGCATTGAATGACGCAATTCCATTATGCACGCCAGGCACAAAGCTCTGCGACATTGGAAAAGCAATTGAAAAAGCAATAGGCAGCAGGGGCTTTATGTCAATACGCAATCTTTCAGGGCATGGAATTGACAAGTTTAACCTGCACGCAGGCATAAGCATTCCTAATTTTGATAATGGCGATAAAACAGAATTGTATGAAGGGCAGATAATAGCAATAGAGCCTTTTGCAACAAGAGGAACTTCAGGAAGAGTGTCTGAAGGAAAGCTCTCAGGCATATACAAGCTTGACAGGATAAAGCCTGTAAGGGATATGACTGCCAGAAAAATGCTCAGCTTTATTGCAAATGAATACAACAACCTGCCTTTTGCAGAGAGATGGCTTGAAAAGGATTATCCAAGGGCAAAATACATGCTCCAGCTTATGCTTAAAGAAAATATACTGCACGCATATCCACAATTATATGAATCAACAAAGGGAGTTGTGAGCCAGGCAGAACATACAATCTATGTTGCTGAAAAGCCAGTTATATTAACGAAAATATAAAAAAGAAAAAAGTGCAGCCGCCTTTCTATTACCCACAAGCTGCCGTTAACCGAAGTAGCTCTTCTCTTTGTCCTTTGCCGAGATGCTTCTTGCAGTCTTGATATAGCCATTCTCAATGTCCCTGTATTTCTGAATGTCCTCATTGAGTATTGAGCTCTTCACTTTCTTCATAGCTTCCTCAAAGTGCTTCAGCTTTACATCTTTTGCATCAATGTTTTCCCTCAAGGCAAGAGTTGCTGCTTCCCTGCAGATCCCCTCAATGTCAGAGCCCACATAATTTTCTGTCTTTTCGACAAGCTTCTCAATCTTGACATCTTTTGCAAGAGGCATTCCTTTTGCGTGTATCTTGAATATCTCCTCCCTTGATTTTGCGTCAGGCGGCGGGACAAGGATAATCCTGTCAAACCTTCCCTGCCTCAGCAAGCCCGGGTCCATTATGTCAGGCCTGTTTGTCGCTGCAATGACAATAACATCATTCAGCTCCTCAAGCCCGTCCATCTCAGTCAAGAGCTGGTTAACCATTCTTTCGGTTACATGAGTCCCCATATCCTGCCCTCTTCTTGGCGCTATTGAATCAATCTCGTCAAAAAAGATTATAGTCGGGCTGCTTTGCCTTGCCTTCTTGAAGATTTCCCTTATTCCTTTCTCGGATTCTCCAACCCACTTGCTTATGAGCTCAGGCCCTTTCACAAGTATGAAGTTTGCCTCTGACTCATTGGCAGCTGCTTTTGCAAGCATTGTCTTACCGCACCCCGGAGGCCCGTACATCAGTACTCCCCTTGGCGGCCTTACGCCCATTCTCTTGAATGATTCAGGGTATTTCAAGGGCCATTCAATTGCCTCTTTTAATTCCTGCTTCAGGTCATTCAGCCCGCCGATATCTTCCCATTTCACATTTGGAATGTCTATAAGGACTTCCCTTAATGCAGACGGAGTTACAAATTTCTTAGCTTCCTCAAAATCAGCAGATGTTATTACCAGCTTGTCCAGCAATTCCCTGGGTATTGGCTCATTTTCTTTTAAATTTATATTGGGCAAAACCCTTCTGACTACATTCATGGCTGCTTCCTTGCATAATGCCTCCAGGTCTGCGCCAACAAATCCGTGCGTAATTGCAGCCAGATTCTTCTGCAAAACAAATCCTGATTCCTTATAGACTTCATTAAAAAACTCAGGAGATACAACATTTGCCTCTAATAGTGTCCCAATAACTTCCTTTAATGCATCATCACATTCCTTGGCTATTTTGCCTGCGAATATTGCCCTTGCGTCTTCTGAAGAGCGAATCTCTTTTGACTCATTAATCTCTTTCAGTTTTTTCTCTATATAGGTTATTAATTCCTTGTTTTTATCCGCTGATTTTTGGACTTCCTTTATGGATTTAATATCTCCTTCCAACTTAATTATTTCTTTTGGCACATCTGATATGTCATTTTTAGTCTTGTCTATCTTTCTTTTTAATTCGCTGATTTTATTTTGCCTGAGATTAATTCTTGAAAGGAGGTCGTCCAAAAACGAAGGATTTGAATCTTTTTTTTGCTGTTCCATTCTTTTTAACTCGGCAAGATTTTCTTCCAGCAGTTTGTTTTGCTCCTTAAGCTCAAGATTAAGCTGATTGACAGAAGTTTTTTTCTCGTTTATCCTCTGCTTTGCTATTTCTTCAAATGAAGCTATGTCCCTTGATAAAATATTGCAGGCAGTCGAAGAGTCCCAATGCTTTAAGGGCATGTTCCTTGTATGAATCTTCAGTATGTTTAGCCTGCCTTCTTTTGAAGGAACACCAATCTCAATCTCCCTGTCAAACCTTCCCGGCCTTCTCAAGGCAGGGTCAATTGCATTAGGACGATTGGTTGCAGCTATCACCACAACTTTTCCCCGGCTTTTCAACCCGTCCATTGTTGCCAAAAGCTGTGCAACTATTCTTTTTTCAACATCGCCGTTGCTTTCTTCCCTTTTAGATGCAATTGCGTCAATCTCGTCAATGAAAATAATTGAAGGCGCATTTTTTTCAGCTTCTTCAAATATAGCCCTTATGTTCTTTTCAGCCTCGCCAACAAATTTAGAGGTTATTTCAGGCCCGTTTATTGAATAAAACTTGGCATCAGCTTCTGTTGCAACTGCTTTTGCAAGCAAAGTCTTTCCTGTTCCCGGAGGGCCGTGCAATAAAACACCTTTTGGCGGCTGCACACCCAGCCTTTCAAACAGTTCAGGATGCTTTAAAGGCAGCTCAACCATTTCCCTAACTTTTTTAAGCTCTTCATCCAAGCCGCCTATATCTTCATAAGTTATTCCTGCAACTTTTTCTTCGGATATGTCTTTGTCTTCAAGCTGAGGCCTTACCTGCACTTTTGTATTTTCGCTTATTATAATTGGAGATTTTGGGTTTGTGTCAACAATTACAAATCTTATATTGCTAAAGCCAAAATGCCCCATGTCAAAAGCCCTAAAAATGTCTTCAAAAGGAGAACTGCTCATGGTTCTTCTTCTTGTCCTGGCTCCGCCAAGAACAACAACATCGCCTTTTACCAAAGGCCTGCCAAGCAATCCTTTCAAAAATACCTCGGGCTCAGCATGTATCATCATGCCTTTTTCAGCAGGCGCAACAACTATTTCCTTGGCTTCTTTTACTTCAACTTTTCTCAGGGTAATGTTCTCCCCTATGGCTGTTTTGGCGTTCCTCCTCATAATCCCATCCATTCTTATAACTGAGCGCCCTATATCTGTGGGATAAGCCCTGTCTGCAATTGCAATAGTCTTTCTTGCGCCTTCTATTTCAATTATATCTCCGGGCCTCAAGTCAATATCTTTTAGCATTTCGGAATCTATTCTGACTATTCCCTTAAATGCATCATCCTGCTGCGCTTCTATTACCTGAAGCCTTAATTCCTTCTTGTCAACGGATTTCTCAACCATATTACTTCTCGCCCCCATCCTTGTTTATAATTCTTTTGATTTGCGTGAATGAAATTGAAACCTTGCCTGGATTATCCAAAGAAAGCCGCACAAGCTTTGTTGCTTTCACTGCCTCGAATTGTATTATTTCTTTTGGTATTGAAACAGACCAGCTGTTGCCTACCTGCCTCAGCTTTACCTCAAAATCCCTTTGCTTCAGCCTTTTGAATCCCTCGTACTGCGCCATGTCAAGAGGATGAGGCCATACTTTATTGCACTTAGGGCATCTCCAAGCCCTTATCCTAAAGCCGTCCTTAAACAGCTCTCCTTTCACTGTCCTCGTCTTGCACTCGTCGCAAACGATGTCCGCGTCAAATATGTCTGCCATTGTTTTTGTGTATCCTTTGTGTATGCTTTATGTGTATACACAGATAGTATATACAACTTATATTTAAATGTTTTCATTAGAATCAATATTTGAATTTTTAGACAACGGAAAAAGAATGCAAAATAAATCACACTGCAATGACAAAAATATGAATAGCAGGAGAAACATTTATATACCAGAATCATTGAGACTATACAACAGCATCGGGGAAGAGAGGCGAATTCAGGTTTTCCTCTATAAAACATGCAGGGTGGCGAGCTCTGCATCATTCCGGGCTCTTGGCGGAGCCTTAGATGCTACTTGGTGATTGGCTTTTTTTATTTTTCATTTTTACAATGCTTCCCTGCCTGAAGGCTCATTTTGCAATGGCTTGGCTTTCGTAAGTTTTAAAAACCAGTAAAGAAAACTTATCCAAGGTGATATAATGGTAAAAGCAAAAATTAAATCAAAAAAACCAGTAAAAAAAGCTCCTGTAAAATCAAAAGAGCTTATAACAAAAGATATGCCTATCGGCGATGTAGTCTCAAAATACCCACAAACTATTCCGGTATTTGGGGAGCACGGGCTTCACTGCATCGGCTGCGCAATAGCCTCGTTTGAAAGCGTTGAGCAGGGCGCAAGAAGCCACGGTGTTAATGCAGACAGCTTGGTAAAAGACTTAAACAAGGCTGCAAAAAGCAAGAAAAAAGCAGTGCACGAACAATGCTCCTGCTGCAGTCATTAAAAAACAAGGAGGAAACAAAATGGTGAAGTACAAGATAACAGTGGACAAATCAGCATGCATTGGATGCGGAGCCTGCGCCTCGGAATGCCCTGACAACTGGGAGCTGAAGGAAACTGACGAAGGATTCAAAGGCAGCCCGATGATTGCTGTGCTTGACAATGAAGAAGATTATGAAAAGAACAAGCCTGCGGTTGATATCTGCCCTGTGCAGGCAATAAAGATAACAAAGAGCAAGTAAATTTTTATTATTTTTATATTTCTAATCAGCTTCGCTAGGTTTAAATATGCCTGTTTCCTAAGAAAATAGTTATGGCAGAAGGAATTTTTGAAATAATCGTGCATGGAAGGGCAGGGCAGGGAGCTAAAAGCATGGCGCAGATAATAGCAGAAGCAGCCATGTTCAGGGGCAATTATATCCAGACTTTCCCAAGCTACGGCGCTGAAAAAACAGGCGCGCCTGTGCAGGCATATGTCAGAATCTCAAAAAAGCCCATCAAAGTGCATACTCCTGTTAGAAAGGCAGATGCAGTAATCGTGCTTGACCCCACATTGCTTGAAACAATTAACATAAAAAATAATATCACTGATAAAAGTGTACTGATACTCAACACAGTAAAGCCCCTTGAAAAAGTAAAGCAGGAGCTAAAATTAAACTGTAGGATTGTTGCTTTTGACGCAGGCGCTGTTTCAAGAAAGCATCTTGGAAATGATTTCCCAAACATGCCCTTGCTTGGAGCTTTTGTAAAATCAACAAATATACTGGACTTAAAGGGCGTTGAAGAGCACGTTGGCTGTATTTTCCTGCATAAGCTTGGAAAGGAAATGACTTACAAGAATATTGAAGCTGTAAAGGAAGGTTTTGAAACAGCATGAAAAAAGAAGAACTGACAGGAGCAAAAGCAAGGGCAGGAACAACTGCAGAAGTCAAGACAGGCAGCTGGAAAACTCAGCGCCCGCTTTGGGACAAGAAGAAATGCATTAACTGCATGCTTTGCGTAATCTACTGCCCAGAAGCCTGCATTCCATCAAAAAAAGGAATAAGAGCAGAGACAGATTTATTTCACTGCAAGGGCTGCGGCATTTGCAGCAAGGTTTGCCCTGTAAAATGCATAGCAATGGATGAGGAGTACAAATACAAATGATTACCAAGCAGAAAGCGAAGGTGCTCGAAAATCCGAGATTTTCGGCACACCGAGACAAAGTCTCGATTGGAATCTTCGAAGGAAGCGGAGCGAACTGAGAATGAGCAGCCAGAAAAAAGTGGCACTGACAGGAGCTCACGCTTCTGCAGAGGCAATGAAGCAGATTAATCCGGATGTTGTTCCTGTTTATCCAATCACGCCGCAAACACCAATAATTGAAAAGTTTTGCTATTTTAAGGCAGAGGGGCAGGTTGACGCAGAGACAGTTCTTGTCGAGTCAGAGCATTCTGTCATGAGCGTCGCAGTTGGGGCTTCTGCAGCAGGCGCAAGAGTAATGACTGCAAGCTCTTCGCAGGGAATCTCATTAATGAATGAGGTTATATCAGTCGCATCAGGCATGAGGCTCCCGATTGTAATGAATGTTGTTAACAGGGCAATATCATCACCATTGAATATTCACTGCGACCATTGCAGCACAATGAATATAAGGGATTTGGGCTGGGTACAGCTGTTTGCGGAAAATGCGCAGGAATCATATGACTTCACAATAATTGCTATGAAACTCGCTGAAACAATGAAAAACCCGGTAATGGTTTTGCAGGACGGATTTATCTCATCACACTGTGTCGAAATGCTTGAGATTATCGAAGACAAAAAAGTAAAAAGCTTTGTCGGAGCTTACAAGCCCGAGGAATATCTCCTGGACGTTGACAATCCGCTAACAAGCGGCGCGTGGCAGCTTCCAAACGCATATATGGAAACAAAAATATCGCAGCAGGAAGCCCTAATGTCTGCAATGAAGGAATATCCAAAAGTTGCAAAAGAATACTCAAAAATCTCAGGCAGAAGTTACGGCTTTGTTGAAAAATACATGACAAATGACGCAGAGGCAATAATTGTTACTACCTGCTCAACAGCAGGCACTGTAAAAGCAGTAATTGACACAATGAGAAAGAAAGGAAAGAAAGTTGGCTTGCTGAAAATCTACATGCTCAGGCCGTTTCCAAATAATGAAATAACAAAAGCTCTTGAAAAAGCAAAGGCAGTCTGCGTGCTTGACAGGGCAATAAATTTTGGGGCAGAAGCTCCGCTTTACACAGAAATAAAAAATGCATTGTTTGATGCAAAGAAAAAGCCAAGAGTAGAAAGCAGGATATTCGGGCTTGGCGGAAGGGATATTTTTGAGGAGCAGATAGAGGAAGTGTTCAATTCAATGCTTGCAGGAAAAAAGGGAGGAAATGTTTACATCCAATAACTCAAAAATGGCAATTAACATAAAAGAATTTTCAGACATGGAGCATTACTTTGCTCCTGGGCACGGAAGCTGCTCAGGCTGCGGATTCCCTATGATAGTAAGGACTGTATTAAAAGCAGCAGGAAAAAACACAGTAGCCTGCCTTGCAACAGGATGCCTTGAGGTTACAACAACGCAATGGCCGAGAAGCTCATGGAAAATACCCTGCATACATTCATTGTTTGAGAATTCAGGCGCAACAATAGCAGGAGTTGAATCAGCTTACAGGGCATTAAAAAAGCAGGGAAAAATCAAGAAGGACATTAATTTTGTAGTATTTGCAGGCGATGGAGGCACATATGATATTGGCTTGCAAAGCCTCTCGGGAATGTTAGAGCGCGGACACAAGGCAGTTTTTGTTCTTTATGACAACGGCGCTTACATGAACACAGGAAACCAGAGAAGCAGCGGAACGCCTTACGGGGCAAACACTTCAACCACCCCTGTAGGAAATGTGCTGAAAGGCAACATGCTATTCAGAAAAGACATAATGAAAGTTGTTGCAGCGCATAATATCCCTTATGTTGCCCAGGCAGCTGTGCATAACTGGTCTGACTTGTTTGAAAAGGCAAAAAAAGCATTTGCTGCAAACGGCCCTGCTTTCCTTAATGTGTTATCTCCTTGCCAGTTAAACTGGGGAACAAAGACAGACATGGCAATTGATGTTTCAAAGCTTGCCGTAAACACAAACTTCTGGCCATTGTATGAAATTGAAAATGGAGTGTGGAAGCTTAATTTCAAGCCTTCAAATCCGCTTCCTGTTTCAGAATTTCTGAAGCACCAGAAAAGGTTTAAGCACTTGCTCTTGCCTGAAAACAAGATGCATCTTGATAAATTACAAGAAACTATCAATAAGGAATGGGATTTCCTGCAAAAGCAGTGCAAGATGGATGAGTAGAATGGGATTCAAAGAAATATTAAAATCCATATTCAGGCCGACAGTTCCAAAGATAGCCCTCTATGCCGCGCTTTCATTTGTTGTTCCCGGTGTTTTAAAAATATGCGTTAATGACTGCAGCAACAAGGTTGTTCCCCTTGCAGGCTACAGGCTTGTTCTTAACCCTGACCAATATATATTTTCATTTCCAAGAATGATTCTTCTTTTCATTACAGCATATCTGGCTTCTGCCTTATTTATAACAATAGTAAATGCGGCAAGAAGAAAAGGCGATTGGCAGCAGCCAAAAGTATAAAAATCCCTGTTTTGGTTAAATTCCTATGAAAATACTTGCTTTTGTTGACACGCACGGAATAAAAACTGCTTTTGACGAAATATTAAAGAAATCAAAAGATGCAGATGTTCTTGTCTGCGCAGGAGATTTTACCAGATGGGGCGAAAGCACTGAGAAATGGATTCAGTTCCTAGAGAAAGCAAATAAGCCGCTAATTTTAACGCATGGAAATCACGAAAGCGACAGGGAAGTTGCAGCTGTCTGCAAAAAATACAAATTCTGCATTTATCTCCACAGGGCTGCTTATGAATTGGGAGAATACATATTTTTCGGATTTGGAGGCGGAGGATTTTCAGAAAAAAATCTTGAGTTTGAAAGGATTGCAAAGCAGGTGGAAAAAGATGCAAAAGGGAAAAAAATAATACTCATAACCCACGGTCCGCCATACGGAACATCGCTTGATTTGATTGATAACATGAGTCACAGCGGCTGCAAGTCAATAAGAAAATTCATAGAAGAGGCAAAGCCAATGGCCTGCATTTGCGGGCATATTCACGAGACAGCAGGCAGCACTGATTTGATAGGAAAAACATTCATAATCAACCCCGGACCAAGGGGAGCAATGCTTAAAGTTTAATCTTCCTTGATTTCTTGTCTTTCTTCATTAAAAGAACAACCCTTGAATTCGGCTTCTCGTCAACTATTTTCAAGCCGGTATTCTTGCATATCTCTTTTGCAAATTCAACAATCTCCTCGTGCCTTGGCATCTGCTCATAAGCAATCCTGTACTGCGCATATCCAACAGGCATTGCTGCTTTTAGTTCAACAAATTCAGGCTTCGCCTTCTTAATCAGCCTTGCATATTCTTCAGGATTAATCATATTGAGCTTTTTTACAAGCGTCAGCCTTACAGTGCTTCTCTTGAATTTATGCAGAAGACAAAGAGATTTCATAAGCCTTTTCCAACCGTCATTTACAAGAGGCTTGCATACCTTAAGATAAGTTTCCTCATCAGGCGCAGGAAGAGTAATGTAAAGCTGAGTAGGCATGTGCTTTAATAATTTCTCAAGCATTTTAGGCATTAAGCCGTTTGTAACAAGAAAAGAAGTCATTTTTCTTTTTTTGATTTCATCAATAAGCTCAGGAAGCTTTGGATAAAGAGTGGCATCTCCTGCAAGGGATAATGCAACATGCTTTGGGTTCATTGCCTCGTCAAACATCTTCTGAGTCACATTCTTGTTGCCCTTGAATCCCTGAAGGTATTTTCTCTGCTGCTCAATAAGCCCATCAAGTATCTCTTTTGGATTGTCTGGATTTTCAACCTCTTTAGGAATTGTATATTCAAGACACCTCCAGCAGAACGCACACCTGTGAAGGCAGTTCAATAATGTGACAGAAGATTGTATGCACCTGTGAGATTGAATGCCGTAAAATGTATTCTTATAGCAGACATCCTTGCCCTGTATTGCCCTCTTGCACCAAAGGCAAACCTTGACAGCTGAATGGTTTCCGACTAGCCTATAACCTTGCTTTTCCAAATCAGCCTTAATTTTCCTGTCAATCATAGGACACCATTTAGAATCAAAGATTTAAAATTCTTCTGAAACAGGTATGTCTTTCACAATGCCTCTCTTCTTAAGCCAGCTTACCTGGTTCCTTGTATAAACATAAATAACATCGCCCTTTTCATTGCCGCCAAATTCCCACGGTTCAACAAGAACTGTATCTCCATCCCTTACCCAAAGCCTTTTCTTCAGCCTTCCGGGAATCCTGCAGATTCTTGTCTTGTTGTCATAGCACCTGACTCTCATCCTGCTGCCGCCCAGCCTTGCTTCAAGAACTCCTATTACTTCTGTTCCCCTTGGCAGCTTCACTCTTGAGATTTCTTCGGCAGCTTTGTCAGCCTGCTCCTGTGCCATCTTCTCTGCTATACTCATAAACCAAGAAATGAGCAAGGCGGTTTATAAATGTTTGGGCTAAAGCCACTTAAGTATGCTCTCGTCAGCACTTGGAAAATCCGCATGCGGGATCAGGGCATTTTGGGCAATTGCCTGCCTTAACCAGCTTGCCTCCGCACTGCGGACAAAGGTCTCCTGTAAAAGATGATTTTGTATTTGCATGCTCTGCAGGCTTATCAATGCTTGAGTCTTTGGTTTCAGATTTCTTTTGGGCATCTGCCAGTGCCTTGCCGACACCATCAGGAACAGAAAGCACTCTTGAAGGCCCAAAGCCGACAGCATTCTTCCCGCCTATTCCTATAAGCTTATTTGTTATTTCATCCAAAGGAATGCTGTATTTGCATGCCAGCGAAATCATCATTCCCAATGCCTGGGAAAAGTCCTCAACATCACTGCCTGATTTTCCTATATTGAGAAAAGTTTCCCTTATCCCATAATCATCCTCATTTATGGTAATGAATGCAGGGCCAAGCGGAGTCTCAATCTCCACTGTATTTCCCTGAAGCCTGGATTTTCTTATTCTTACAGTGCCAGGCACTAGTTTTTTATCCTGTTTCTTATCCCCAAAATTCAATACCTGATAGCTCTTGCTTCCATCCCTGTAAACAGTGATTCCCTTGCATCCTTCTGTCCATGCAAAAGTGTATGCATTTATTATGTCTTCAACACTGGCGCTGTTAGGCAGGTTGTTTGTCTTGCTTACTGCATTGTCAACACCAGAACTTTGGATTGCAGCCTGCATCCTTATGTGTGCCTTATAATCCAAGTCATAGGCAATCTTGAACCTTCTCTTGATATCATCAGGCAAAGAGGTTTTCTGCACTCCTCCGGAAGAGATAATGGTTTCCAAATCAGAATTTGAAAGCTCAATGCCTCTTTCTTTAATAACATTCTTCAATACCTTAAAAGCATTTCTTTCAATGGGAATTATTTTGCCTTCGCCTGTTTTCCTGAAATAAAACAATCCGTAAAGAGGTTCCATGCCTTCTGATACTTCAGCCATTGTGCCTATTGTCCCTGTAGGCGCTATTGTTGTAAGAGTTGCATTTCTTCTTGGCTTTCCTTCCTTGTAAATGCTTCTTTTAAAATTAGGGAAAGCCCCTCTTTCCAATGCCCTTTTCTCTGACTCTTCAAGGGCTTTTGATTTTATAAAGCCAATTACCTCTTTTGCGAATTTTATTCCCTCTTCAGAATCATAGGCATAGCCCAGTTCAATAAGCGCATCTCCCAGCCCCATTATTCCAAGCCCTATCTTCCTGTTTGCCTTTACAACAGGGTCAAACTTGTCCTTTACAGATTCAGGGTATTTTATTGCATCAATCACATTGTCCAAAAAGCTGTATGCTTTTGAAACAGTCTGCTCAAGCTTGAGATAGTCTAATTCAACTTTTCCATTTTCGCGCTTAAGCATTTTTACAAGATTGATAGAACCAAGATTGCAGCTTTCATAAGACAGCAATGGCTGCTCGCCGCAGGGATTTGTTGTTTTTATTGTTCCAACACCCGGAATGTCTATTTCATCTCCTGGTGTGGGATTTGCAGAATTCATCCTGTCAATGAATATTATGCCGGGGCATCCGCATCTCCAGGCCATGTCAGAAATAAGCGATAGCATTTTCTTTGCATCAAGGCATACTTTTCCGTCCTGAATCTTTCCTATTTTCCTGTACTGGCTGCCCTCTTTTTCATGGACATTAATTACATCATCCCCGTCCAATCCAAAATCATTCTTGAATGTTTCATCTGAGTTTCCGAATATGACAAGCTTTTCAAGCTCTTCTTTTGTCATTAATGCATCTTCACCTTTTTTATGCGGATTTCTCAATGGATAAAATCCGCCTGAAAGCGCAAGCTTCATGAACTCGTCGCTTATCTTCACAGAGAGGTTAAACCCGGCCATTGGGGCTTCCCTTTTTCCGGCCCACTGCTCATATTTTTCCTCTGAATTTCTCATTTCCTGCAGTTTAGTGCTTATCAGTTCGCAATAAAATTTTGTATAAATGAATTCCACAATGTCAGGATGGTCATAATTCATTGTGCCCATGTTTGCGCCTTTTCGTTTTCCGCCCTGGGCAATTGTTTTTCCTATTGCAATATCATAAACTTCCATGAAAGAGATTGGTCCTGAAGACCTGCCGCTTGTTGTGCTTATCCTTGAGCCCTTTGGCCTTAAGTCTGAAAAATCAAACCCTGTTCCGCCTCCAAAAGCCTGTATTTCAACAGCATCTGCGAGAGTTGTGAATATGCTTTTCCTGCTGTCCCTGATTGGAAGAACAAAGCAGGCGGCAAGCTGGTCGCTTTGGCCTGCATTCATCAACGTGGGAGTGTTTGGAAGAAATTCAAAATTAGCCATCATCTCAAAATACTCTTTTGTTTTTGCTTCCAGGTCAAGAGATGAATTATACTGCATGTCAACATCAGCCATTCTTTTTGCAACCCTATAGAATACCTGCTCGGGATTTTCAATGGGCTTTCCCTCGGAGTCCTTGAAAGAATACTTGCTGACGAATGCTTCTGCCACCTTTGGATTTGAAAATTTTACCCTGTCTTTTGCATATTCCGGAAGTTCCATTTGCCCCACCCCTCTTGTTTATGAAAACCAAAACTGATAATTTTAATCTGAATTACACCTATTTAAGCATATTGCTTCTGCAATGATATTATTGCTAAAGATATATCAGAAACTGGATTTTGGAATATGTATTTTATTCCTCACTATCTTCATCTTGAATTTCATCTTCGTCAGTATTTTCTTCCTCAGCCTCTTCCTCTTTTGGCTTAAGCCTGAAAAGAATAGTGCCCCTGTAAACCTGCTTGCTTGTCATCCTGTCCATTGTATGAAGCGTTCTTGTTATTTTCAAGTCGCCCTTGAATGATTTCTTGAGCTTTTTTCCTATCGCCCTGGCATAGCTCTGCGAAGACATGTAAATATCAACGCCTGTATCTAGTTTTTTCATCTTTGAGATGAACACCTGCGGCCTTGCCTTTATTCTGTTGTGTATGAATCTTAAAACCTCATCCAATCTTGATAAATCATCTTTCTCGCAGCGAAGCTGGATGATTGCCTCAAAATATTCAGCATGTTTTGGTGTTTCGTGGCTCATTCTATATTGCAAACACGTAAGCAAACGGCACACTACCTATTTTCTTTACGCATTTCTCCTCAACTATTTCATTTTTCACTGCAAGCTCTATTGAATTCTTGCCTACAATCGTCGCATTGCCTGTGCATTTCAATATTCCTATGATATATTCCTCTGTCCTTTCCTCGCCTTTGAAGAATTTCTCGCTTACTTCAAGATGCAAGTCTCCTTCATCAAGTGTTTTTCCAAGCAAATCAGAATCGCATACAGAAACAACGCCCCTGTCATGAATCTTGATTAAAATCTTTCCAGCCATATTGTTCCTAAGCTATTTTTGCCTTCACAGGGCTTTTTGCTCCGCAGGCTGTGCAGTGCATCATAAGGACATTGCCTTCCTTCTTAAGCTGCGTGTCAGGCCTGTTGCATTCAGGGCATAAAACAAAATCCTTTGCATACTGCTCCAGTTTTGAGTTGATGAGCATTGAAGTCAGCTTTCTACCCATAATCAATCTTGTGCCGTCAATTGCAGCAGGCGTTGCAAGCTCTCTTTGCAGGTATTTCAAAAGCTGCGTAGGCTCTCTCCTGAATGCATTGCACACATCCTGGAAATTAGCCATAATGGTCTTATTTCCTTCCACATGCCCTTTTACCTTGGGTATTTCAAACCTTTCGGACTTCAGGTGAATGTCAGGCAAAAGCCCCCTTGCCCTTTTAAGCAAAGAGCTGTAATCGAATATGTTGTTTGGCATAGGTATCACGAAAACAGGCGAATTTATAATACTTTGCCTCAGAACGTCTTGAGAAAGCCGTAGGGAAAGATGTTATAAAATTTGATATTAACTCTTTTGGGTATATAATCAGTTATGCACAATTGCTCGCCGCAAACAGATATACTTAAATAGAAGTTTCTCAATACTTATAAATTAATATGACAGAGAGAGGTATTCCACAAGTAAGGCTTTATTCTGATGAACGAACAGCCGAAGGGCAATATGTTGAATCACTTCTACAAAAGTATGATATCCTTTATAGTCAAATTCCTACAAGTGGTAGGTTACCTCTCATTAATGGACCTGGTTTTTTAAGTTTTGATTTTCGCTGTCCTACAGATAAAGATGAAGATTTTGAATCCCATCTAAAGTTTATTAAAAAGCGTCTTGAAGAAAAAATCAACAATTAATTTTCTAGACTCACAAATTTACCCCTTTCTTAGATAGCCTTCAGCTTGTTCCTTATCTCTTCCTTTAATTTACTGAAATAAAGCCTGAACTGCAATTCAACACTTTTCCAGTCATCAAAACTGACAGGTGTGCCATAATAATGGATTCCGTTCCTCTTGGTCCTCACTATTTCAAAGAAATCCCAGTTAAAGTCCAGTTCAGGGTGCGTTTCGCACAAATATGCAAACAGGCATTGGTGGTTGTCAATCTTAACCCTGTCAAAGCGCAGGAACGATTCAGCCAGTTCATGCAAGGCATCATAATAAAGCTTGTAAACGCTGTTCCATTCTATGCTGTTTTTAGGAATATCTGCAATAAGGCGGTTGGCTGAACTTATATCGCCTTCTGCAATATCCAATGTTGATTTTATCTTATGAATATCCACAAAATCAGATTCTATAAATTTTCCTTCTTTTTTGCATCTGCAAAATGCCTCTTTTAGCTCAAGATATTCAGGCATTTATACCAACCCTCACAAAATCCATGTTTCCCTTGATAAGATTGCCTTTTATTATGTTGCTTAAAAGCCCTTCGCCAAATTTTTTAAGCTCACCCTTGTCCTTGCAATTAAATATTTCAATATCCCTATGAAGCTTTTGCTCAAAACCGGCAATTTTCAGCCCGGAATAATCGCCATAAATAAAAATGTCAATATCACTTTTCTCATACCAGTCAGAGCGGGAAAAGCTGCCAAAAAGAACTACTGTATCTGCTGCCGGCAAAGAAACAAGATGGTTTAAAAGCCCTGAATTGTAAAGCTCATTAAGAGCAAACAGCTTTTTTCTGTTTTTGTATGCAGCTGATTCATAATTGCCTGTATAATAGGGCATCTTGCCTTTTTCCTTAACCTTCTTTATCAACCCATCCTTTAGAAACTCCTTAAGCCAGCCTGCTGCCTTGCTCCTAGTAATCTTTGCCTGCTTAAGTATCTCCTCAAAATGCCATTCCCTTGTAGGGCTGTTAAAGAACAGCTTAAGCATATTGTCTTCCTTGCTTTGCATAATAGTATCTATAATAGGAACTAATTTATAAGTCTTGCTGTCAATAGCCATTATCCGCAGAAAAGATAGCCCCTTCATAAACTCTTCGGCTAAAAAACACGCGTTTTTACGGTAACCCTTGAAAATTCCCGCAGCAAATCTGAAAAAAACAGGCAAAAATAAGATAAAAACACTAGAATTTCCGACATCTCCGAAAGCCCTTTTTGAGAACCGTCGTCAAAGCTGGCTAACTGAATTGTGACAACAAAAAATCAAAGAATGGCTTTACATAAAGCCGCCTGAAACACAGATTTTAGCAGTATTCTCGTCGCTTCTCGCATATAATCAGTTAGGTTCAATTGGTGTGTGCTCAGGAAAGACTTTTATACTTCAAGAGTTTATTTTTCCTTATGTCTTTCAAAGAATGGTGGAAGTCAAAGCCTTACTGGCTCAAGGGAGCGTTATTTGGATTAATACTTTGTGTTATATTTGGCATTCTGCTTTTTGTGGTGAATATAATTTTAAGCTCAGAGGACACCACGGCATTTCTTACCCCTTTAATTGTCCCTTTTATCCCCACTCTTTTCTTACTTGAAATTATGGGCGTTATAAATGTTGGCATAATAAGTGATATGGTTCTAATGTTCATAATCTCCTTGGTAGAATATTCAGCAATCGGAGCGTTAATTGGCTGGATAGTCGGAAAAATAAAATCCAAGAAAAAATAAGTTTAATCCCGCACACGCCAACTCTTCCGCTCCTCGCCTGCGGTGCTCGACCTGTGCCTTACGCTCCAGAGGTTGCTCTGCTTCAGATTGCCTGCACAAACCCTGCCTTGGGCCTGAATATCTCGCCGTCCTTAATCAGCTCTTCAAGAATTTTCTCAACAAGCCTCTCGTGCATTCCGGAATTAATCATAAGCTCTTCAACATTAATCATGCCGTCATTCGCAGCAGAAATCATGGATATTATCTTGCCTCTTGCCTCCATTGTGGGCTCAACAGCCTCATCAATGATTTCCTCGCTAACCTTGAACACTTCCGCCTCTTTCTTGCCGTAAGTGGTTTCAAGATATTTCTTTCTTGCAACAACCCACGATGTTTCAACTTTTCTTGCAATCTCAGGCCTTAGGAATACTTCGCCTTTTGACTCGTGCAAAAGCCCCACAACAAGAACCATGTCGCCTATTTTTATGTCTCCGACTATTGCAGTATCCTCATCCCACGCTTTAACCTTTATTTGCGCAGAGCCGTCATCCAGTGTGATTGAGCTGTATCTTTTTTCCAGATTGTCATAAGAATCAATCACAGCAGCAATGACATTTACTCTTCTTGCAATCTTGCCATTTACTGAAAATACCCTAAAGCCGTCGCTGTTTAATTCAGGAGTTGCATTAGCCAAATCCCTAATCCAGAATATGCATGCTGTTTGTCTTTTGTTTTCCATGTTTATTTAGTCAATTCTACAAAACCCCTCTTTGGCTCATAGATATCCCCATCTCTTTTTAATTTTTCAATTGCATCCTCAGCCTTGTGCCTTGGTATGCCTCTTTTGTCTGCCTCTTCAAGTATTCTTTCAACTTCCATTGTCTTGATATCCTTGCTCATGTTATAGATAATTTCCCTGACGCCAACAACCTTTGCCCTTTCCGAAGTAGGCATTCCGCTTATCCTGTCAATGTCAATCTGCCCTGTCTCAGGGTCCTGCCCAACTTCCATAAGGCAAAATCTTTGCAGGTCAATTGCCCTTCTTGCGTCTTCAACAGTAATTTCTTTTGCAAGCCTTACTTTCGCAGACGCTTCTGCCAATCTGACAATGCCGTCAAGATGCCTTGGAGTTATTGGTATTGGCTTTATTCCTTCTCCGACAGTGCCTGAATTTCTCAGCTTGACATAGAAATTCTTTATTTCTTCCCTTGCTTCCTCGGAAAGAATAGGCCTAAGCTGTTTTGCAAACGCAACATATTTCCTGAGCAAGTCTGCTTTTATATCAGGCTCTGCGCCCATCATGCTCTGGTTCATTAAAACTTTTGTTGCAATGTTAGTATCTTTTTCCTTTTCAGGCAAATCTCTCATTATGAAAATCAGGTCAAACCTGCTGATTAATGCAGGAGGCAAGTCAATCTGCTGCCCTATGACTCCGTAAGGGTCAAACCTTCCCATCTTGGGATTTGCAGCTGCAAGAACAGTTGTCTGCGCCCTTAGTGTTGCCTGGACATTTGCTTTTGCAATGCTGATTTGCTGCTGCTCAAGCGCTTCGTGCAAAGCAGCTGTGTCATCTTTTGAAATCTTATCCAATTCATCAATGCAAAGCAATCCTTTGTCAGCCAAAACCATTGCACCTGCTTCCAAAGCCCATCCTCTCAGGAATTCATCCTTGACAACAGTTGCTGTGAGCCCTGCTCCTGAAGCGCCTTTTCCAGCTACAAATCTTGACTTGGGGGCAACTTTTGAAATAAATATAATCATCTGCGACTTTGCAACTCCAGGATCACCGACAAGAAGTATGTGCATGTCTCCCCTTATGAACGTGCCGTCTTTCTTTTGCTTTCTTACGCCGCCAAACATCTGCAGTGCAAGCGCCAGCTTTACCATGTCATAGCCATAAATGCTTGGAGCAACAGATGCAATAAGCTTGTTATAAACTGATTTTTCCTTTGCAAGCTTCTTTATCTCTGCTTCTTCTTCTTTTGAAACTATTATTTCCGAGAAATCTTCCTGCAAGGGGTCAATGTGATTGGCGTCCATTGCCAAATCAAACCTGGTCATTATGCCGCCAAGCTTGTGAGGTATGGGAACTTCGCGCACAATGCCTGAAACGCAAACACTGCACCCTGGGGTTGTTCTTTTTTCCATCTTTGGCTCAACCAAGTCATCCCTCAAAAACACGGAAAGCCTTTTTGGCTGCGCATTGCCATCAAGTGTCTGGGGAGATTCTTCAAGAACAAGCCTCTGCGCATCTGTCATCTCTTTTGACAGCTGCCTGAAAAAACCCTTTCTTCCGCAGGCGCACCTTGACGGCTCCTTGAATTTTGCATCAGTCTGTATAATTGTAAGCACATTGCCGCAGGAAGGGCATTCAAACCTTGCCGATATTACTTCAGGCCTTACATCCGAGGACTGCCTTATGATGCCTGTTATTGAGATTAGTTTGCCAAGGTGCTCTGCCCTTACATTTCTTATGAATACCTGCTGGCTGTCAGGCAGGTTCTTGAACCTTGCCTTGACCTTAAAGCCCATTACAACTGCTGCTTCTTCCAGAGCCTTCAGAGTATTGTCAGGGTCATCAAGCAATTGCTCTGCTGCTTCTGACCTAAACTTTGCAAGCCTGAAGAAATCAATTGAGATTGCCTTGACGCCTTTGGCAGCGGCTTCCTGCAGCTCAACTATGTAATCAGATTCCAGAAACTCCTGGAAAAGGTCCACAAGATCTCGAAGTTCTATTGCCATTTTGTCTCTTTTCCCTTTAGGAGTATTAGTTATCAAACCTATTTAAAGATAACCGCTACCCACCCCGAAAGAGGCTAAGCTAATCGTATTCTTAAAGCTTTTGGCTGAAAAACATCAGAATTTACAAAAGAATTGAAAAAAAGAATAAAAAAGGCTTACTTATAGCCTTTCTTTGCAAGATTTACAATAAGCATGTCAACAGCCTCATTCAACTTTGATTCGCTGCGAGTGCCTGTGCATACAATTTTTCCATTGCTGAAAAGCAGGAATGTCGCCCTTGTTCCCGGCAATTTGTAAACCAATCCTGGAAACTGCTCAGGCTCATACTCTGTGTTTTCCATGTCAATTGCCAATGAGTTCAGGTTCAAATCAATTCCAATGCTTCCTGAAGCAACCATGTTCTGCACAATTGCCTTTGGCTTTACCTTAATCTTAATCTTAATCTTTTCAACATTTTTTATGATGCAAACAATTGCCTCATTGACTTTCTTCATTGACTTTGCGCCTGTGCACACAATTCTGCCGGAGCTGAAAATCAAGGCAGATGTCTTAGGCTCTTTTATTCTCATTACAAGCCCTGGAAACTGCTCAGGATTGTATTCTGTGTTTGGCAGCGCTTCAGCAAGCTTTACAAGCGGTATTGCCTGCTCAAGGCTTGTTGTTGCGACAATGTTCTGTATTTTTATTTCCTTTTTTACTGTCATTTTAGTCCTCCAAAAGCCCCAAAGGTGCTCCCTCGAGGCATTATGTCACTGCGTTCCAAACCCCACCTCGCTATGCTCGGCAGGGTTTATAAACACTATTTAAAGGATAAATACCTAAAGGGGTTTATAAAGGTAGTGGTTTATAAATGAATTTTTACAGCTTTTTGAAAGAAATAACAAAATTCCTGCCCTTAATCTTCTCTTCCTGCTTTATTGCCAGTTCCTTGCCTTCAAAATGAATTTTCTTGGCTCCAACCTTTGCCATAATCTCTTTCTCCCACTTCTTCAAATCTACATCAGAAACAATTGACAATTCAATTGAATCAGATTTTGTCAATCCATTCTTCTTTCTCAATTCCTGAACTCTTCTTGATACTTCCCTTGCAAATCCTTCTGCTTCCAATTCAGCATTAGTCGTAGTGTCCAAATACACAGCCCCATGCCTGAAATCAGCTGCAGAAACATCAGGAGGCAGTATTTCCTCAACAATAATGTGCTCTTTTGTAAGCGGGAAATCACCAATATTCAATTTGCCGTCTTTTCTCAGCTTTTCAAGCGCTTTTGCATCAAGCTGTTTTAATATGACTGAAGCATTTTGCTTGAAATCCCTTCCAATTGCATTCAGGTTTGGCTTTACATTTGCCTTTAGCTTTGAATATCCTTCTTCAGCTTTCACATTTTTCACATTAACCTGCTTCTTAATCAAGTCTTTCAAAGAAACAACAGCTTCCTTAACATCTTTGTTTGCAGTCGCGACAATGACTTCTTTCAAAGGCCATCTTACGCCAATCTGCACTTTTTCTCTTGCCGAGAGCATTGCCTGTATCATGCCCTGCGCCAGAGCCATCTGTGTTTCAAGCTTCTCATTAATCATTTTCTTGTCAGCAGAAGGCCATTCAAGCAGCGTGACGCTTTCCTCTTTTAATCCAAACGCCTCTTTGAGATTCAAATAAATCTTTTCTGATATGAACGGCGCAACAGTTGAAAGCATCTTGATTGATTCCATCAGCACTGTGTAAATAGTATAAACAACTGTCTCAGGCTCTGAAGCTATTTTCTCTCTTGTAAGCTGTATGTAAACCCTGCTTAATTCCAAAAACAATTCCTCAAGCTTCTTAGGAACTTCATCAAGAAGGTAAGCATCATAAAGCGATGTAACTTCCTTGATTGTATTGTTTAATTTTGAAAGCATGTATTTTTCTTCAAGTCCCAGCTTCTTTGGCTTTAGTTTTGAAGGATTCAATGAGTTATTCTTGGCATATTCTATCAGATAGCTGTGCACATTCCACAATATTGTGAAATTCCTGTATCTCTGGCTTGCTTCTTCCCAGCTGAATGAAATATCCTCGCCAGCCCTTGCAGAGCAAAGGTATGCCCTTAATGTGTCAGCTCCGTGCTTGTCAACAAGCTCATAAGGTGAAATTACATTGCCAAGGGATTTGGACATTTTCTCTCCCTCAACATCAGTGAGCATCCCATGCATATACACAGCCTTGAAACAGGGCTTGTCAAATGCAATCATTGAAGCAACTGTGAGAAGATTAAACCATCCCCTTACCTGCTCTTTTGCCTCTAATATGAAGTCAGCAGGGAAAAATCTTTCAAACAAGTCTTTTCTTTTTGGATAATACAGGCAGTTCCACGAAGCGCTTCCGGCATCAACCCAAACATCAATAATGTCAGGCAATCTGTGCATCTCAGCGCCGCATTTGCATGGAATAGTTGTCTCGTCAATCCATGGCTTGTGCAGAGATTCAGGAATGTTCTTTGCATTTAGCTTTTTTAATTCATCAACGCTTTCAACAACAACAAGATTACTGCACTTGTCACATTTCCAGATTGGAATAGGAGTTCCCCAGAATCTCTGCTTTGTGATTGAGTTGTCTCTTATATTATTCAGCCAGGAATCAAACGCATTCTTGCCTGCATCAGGAACCCAGGTTATTTTTGAATTGTCCTTAACCATCTTTTCTTTCATATCCTCAACCTTGAAGAACCACTGCTTTGTTGTCCTGAACACAACAGGATTGTGGCATCTTTCGCAGTGCGCGTAGTCGTGCTCAACAGGCACCTGCGCAACAAGAACTCCTTTTTCTTCAAGAGCCTGTATAAACTTCTTGTCATCAGTCTTTGCCTTCAAGCCGGAGAATCTGCCCATTCCCTGCGGGAAAATGCCATACTGGTCTATGTTATTGTAAGGCGGAACATTATTCTTGTACCCGACTTCATAATCTTCAGGACCGCAGCCAGGAGCGCAGTGAACCAGGCCTGAGCCTGCATCAAGGGATACATATTCCTCAGACATAAGGATTGTATGCACTTTAGGATGATTTTTCTTTAATTCCCCGTAATCTTTTATTTCATCTTCCCACGGATGAACATATTCCATGCCTTCAAGCTTTGAGCCTTTGAATTCCTCAAGAATCTCAAGAGGCACTCCAACAACAGCCTGCATCACAGGGCCTGCAAGCCCTTTTGCAAGAATCCATTTTTCATTGCCTGATTTTACTTTAACATAATCCAGCTCAGGATTAGCCATTATTGCAAGATTGAATGTAATTGTCCAGGGCGTTGTTGTCCAAATCAGGAAATACTCGTCTTTCTTGTTTTTAATCTTAAACTTGACATAAATGGACTGCTCTTCAACTTCCTTGTACTGGCACTCGTGCTTTGCAAGGGCAGTGCCGCAGCTGGCGCACCACGTAATTGTCCTCAAGCCTTCATAAAGCCTCTTTTTCTCATGCGCTTTCTTTATCAGCCACCAGATTCCTTCTATGTATTCATTCTTGATAGGCCAGTAGGCATTGTCATAATCCATCCATATGCCCAACCGCCATAAGTCAGCATCCATTAATTTTGCCTTTTCAGAAGAAAATTTAATGCATTCCTTTGCAAACCTGTCTAATCCAAAGTTAACAATATCCTCTTTTGTCTTCAAATCAAATTGAGCCTGAACTTTATGCTCTGTAGGCAAGCCGTGCATGTCATAGCCAGCCCTGTCCCAGACATCAAAGCCCTGCATTCTCTTGTATCTCAGAACCATGTCTTTAAGGGAATTGTTCCACGCATGCCCCATATGCAATCTGCCGCTTGTGTAAGGCGGGCCTTGTAAAAAGTAGAACTTCTTCTTGCCCTCTACTTTCTTCTTTGCCTTGGGATAAATCTTGTTTGTTTCCCAGTATTTGATTATTTCATTTTCCACAGCATTGAAGTCATACATGATGGATATGGTATGCTATGAAAGGATATTTAAATGTTTCGAGCAAAAGTGAATAAATTTTCCGAGATAGCTACCTACTAAATGGCAAATATTATATAGGCAGGTGTCTAATGATTACAGATGAAGAAAAAGATTAACAAAGCATTATTTTGGGCGCCAAGAATAGCCCTCATTGTATTTGCGCTTTTCCTTGCAATCTTCTCTTTGGACGTTTTTGATTCAGCTTCTGGTTTTAGCCAAATATTAATTGGATTGCTTATGCACAACATCCCTTCATTTGTTTTAATTGCTCTGCTTTTAATCTCCTGGAAGCATGAGCTCAGAGGTGGAATCATCTTCATGACAATTGGAATTGCCTGCATAATATGGGCAATAACCACGCTATTAATGTTTCCAACAAAAGCAATCAACCCAATCTCAATAATAGGAAGCATAGTATTCCTTACGATAGGAGCTTTATTTCTGGCAAACCATTACAAAAATAAATAATAAAAAAGCCTTACTCACTCATACATCTTCTTAATCTTAACCTTGACAATCTTCTTTGGCGTTGCCTCTACAATCGTAATCTCATTCTGGTTTATGTTAATCACTTCATCCTGCTTCGGGAACTTCTTAATATTCTTCAAAATAATCTTGCTTAATGAATCATTAAGGGAGCCGGGTAAAGTAGTATGGAAGAATCTGTTCAGTGACCTGAGTTCAGTGGTTCCGTGAGCCAAAACAGTCTGCTTGTCAAGTCTTTTAATCAAATGCTGCCTGACATCCGTCTCGTCAATAATCTCTCCGACAAGCTCTTCAAGCAAGTCCTCAAGAGTCACGAGCCCTATAACCTCTCCGTGATCATTTGCAACAATAGCCATATGCATCTGCTTGTCCTGAAACTCCTTAAACAATTGATTAAGAAGCATGTGCTGCGGCACAAACTCAATCTTGGTCGTCACGCTTTTCATTGGCTTATTGCCGTTGCCTTTTGTAGCTGCAAAAAATACATCTTTAATATGAACCGCCCCTACAATATTTTCTTTTGATTTTTTATTGACAGGATATCTTGAAAATCCCTCTGCTTCCATTATTTCTGCAGCATCTTTTATCTTCATTGACTCATCAATGCAAACCATCTCGCTGCGATGAGTCATTACTTCTCGAACAGTAATGTCATTAAACCTTAAAACACTCTCAATCATCTCTTTCTCTTCCTTCTTTACATTGCCTGAAGCAGCGCTCATTTCAAGAGTTGCTTTTAATTCTTCTTCTGTTACAGCTTGAGGCTTCATTCCAGATTCAGTGCCTGTAAGCTTTCTTGCAGTGAACTCAAATATAATTACAATAGGATAAAGCGCTTTCATTAAAAAAAGCAATATTGGCGCTGCAAACAATGCTACTGGCTCAGCATGATGGGTGGCATATGCTTTTGGTGATATTTCCCCAAAAACAAGTATCAATAAAACCATTGCGCCTGTTGCAAGCCCTGTGCCTAAATCCCCAAAAACCCTTATTGCAAGCATTGTTGCGATTGAGGAAGCAGATATGTTAACAATATTATTTCCTATGAGTATTGTGGAAAGTGTCTTTTTGGGATTGCTTTTAAGATAATCCAGCTTTTTAGAGCCCCTAACCCCTTTTTCAAGCAAAGACCTTACTTTTGCAGTGCTTGTTGAGAATATTGCTATCTCTGACGCAGAGAAAAAAGCCGATAATACAATCAGCGCAACAAGCAGCATTATGTAGCCAATCATATTTCCCTTAATACGCGGTTTAAGTATTTAAAATGTGTGCAATACCCCTTTGCTCACTGAATAGCCGCATCTATTGCCTTCTTGAACTACAGAGAAAGAAGCACGCTGACTATCAATAGTATCATACTCCCCCTTCATGCATTTCTGGCGAACATCCTCAGTAGTATCATATTGTTGGGTTCCGCATACCCCGCCTGCCGGAATCTCCCCCGTATAGCCCTCTGATTGCAATTGTCCGCAGAATTTTTCCTTAACATCTTCAAATTTATCACGGGTATATGACGTAACGCTAACTTCCCATCCGCAGTCTGCTCCGCCAGAAGAACACCATCCATTATGGTAATAAAGATTCATAGCTGCAGAACCCTCAAAAACTATTCTCGCCTTGATAAACCCACCCCTGCTTAAGTCACATTCACTGCATTGTATTGTATAAGAATCAAATCCAAATGCGGAATCTATCCTTCCCCTTAAAGCTGTTTCATCACAAGTATTAGGACAGGCGGTGCTTTGCTTATCTTGTTCTTTTATTTGCTTATCCTGTTCTTCTAAAGTTTGAACAGAACAGCCAATAAGGAGCATTGCTGCTAAAACCAGCAGAAGTATAAATAGTCTCATAATAAAATAATAGAATCCCTTTTATTTAAGTTTATCTATAGCCTATAACTCAATAATCTTGCCTTTTCTTCCGACATTAATGACAGTTGTATTCCCTATCTTCTCTTCAATGCCTTCTGCCTCATGCACATGGCTGCAAAATAATATATCCGGATGGAATTCCTCAATCGCTTTCTTTACCCCATCGCTTCCAGGCACAAAGCTTGAGAATTTTGCCATCAAAGTGCCTTTTGGATGAACATGAGTTACCATTATCTTCTTCCTGCAATCTTTTGTGTATTTAGCGCCTTTCTTCAAAGTGTCAAATATCTCTGTTTCAGTAAGCCCAAACTGCCCAACGTTTGCAGAGCCGCAGCCAAAGAAGCCCAAATTGTCTATTCTATAAGCATAACCGTGGAGGTTCTTTCCGCCATATCTTTCAGCAAGAAAATCAGCAATGTCATTGCCTTCGTGGTTTCCTGGAACCAGCAAAACCTTCTGCTTGAAAGCTCCGACTAAGTTGTCAGTAGTGATCCCGTCTTGTGTAATATCCCCGCATATAACTACAAGGTCCACTTTTTCCTTATCAGCTCTTTCAGCAGCCTTTTTAGCCATTTGCGTATCGCCGTGAAAGTCGCCTATTGCAAGTATTTTCATATTATATTTCCCCTAAAACCTCGTATTTCAGTCAAAAAGCCGGTATTTAAACCTTATGGTTATTAGAAAGTAATAACTATTTCTTGCCCAAAACCTTTAATCCATTCATGTAAGGAACAAGCACTTTAGGAACTTTAACTGTCCCATCCTTGTTCTGGTAATTCTCAAGAACAGCAACCAATGCACGGGAAGTCGCGACAGCAGTGGAATTCAATGTGTGCAATACTCTCTTTTCGCCGCCTTCCTTGCCGCACTTGATATTCAGCCTTCTTGCCTGATAGTCAGTGCAGTTTGAGCAGCTTACAACTTCTCCATACTTGTTCTGCCTTGGCATCCATGCCTCAATGTCATACTTCTTTGCAGCAACAGTGCCGATGTCTCCTGTGCAGATATTTACAACATGATAAGGTATTTCAAGCCCCTTGAAAACTTCTTCAGCATTCTTAATCAGCTCTTCGTGAATCTTCCATGAATCTTCAGGCCTGCAGAAAACAAACTGCTCAACCTTGTTGAACTGGTGCCTTCTAAAAAGCCCCTTAGTGTCAATGCCGTGCGCCCCAATTTCCTTTCTGAAGCACTGGCTGTATCCTACAAATTTTATAGGCAATGCCTTCTCGTCAATTGTCTCGTTCATGTAAAAGCCAGCCATTGGGTGCTCTGAAGTTGCAATCAAATACTCGTCTTCATTCTCTACCTTGTACATTACTTTCTCAAAATCAGATAAATCAGTAACGCCTTCGTATGGCTTTCTCTTCATCATCAGGGGAGGCAGGAATAAGGAATAACCTTTCTTTACCATCAAGTCAATTGCATATCTTGCTATTGCCTGCTCCAGTAATGCAATCTCTCCAGTCAAAACAAAGAATCCGCTTCCTGAAAGCTTTGTTGCCCTGTCAAAGTCAGCTCCAAGCTTCTCTGCAATTTCAACGTGAGTTTTCAATTCAAAATCAAACTTTGGAATTTTTCCCCACTTTCTCACTTCAACATTCTCAGAATCATCCTTCCCATAAGGAACAGATTCGTGCAATATGTTTGGCATTCTCATCAAGTAATTTTTTAATTTATCCTCTGCTTCAGACACCCATTTCTCCTCTTCAGCAATCTGCTTTGGAATGTCTGCAGCCTTCTTAATCTGCTTGGAAGCATCCTTGCCGGCCTTCTTCAGCTGGTTTATCTCCATGCTTACCTTATTCCTTTCTGCTCTTAAGGAATCAAGCTCAGTCTTTCTCTTTCTCCACTCAGAATCAAGCTTTACAATCTCATTAACCTGTTCAAGTTTGTCAGAATCCTTCCTTTTTTCAAGGTTCTTTTTCACTATTTCCGGATGTTCCCTGAACAATTGTATGTCAAGCATGGTATCTCCTTATATTCAGCCCCTATTTAATTCTTTTGATGTATTGTGACGTCAACAGCCAGTGGCTACACACAAATCTTTATATATTTTCTTGCATTAGAATAGTAAGTTCTAAGTTAAGTTAACGCTATAAGCAAAGATTTAAATATAAGTGATTGAATATATAGTTTAGAGCATATATATCCAGGGGAATAAAGAATGGCGAAAAAAACAAAGGAAATGTTTGACGTGTTTTTCAGGGCAAAACCCGCTAATTTGCTGGTTGAGCTTAGAAAACAGGGAAAAAACAAGTACGGAAGCGTCCTCGCGAAAGACGTAAATTGCACATATTCTCACGCAGTAAAAATTCTCCAGGATATGGAAAGAGCAAGGCTTGTTAATTTTGAAAAAAACGGCAGAATCAAGACAATAGAGCTTACTGAAGAAGGCCACAGAGTGGCTGAATTTATTGAAAAAATAAAGGAAATTCTTCCGGGCCCTTCCAAAAAGTAATTCTGGCACATAAGCTTTTTATACTACCAATAATTCTTCACCCCTATGGGCGACGAGTTCAAAAAAGTGATAATTCTTGCGGATTACGGCAGCTTGAGCCTTGCAGAACGCGTTTATACTGAATTGTCAAAAAGAGAAATACATGGAGGGCTTACGCCTTTTAATCCTGACGGGCTTTTCATAAACAGATTCAACAATGGAGAAATAGATGAAAATATTGTATGCAATATAAGGGGAAGGGATGTTTTTCTTTTAAAATCTTTTAATATCTGCCCTGTTAATTGGGATAAGAATCAAATGAAAAGACCAAGCTCGGATATGCTTGTATACGAATCTTCAAATGGATACGCCGAATTATTTACATTAAATGATGCTCTTAAAAGAAACGGGGCAAGCACAATAAATAATGTGATGCCCTATATGCCTTATCAAAGGCAGGATAGGAGAGCAAAGAGGGAAGGAATAAGAACCAGAAGTCCAATTTCAGCAAAAGTTTATGCAAAAAAAACAGAGGCATCCGGAGCAAACATGATAATTAACCTTGATCCTCACTTTAAGCAAATAGAGGGATTTTATGATATTGGATTTGAAGGGCTTGATAGTTTTGTAATCTATGCGGAATATACTGAAAAGAATCTTATGAATGATATGGAAAGGATTTTTTTTGTTGCGCCTGACCACGGAAGCGCCGAGCGCGCAAGCGATTATGCCACCTACTTCAAGAGACCGCTTGCAATAGTTGACAAGAGAAGGGTAAAGCCCGGTATTTCAGAAGTAAGGGGAATAATAGTGGACCAAAGTCTTCAGGATTCACATTGCATCCTTACTGACGACATTGTTGATGGAGGGGGAACGCTAGTGGAAGCGGCAAAGGCATTAAAAGCAAAAGGCGCAAAAGATATTACTGCATTTTGCACTCATCCTGTACTCAGCTGCACTGCAAAAAACAAGCTTCTTAATGAAAATATTAGGTTAGTCACAACAGAAAGCATCCTTATTCCTGAAAAAGACAAATATCCTAATATTACTGTACTTGACATATCCTATCCCCTTGCGCAGGCAATATGGTGCATAACAAACGGCAAGTCAATAAGCCAGCATCTTTTTGACTATGACAGATACAAGGCAACAAGAGCAGCAAATCCTTGATAAAATTCCAGATTGATTAAATATAAAAACACAATTCTTAGCTTTTAACCAAAGATGAGAAAGCTTTTTGGCACTGATGGAATAAGGGGCAGAGCTTATGAATATCCGATAACCAAAGATATTGCTGAAAAATTAGGCTATGCAGTCGCAGTAACTTCTAAAAATTCAAAGATAGTGATTGGAAGGGACACAAGAATCTCGGGAATTGATTTAGAAGAATCAGTTGCAAAAGGCGTCTGCAAGGCAGGAAAAGAAGCCGTGCTTGCCGGAATTCTTCCAACACCAGCAGTAGCTTACCTAACCAAAAAATTAAACGCAGGCGCAGGCATAATGATATCCGCTTCCCACAACCCTGCAGAAGACAATGGATTAAAAATATTCTCCTCAGAAGGTTTCAAGCTTGATGATAAAAAAGAAGAAGAAATAGAAAATCTGATGCTCAAAGATCAAAAAGAAATGCCTAAAGGCAAAATAACAATGCAACCAAATGCAAAGGAGCAATACATTGAATTTGCAAAAAGCTCATTCAACAGCACAATGAAAGGAATAAAAGTTGTTATTGACTGCGCAAACGGCGCTGCATGCACTGTAGCAAAAAACATTTTCAGTGATTTGAAAGCAGAAGTTATTGCAATAAATACAGAACATAATGGAAATAATATAAACTGCAACTGCGGCGCACTTCATACAAATAATCTAAAAGAAACAGTGCTAAGAGAAAAAGCAGACATAGGCATAGCTCTTGACGGCGATGCAGACAGGATTATTGCAGTGGATGAAACAGGCAGGGAGCTTGACGGAGATTATCTTCTTTACATCTGCGCAAAATTAATGAAACATAAAGGCAGATTAAAAAATAATACAGTTGTTTCAACGGTGATGAGCAATGCGGGCTTTGAAGAGGCAATGAAAAAAGAGAATATCGCAGTTAAAACAACAATTGTTGGAGATAAGTATGTTATTGAAGAGATGAAAAATAATAATTATAACCTTGGAGGAGAGCAGTCAGGGCATATAATTATTGCAGATTATTCAACAACAGGCGATGGAATACTTTGCGGATTGGAAATAATAAAAGCAATGAAAGAATATAAAAAACCTCTTTCAGAACTTGCCGATGGAATGCAGAAATATCCTCAAGTTCTAATCAACGTGCATGTAAAAGAAAAAAAGGATATCGAAACCCTCAGTTCATACAAACTTATTCAAAAGATAGAAACAGAACTTGAAGGCAAAGGCAGAGTTCTTGTAAGATATTCAGGCACAGAACTTCTTTTGAGAGTCATGGTGGAAGCAAAAGAAAAAGCAAATTATTATGCAAAACAAATAGCAGAATCAATAAAGAAAGAATTAAATTAAAACCACTTATTCAATCCTTCTTGTTTCTCAGCTTCCCTGCCAAATACAGATTCAATTCTTTTTCTTGTTATTTCAATGGATTGCATCAGATAAGTTGGCAGCTTGTATTTTCTTGACAAGTCCTCAACAGGCTCAAGATATTTAACAACAGAGCCCTCTGATATTGTAAAAAGCAGCTTTCCGTTGCACTTGGTGCATTTGCCGCTCAATGGCGGCCTTCTAAATTTTTCATTGCAGCTCACACACCTGAACTGCTGTGTTGAAAACTTCCTCAGGTTGCCTTTAATGTCCCTTATGAAGTGCCTTTCAATAATCAGTCTGGCAGTATCATCAGCATCAGCAGCCCTTATTTTCTCAGCAAGAATCATCTGCTTAATCACTTTCTCTTTCATTGAGGGAATTGACTTGTAAGAGCTGCAAAGAACGCCCACATTAAAGTCAGAAGTGCCATGCGTAAATCCAATGCCTTCATACTGGCTTTCCTTTCCAAGCCTTTGCCTGAATGTCTCGATTGTTTTGATGTCAGACGGTGATTTATACTGCTCAGCCATCTCATAAAGCTCAATAGGATACCTCCAGGCAGTATCCATGTCAAACACCATGTCATCAACCTCAGCAGGAATCAGCTTTGTTGTGATAAGCAAAGGCGCATCCTGTGTTGCCCCTCTTCTGTCAGGCAGGAATTTTCTTGAGAAATTAAGCAAGTGGTCCATGAGCATCATTATGGCTGCTTCATCCCCGTCACATTGGTATGTCATTAACCCATTAGGAGCTATCCTGTGACCTTCAACATTTAAACAGAATGTCTCTTCTTCACTACATTCCTGTATAGAAATAATTCTTGGATAAACTGTCTTTGAATCATGCCTTATCTTCATACCATAGGGTTTTGTTGTATTTACAACCTTTTTCAATATATTTTGCTTGCGTTTTATGCCAAATCCTATCTCATTATAAAAATTTAAAATAAAAGTGCTTGGCACAAGCAGCTTGGTGATTTCAAATTTAGGTATAGCCCTCTTCTTCCTTATATAGAATGCACGAACTTTCGGACCCGGCTTCTTTTTATAAACATACTTCCGGGTATATATTCCAAATCTGGCAAGACACAATTCCAAACCTGAAAGAAGTTCACCGCTAACAGAATCGCACGTAACCCTTGCATCTGAAAGACTGACAGAGCCGTCACCGTCAAAATAACCGGAAATGAAGTGCCTCAATTTATGTTTCGGCAAAGAAAATATCAAGGGAGGCACTCTTTTTTTATACGCTCCTGTTCCACAAGACAAATAATCAATAAAAAGCTCATATAATAGCCTGCTGGAAAAAACAATGCGGTCCTTTGAGACATAGCTTGGTATTAATCCAAAATATTCCCTTCCTGTCTTTATGATTCTTTCCCTTATCTCATTTTCAGAAGCTGCAAAATCCACTTGATAAAGCCCATTTTTGCTTGTATTCTTTCTCGCATAACCTTCTGCAACATACAAGCCGATAAGCCACAATAAATCTTTGTTTAATTTTATGAAGGGATTTAAGTTAATATTATCCCTTTTTGCAGCCAATTTTGAGCCTCGAAGAGGAACATTCTTTCCTGACACTTCAATGATATGCTGCAAAAAATCCAAAGGGTAGCTGTCTCTCAGCAGATAATTATCCAACAGTGATTTGCTTATATTCAATTTTTTCCTTGCCGCAGCCCTGCCTCCAAGATTTGTGATAATGCCAGAGATATGCCTTGATATGCCCCTAACCATAATATCTTTCCTTGCTTTAAATATCTCAAAAAGATTTAATTCTTCAATATCATTATCATGGACATTTGCCTTTATTGCAATCAATAGTTCATCCCCAACAGAGAGTTCTGCTGCAATTTTTTTGTTTATTTTGGATCTATCCTTAATACAAAAACCGTGGTCTTTTGTAGTGCGTATTATTCTGCCATCTTCCAGAATAATTTTTAATATTTTGCTTTTTTTATGTTTTGTAAAGTCCCTTATTGAAACTTCTTCTAAAACTCCGGTTGAAGGATTTAAGCCTAGTGTTTTAAATCCGTTAACTTTTATTGCCTTTGTGCCGTAAAAATCAACCTCTTTTGCAGGATTAAGTTTATTGACCAAATCCCCTATCATTACAACACGCCATTCTTTGCCGTCAAAAATAGGCAACCGCGTTTCATAAGCCAAACAGTCTCTTCTCATAATGCAGTGCAAAAGCGGATGTGCAAGGAATCCCTGTGTTCTTGAAAAACCAACAATCCTGCATACTATTCCTGCTGCTGTATGCGGAGACATTGCAACGCAAAGCTGCCCTATCAGATCTTTTTTTGATTTCAAATTGTAATAAGGCTCAAGCCCATAAAGATATACAAGCATGTCATCAATAAAGCTAGAAACCCTGTAAAGTACATTATCAGCGCCCTCTTCAAGCGCAGCATCACAGGCAGGAAGAATTACATCCTGCGCATTAAGCTCGAGAACCTGCTCATCATTCTCAAGGGGCTTTCCATAGCAGTCATGAGTATACCCCATTTCTATGAGCTTTTCAACAGAAGCTCCAACCTCTTTTGGCTTGAAATGCGTGCAGGACATCTCTGTCATGTCATATCTTATTGTGCCTTCCTTGTTTACATTCACATTGTGCTTTGCCCTTAGGATTCCTTTCAAAATATGCTCAGGTATATGCTCTATGTTTGAAGTGCCCCTTATTCCTTTTACAATCTCAGGCTGCTGCTGCAGTTTTGCTTTTTTCAATGCAGAATTGTACAATGCATTTATGTCAACTGACTCTTTCTTAAATGTAGAGCATTTTCCGTGCAAAGGACAAATTTCTTCATCCATCTCCTTGTTGCATTTTGGGCAGAAATATTTCTGCACTGATTCAGAGCCGCATTCATCGCAGTTAATGTAAACTGTTTTCTTGCCGCAGCTTTTGCAGTACCTTACAGGGAACTGCGCAGTAACTTTTCCTTTTTCTATTGCAGCCTGGAAGCTCCTTAATCTTCCGCCTTCATCTCCGACAGGAAATAATGCGTGGGGACTGCTCTTCAGCTTTCTCATCTTTGCTTTCTCAGGCCTTCCCATTCTTGCGCCTATGAAAGTTCCGCACTTGTCTTTTATTTTTACAGAAGAAATGCTGTCAATCATCTCCATAGAAGTTTCTCCAGCAGGATCTTTTGCAAGATGCCCAAGGTTTTCCATCAAGGCATCTGCATCATCTTTTTCAATGACAACATATTCTTTTCCAACAGTAGTATGTTCTATTCCAATAAGCTCAAGAGCTCTTTTTGTTGTTTCATCAGGAGATGCAATGATAATCTTTCCTGTTTCAATTGATGCTTTTTTCAAGGAATTAAACAAAGCTAAAAACTGCTCCTTTGAAATTGATTTCCAGTAATATATCCATCTTGGATGCAATGGCACGTCAAGCAGTTTTGATATTTCAACTGACTCTTTCAATGTAAATCTTATAGCCTGCGGCTTTTCAGCAAGAGCTTTAAGTTTTTCAGCATCAACATTGGCTTTTAATGAAACATCGTCCAAGGAAAGCCCCTTTTCCTTCATCTGCTTTTCAATGCACAGCAGCCACCATTCCTCATTAAACCCGCACGGAACAAGCTTGTGCCCCCTGTTTAGAAAATCACCATAATTAACAAGAACATCACCAAGGTAGATTATTTCAGCAACTTCCTTGACATATTGCTTTGCATCATCTATTGTCTCCATTCTTTTTACGCTGCCTGAATTAAGCTTTACAATGGGTCCGTCAATCTGGTCGCATACAGATACAGTTGTGGATTTGCCTGGCCTTTCTGTTTTCAGCTGAGTTCCAATCCCTATGAAGCTGTCGAGTATTACCATTGTAGCCGGGCTTATGGCATCAGAAGAAAGCCCTGTGGCCCTTGACCTTCCATACCTTAATCTTAATCCCCCGTTTCTCAAAGGATAGGCAATTATGGGCCTGCCTGCAACCAAGTCCTTGATAAAAGTGAAATCAGGAAGTATAGGCTCTTTTTTTGCATCTGTTTTTGCAACAGCCCCTTTTGCTTTTATCTTATCCTGCAGTTCAAGAAACTCAGCAAGGAAATTCCACTGCTCCATGTCAAAGTCCTTGCCCCATTTTGAAAGCTGTTTCCAGAGCTTCTTTGCTTTTGCAGAAAGGCATTCGGCAGTTACAAGGCAGAATCCCCCTCTTATCCTGTCAGACTCAATTCTCTTCAACCCTTTGTAATTGCTTACATTGATTTCAGCAGTGCCGTCTCCGTCAATCTGCACAGGAACATGGCTTGTCATGAATGCAACTTCTTCATTTGAAGGCCTGTACTGAAGATTGGTTACCCTTTCATGATAATCAGCAACCTCGATGCAAGCTCTTTTAACTTCAGTCTCATCAGGGTCATACTGGGCATAGCCTAATTTTTTTCTTACATAATCAGCAATAAGCACAGACACAGCAGCGCCTGTTCCTCCTGCGCTTCTTACAGGTCCTGAATAAAACAATGCAAAATATTCCTTTCCGTCATCATTTCTCTTGTTGAATTTTATTCCTGCAAATCCTTCCAAGGGAGAAGAAACAACCCCTACTGTGACATAGGCAAATCCCATTCTTATGCCTGTTTCAATTGCCTTTTGCTTTGTTTCAAACTTGCAGAACTTTTCAAGCGCAACTTCCTCTGCTATCTTTAATGCAACCCTCCAGTCCTGGCTGCCGTACTGCAATTCAAGCTCCGCTATTCTTGCAACAACGCCTTTTCCCACAATTTCAGGCGCAACAGTGGCAATAAGTCCCTCAACCCTTTCAGCCATGTTTTTTGCAAGAGGTATCATTACCTTCAAGTCAGGGTCAAATCCTCTTTTCTTTGACTCATTTGCAATAGCATAAGCTCTATTGACTTCATCATCCATTGTTTTGAAATATTTTTCCAGTTTTGGGCTTGCTTCCATTGGTTTAGTTTGCTCCGCTCATTTCAATCACGTCATGAATTTTATGACTTTAACCTCTCTTGTTTTCAAATTGACAATTGGGACTCTTGCAGGCTCGGGATTATGCCCTACTTTTTCCTGAAAATTTGTTTTTGACTGCCAGCATGAGCCTGAAATCAAGGTTGTGCTTTTGTAATTGCTTACAGCAGACTTGTGAATGTGCCCTGTAATAAAAATATCAGGAACCTTGTCAATTACAAGAGGGTCTGTTTTCTCATCTGGTATATGCAGTGTAGAGCCATGAGTTGGACTTAGGTGCCTTTTCTGAAGCAGATGTTTCATAACAAGGTCAGCCCTGTCATAGCCTCCGTTAAGCCTTATGGTATCAACAGTGGAAATATAATAATCAAAACTGTAGCCGTGGTACATCAGTATATTGAAACCGGGAAAGCCCTTTGCTCCGTGAATATTAACCATGGAAGGATTTGAAACAACAGTTACATTAGGTATTGCATAAAGGGGCGCTGCATATTTTTTGTCAAGTATTGGCTGCGGCTCTGAAATTCTTATTGCATCGTGGTTTCCGCCGCAAACAATTATGGAAATATCCTTTCTTATCATTGAAAGATACCTTGCGCACTCTGCATACTGCTCAAATATATCTTTCAGCTCAAGCTCAGTATCCTGGTCAGGATAAATTCCAACCCCGTCAACCAAATCGCCTGCAATAAACAGGTATTTTATTTTCATTGCCTCTGATTTCTGCTCGTCAGTTCCTATATCTCCGTTAAGCCAGTTGATAAATTTAAGGAATTCGTCCTTCAGGAACATCTTTGAGCCTGTATGAATATCTGAGATAAAAGCAGCATAAACATCGTCAGGCCCTTTCTTGAATTCGGCAACAGGGATGTCAGGAAGAACCATATCATTTACAAACAAAACAGAGCCGTTGCAGCTGCCGTTTACCCCAATAACTTCATCCATTGTAAGGTCGCTGGCGGCTTCAAATGATTTCTTGTTGTCTTTTTTCACAATTGCCTTCATTACGCCTGAAGGATCTTCCAATGTAAGACACAGGTTTCCGTTCTTTGTTTCCTCTTTTGCAAAAACCATTGCAACAAGGCAGGTTTTTTCCATTGTTTTCTTTTCAATTGCCCTTTTTATTGAAATAGCTCCCTGCAAATCAAGCCTGTTCATGAGAATTTCAGACAATAATTCATATCTTGCCCGCATATATGACACAAAATGCGAAACTTCCCTTTTTTTGGGTTCTTCATTATATGATTTTAAAACACATACGCAGGGTTTTTCCTCTTTCTGCAAAAAAAATGCGTCAATCATTGAATTATTAAAAAAAAGAGGCACCTGCTTTCTTTCCGTGCTTGATGCCGCATCCAGAAGCTGTTTTTCAGTTTTTATTTTCAGCAGTTCTTCCAATATTGCAGAATTAAGGAAAATATTTTTCTGCATAAAAGCTGAAATTATCTCAGATGTCATGCACCCAAGCCCTCCTTCAGCAGCCTTTCTATCTTTGGAGCGGTTGAAGGAGGTATTCCTAAACCAAGGTGTCTTGTTCTTCCATATCTTCCATGGCTAACAATCTTCGTATGCAAAATCCCCAGAAGTTCCAATTCCCCCAGAATGTCAGAAAACCTTCTTTGCGTCAATACTTTATTTTTAAGATTTTGGCAAAGTGTCTTGTAAGAATCATAAGCATTACCGCTAAGAACAGGCTTGTCCTTATCTTTTGAGCACAGCTCAAAAAGGGAGTAAAGCACCATCATGTGCTGCTTTGGCATGTTTTTGACAGCATCATAATATTTGTCAGTATCCAGCTTCTCGTCTGCTTCATCAATATTTTGCATTGAAATTATAGTCTCATTTTTTCTTTCTGTCAATTCAGCAGAAACCCTTAGCAAGTCAATTGCCCTTCTTGCATCTCCGTGAGTTGCGGCATAGGCTGCGCATTTTTCCAAAACACCCTCTGCAATTTTTCCTTCCTTGAATGCAACGCCTGCCCTTTCTTTCAAAATATCAAGAATCTGCACTGCATTATACTTGAAAAACTGCAGTTCTTCCTCGCATAATGAGCTTTTTACCCTTGCATCCATGTGGTCTGTGAAATCCAGCTTGTTTGAGATTCCTATTATTGAAAGCTGGCTGTTTTTCAATTCAGAGTTTAATCTTGTAAGATTATAGAGAATTTCATCGCCTATTTTGTCAACAAGGCTGTCAATTTCATCCAAAACCATCACAAGCAGTATTTTTTCCTTGTCAAGGGCTTTAACAAAAATTTTGTAAACCTCATTTGTGGAAAGACCTGTTTCTGGTATCTCCTGATTAAAGACAGTTCTTGCAACATCAGCAATAAGCCTGTATTCTGTGTCAGCAACTTTTTTTAATTTGCAGTTAATGCCGTAGATTTTAAGATTATTGTTTGCTTTTTGGGCAATTGCAGTCATATTTGCAGTTATATAATTAACAACAACTGTTTTTCCTGTGCCTGTTGTGCCATATATGAATAAATTTGAAGGTTTTTCTAATTTTAATGCAGGAGCCAGGATTGAAGCTATTTTTTCTATTTCAGGATCCCTGTGAGGCATAACTTCAGGCTTGTATCCGGAAAGAAGAACAGACTTGTCTTTGAAAAAAGATTCTTTTTGCATGTACTGCTCGAAAAAAGAAGTTAGTTTTTCACCCATTTAAATATCACCTTTGTTTCTTTAGTAACTCATTTCCTTTTTAAGCATTGTTATACTGCAAAACAAGTAATCCAAAATATATAATACAACCTATACTTCCTTTGGAATAAAATAAAAATTGAAACAATGCTAAATTTATTTGAAATAATCTTCAAATACTTGACATAGCCCTCTATTTCATATGGAACTATTGTTTTGGATTGAATGTAGTCTTTTGTCTTATTTTAAGTATAGTTTAAATATATATTCTAATATATATAATATAATATAACTATTATAATATATATAATATAATATAGAAAAACATATAAATAATATAACAACAACAAATACAAATTTGACGACGGAAAAATAGCTTGATTTTCCTTTTTTCCTTTCCAAACACTTCTTTTAGTTCCTTTTTCCTGTTTTAACTCACTTTTTAATATATATTTTCATATATATTATATAATAAATTTATTGATTATTATTATATTATTCCATAAGAAATATTAAATTAAAGCTGCTTACCAGAACTTAAGGTATGGTTTTGATATGTATTTGGTTTGAATATGACTTCCATACGAAAAGAAGGTGTGTGTCTGGGCTGTTTTTAATGCTTTTTTGACCTATTTTTAAGATATTATTTAATTTTAAATTATTTCAAAATTTCATCAAAAATAAGCTTTAATTCTCCACAGGAAGTATTTCAGACGGCTTTAAAATCAAGAGAAACTGCTTTAATTCCTCAGCATCATCAAATATCTTGTAATCCGGGTGAGTTTCAATGAATTGCTGCTTTTTTTCAAGCCCCAGGTCAGTCTTGCTGAGATATATCATGAATTGCTTGGCCCTGAATTTCTTTGTAAACTGCTTAAACAGCTCTTCCTGCTGTTCCAAGGTAAATCCGCAGGTCTCGCTTATGTCAAAAACAAAGATTATTTTTTTTGAAAGGTGTTTTACAGCAAGATAAGACTGCCTTTCAAGCCAGTTCATTTTTTTCAGATTGTCTGTAAATGCTCCTGGAGTGTCTATTATCTGGAGTTTTCCTTCTATATATCCTATCATTAATTGTTTTGTTGTAAATGCATAGGCTGCTATTTCAGGGGTTGAACCTGTTAATCTGCTCAATAAAGTGCTTTTTCCTACATTAGGATAGCCGCAAATGCAGATTGTAGGCATTTTTGTCTTTATTGACGGGAATGCCTTTAGTGTTTTTCTTGCATTTTCAATAAATGCGAATGCATCCTTTGCTTTTTTTGCAATTGCAAAGCTTCTTCCGTAAAATTCGCTTTTTGCTTTCTGGACTTCGATCACGTTGTTGGCTTTTCTTGCCTTTGAATTCATTTTTTGCTGAAGATTTTCTATGGCTGGTGTTATGCCTGAAAGCCTTGCCAAATTCATTCTTAATTTGTCAGAGCCAACCAGTATGTCAAGCAGTTCCTTGTAAAAAATAGGAAGCTGGTTTACTGATGGAAATGATGCGCTTATCTTCTCTATATGGCTTCTTATTGTCCTTGTGAATGTCTCTGCTTTTGTGGATTCTATCTCAGCCTGCCTTCTTATCTTATGCTTTTCCCTTGGCTTTACAGAGCTTGCATATTTTTTTGCGCTCCTTATTGCCAAATCTATGTAAAAGTCCGGCTTTTCCACTTTAGGTATATTTTCAAACATATTCCTTCAAAAGAGCAGGCAGTTTATAAGGGTTTGTAACTTTTTTATTCAATTCCTAGAAACATTAATAAATTAAGCACTATTTTTGTTTTAAATGGAAAATCAGCCTAGATGGTGGGAAAGAGAGAATTTGAACTGGAGAGACCTTGAGAGATTGATGCAGGAAGGGAATTTTCGTAAGATTTCTGAAATATCCCCTGAAAATTCAGAGCAGTCTAAATACATAAAGGTTGGAGACAAGATAGCTTTGCTGTTAAGCAACGGGCTTATAGGCTATTATACAATTACAGCATTAAAGGATATTGATGGCACGTGCATTGTTGGCAGGGATGAGACAGGCATACAGGTTAAAGGAGAAACATTTGCTTTGGATTCAAGTTTTAGCTGGTGTCAGGACAGAGGGTATAAAAAATTGGAAAAATTTCCTTGGGAATAAAATTATATGATTATTATATAGTTATAATTTCCCTAAACCCCTCACAGTGTATAGTCTAGTGACATATGTCACCACCCTTTAAATTCAGCGGTTTCTGCTGAATTTTGGTGGTATTTATGAAAAAAGAAGAAATAAGACGCGAATTTTTTAAGCTAAAAACAAAAGGATTTTC
>JBAZYQ010000005.1:0-33318 GCA_041659245.1 Candidatus Nanoarchaeia archaeon
AATAGAGGGCGTTAACGGAAATGAATTAAGCGTCAAGTCAGCTGACACTAATCTTCCATATCTCTGGAGCGTTGAAGGCATTGCAAGGCTGTTTAAGGGGCTTTTGGGATTGGAAAAAGGGCTTCCTGAGCTTAAGATTGAAAAAACAAAAGACAGCGTCATAGTTGACAAGTCTTTAAAGGACATCAGGCCATTCATATCTGCTTTCTCAGTAAAAGGAAAGATTGATGATTATTTGTTAAAACAGCTTATTCAATTGCAGGAAAAGTTCTGCCACAGCTATGGAATGAGAAGGAGAAAAGTAGCAATTGGCATATATTCATACAGCAAGATTAAATTCCCTGTCCAGTACAAGGCTGTTCTTCCTGAAAGCGTGAAGTTTATTCCCCTGGGATTCAGGAGAGAAATGACAATGGGGGAAATACTTGAGACTCATCCTACTGGAATTGAGTTTGCTCATTTATTAAAAGGATTCTCAGCATATCCTCTGCTTGTTGACAGCGCAAAGAATGTTTTGAGCTTTCCACCGATTATAAACTCTGAATATTCAGGCAAAGTGCAGGCAGACGACAAGGAATTGTTTTTTGAGGCAACAGGCAATGATAAGGAATCTGTGCAATTGGCTGCGAACATATTTGCTTTTGCATTTGCTGAGAGAGGATTCAAGATAAGAAGCGTGGATGTTGTTTATGCAGGCAAGGCAGAGCAAAACCCTGTGCCTTTTGATTATTCAGTCAAGGTTACTGCAGAAGAGGTTAATTCATTGCTTGGATTGCAGTTAAAGGAAACAGAATTCAAGTCACTGCTTGAAAAAATGCGTTTTGGATACAAAAACGGAAAAGTCCTGGTTCCAGATTACAGGGGAGACATAATGCATCCGGTGGATGTTATTGAGGATGTTGGCATTGCTTTTGGCTTTGATAACATACCTGCAAGGCCCCTTAAGAGTTATACTCACGGGGACACATTCCCTGTTGTAAAATTTATTGACAAAGTAAGGGAGCTGGCAGTCGGCTTTGGCTATCAGGAAGTAATGAGCAGGATGCTGGTTAACAAGCAGCTAATCTATGAATCAATGAATGTTGAGGATTTTGGCACAGTGGAGATAGACAACCCAATGTCTGAGAATTATTCATGCGTGAGAACCTGGATTTTGCCGCAATTAATGGAATTACTGTCAAAGAACAAGAACATGGAATACCCCCAGAGGGTTTTTGAGGAAGGAATTGTGGCAATGAAAAAGGATTTGAAGGATTATTCAAGAATTGCTTTTGCAACAGCACATACTAAGGCTGATTTCACTGAGATAAAGCAGGTTCTTGATTTCATAATGAACAATATGGGCATTAAATATGAGATTGAAAATACAGCGCATCACTCTTTCATACCCGGAAGAGTCGGAAGGGTTGTTGTCAATGGGAAAGGAGTCGCATATATTGGTGAGCTACATCCGAAAGTTCTTTCAAGCTTTGGGATGATAGTGCCTGTTTCTGCAATGGAGATTAATCTGACTGATTTATTCGAAACCTTGCGGGTTTCGGATATCCGAAAAAGCTGAGGCTTTTTCGAATATGTTTGAAGCTATAAAGAAATAATCTAACTGGTTTAAGCCATTATCTTTTCTGCTTTTATCGGCTTTGTGTAATCATATGCCAAATGGTATATCATGGACATTTTCTTGTCGCTTATGAGCCCAGGGTACGATTCCTTCACGCCTCTTAATACTCTCTCAAAGAATCCGCCATTCAATCCAAAGCCGGGAATGAATATAGTGGGGACTTCTGACTCTGCTATTATATTTGCAATGTGCCTGTATACGTGCTCGTTATGCGCAATTGTCACGTGCCCCTTGCCTGCCATTGTGTGGTCATGTACATTATTTGCACCCGGGCAAATATTTTCCAATGATGAATATTCAAAAGGCACAAATTCGTCGTGTTCTGAGCGTATGTTCTCAAACAATATCCCTTTCTTCTCAAACTCATGATTATGCTCCCTGAAATAATCGCTTAATGCCTTTACAAAATCATTATCAGGCTTCAGCTGTTTTGCAGAATGGGGGATTACTCCAAGATTGAGCAGAACAAAAGCAGCGTATGCCAAAGGCGTTCCCCTGTAAGGCGTGCCTATTGAAAGGAATCTTTTCACGTTGTCCGGGTTTTCCATTGTGTATGCGAATCCGACAAGCCCTCCAAAGCTGTGCCCTATGATATTAAACTGGCTTTTTCCAGTATGCTGCTTTGCCTCTTCGACAACCTCTTCAAGGTTTCTGTGTTTTGTTGTGCCTACGTGCTTTTTCCACTGGTAATAGAATCCTCTTGCAATATCCGGAGTGTATTCAACTAAGTAAGTTATTTCCTCGCCAGCGTCCTTTATTGCCTGATAAATTGTTCTTAATGACATATACTAGCTGTCTTTAGAAAGGTATTTAACTTTTGTGTATTCTTATTATATTATGGAATATGACTTGGAGCTTGAAAGGGTTGCGAAGGAAATACGCAAAAAGAATGTAAAGACAGTCTGCATTCAGCTGCCTGACGGCTTAAAGCCAAAGGCAACAGAGATTGCTGATTATCTGCAAAAGAATACAAAAGCAAAGATACTAATCTGGGCTGGCTCTTGCTTTGGCGCCTGCGACATTCCAAATGCTAATGCTGACTTGCTGATTCAGTGGGGACATTCTAAATCAATTAAGAAATAAATTCAGTTATTATTTTCTTGGTTTCTTCAGGCCCTTCAACCTGTATGCATTTCACCCCTGTGCTTTTTACAGGATAATCATTGCCTCCTTCAAACAATGCATCTCCTACAAATACGATTTCCTCTTTCTTGAATTTTAGCAATTTGCATATCTGCTCAATTCCGTATGCCTTGTCAATGCCTTTTCTTGTCACGTCTATTGAAGTTGAGCCTCCAACCCTGACTTCAAATTCAGGCAGATATTTGTCGAGTTCTTGTTTTATTTGCAATCTCTTTTTCGCGTCAGGATCCCATTCTTTTTTCAGTTCTAAAGGCGCCTGCTGCCCCAACGCAGAGAAAGTAATCTGGCTTCCCCTGTCTTCTATTATTTCTCCGTAAGGATTCGAAACATTGAATCTTGTTGTTTTCAATGCTTTTTCAAACGCATTTAGGATTGTTTCTTTTTGCTCTTTGCTTAGTTTTTCAGAGTATATTTCCGTCCATTTTTTGTCAAATTTATAGAATGCTGTTGAGCATGTTGGAAACAGGTATAATTTTTTAAGAAGCTCTTTTTTGCAGTGGAGGCTTGCAAGGAACTGCTTTTGGTATTGGCTGTAGGAGCCGCCTGACATGACTGCAACTGAATGGGCTTCAAGAAGCTTTCCAAGAAGAACAGACATCTCTTCATCCATAGGGCTTTTGCTTTTTGCCAGAGTGCCGTCAAGGTCAAAGACAATTAGCTTAGCCATAATTCTAATATTTTTATCTGATTTAAATTGCTTGTGAATGCCAAAACTTTATAAATCTCTCTTGATTATTGCCAGTTTATGACATCAACTAAAGAAGAACAAATAGGATTTCATAAAGGCGCGCTTTCAACGCTCATAGGAGAGCAGCAAGCATTGTCGCAAATGATGAACATTGTAAGCCAGGTTGCCCAGGCGCATGCAAAGGCGCTTAAGGACCTTGGTGTTGATTTTGAGGCAGAAGCCAAGAAAGCCCAGGAAGCTGCAAAAGTTCACGAGCGAAGCGAAGGGAACCTTGGAGCGGCAGCGACAAAGAAGCAGGGGCTTGACGGAAAAGTAGCAAAGCCTTAGGAAAAATGGCAAGCACGCTGGCAAGATGGGTTGTGGAAAAAGGGGTTGACAGTGTAAATCCTGCAATGCTTTCTGCAGACATGCGAAACGAGATTATGACAGAAGCAGGAATGATTTTATTAAAAGAAGGAAGATTTTTTGAAGCTGTAAAAGCAGTTACAATGGCCGGCAATTCTGCAAAACTTCTTGAAATGGGCGATGAGTTTGTAAGGCAGACTAAGTTTGAGGAAGCTACTCTTTGCTTTATACCAACAAAAGACAAGGCAAGGATTGAGAAATCAGCTTCAGAGTGCGCAAAGCTCGGGAACATGAGCCTTGCTTACTATGCATATATTGCTTCTGAAAATGAGGAAATGGCTGCATTTATGAAAGAAAATTTCTGTCCTGAATTGTAATAAAAAGAATTATTCTATAATGGAATGCAGGTTCCTAGTTCCGGGTCATCCAGAAGGTCAGCGACGCTTCTTTCCTCATGAACAGATCTTTTGCCGCAATAAGGGCATACTCTTTCTCTCCATGACTTTACCCTTTCAAACTTGTAATTGCATGCCTCGCATACAAACCTTAGTTTATCGTCTGCCATGCATATAGGTATGTATAAACCGCTTAATTAAGCTTTCTGTGAGCCTTTAGGCGAGCAGGAAGCCAGGAACGCAGTGACTGCGGTTTCTATCGTCAGAAAGGAGGTAGAATATACTACGCCGTGGCCCGGATTTGAACCGGGAAACCCTTTCGGGAACAAGCTGTCTTGGTTGCCTTTGGCCTGATTTCCAGGCTTGCGCAGTACCAGGTTGTGCCACCACGGCATAGAACTTTGCTGTACTGCTTTACTTATAAGCTTTTTGTCAGATAGACTTTTATATCACCAATACATAACCGCTTCTTATGGCGTGCCCTTTCTGCGACAGGAAATCCCTGGAAGATAGAATAATAACCGAAACAAAGAATTTCTTATTTATAGGCAGCGTTGGGCAGATTGTCGAAGGATATTCTCTTTTTGTTCCTAAAAAACATGTATTGTGCTTTGGTATGTTATCAGATAAACTGATTGATGAATATCTTGAATTAAAAGACAAAGTGGATAAGGCAGTGACTTCCGCGTACCAAAAGCCGATGTATTTTGAGCATGGAATTGTGGGGCAGACAGTTCCTCATGCGCACATGCACTGCGTGCCTTCTAACAGGGATTTGCTTCCTGCGCTTATGCTCAGGAATTATAGCATAAAGGCAAACAGGAAGATAAATTCTGAGAAAGAATTAAAGCAGGTAATCCATGACTTTGGCCCTTACTACTTCTATGAATTCAATGGCTTGAAAATGGCTTTTGATGTTAACTCTCATGAAATGGCTTTAAGAATGGCTGTTGCAAATACATTTGGAATGCCTGAGCTTGCGGACTGGAAAAATGTAAATCAGGAAGAAGATAGAAAAACAAGGCAAAAAGCCGTAGATAAATTAAAAGTTTTTTTCTAAATCAATTTCTCAACTTGTTTAAGCGAGATTATTTTGTCTTCGTAAGGCCTTCTGTCCATTCTGTCAATAAGAACTGCCTTTATTCCAACCTTTCTTGCAGGTTCTATGTCTGTCTCAGGACTGTCGCCTATCATCAGTGCATCTTCTGCGCTGACGCCAAGCTCTTCAAGAATTGACTCAAACATCTTTGAATCTGATTTCAAAAGCCCCTTGTCGCAGGAAAGCGCAATCACGTCAAAGTATTTCTTTAATTCAAACTTGTCAATTATCTTGTCAACTGAGAAGCAGTCTGTGTTTGAAACTAACGCTATCTTTATGCCTTTTTCTTTCAGCATTTCAAGCAGTTCAATTGTGTCTTCGTAAAGCTTTGCAAGCATCCAGTTCTTGTTCCACATGCCTATGAAATCATTCATGTCCCTGTAATCAACTTCCCTTCCGAATGCTTCGCATGCTGCCTTGTATCCGTCTTCAAGTGTTTCAAATTTCTGAGTCATGAATGCTGTCTCAAATGTGTGGACAAACTCAGAATAATCAGTCTTGCTTTGATACAAAATCCACTGCGCCTGCCTCAAGGGAGACTTTACGCCGTGGTTTGCCAGCGTGCCCCAAAAGTCGAATATGATTGCCTTAACCATGGCTTTTTGGATTATTGTACATGTTTATAAACGTAACGTTTAAAAAGAAGCTTAAACCCCCATTTCAGATATTGCCCCGATGGTGTAGCCCGGTCAATCATTCAGCCCTCTCGAGGCTGAGACACGAGTTCAAATCTCGTTCGGGGCATTGAACGAAGTGAGATGCCACGTGCGATAGGCAATGAAGTTGCCGTATCGTTCGGGGCATTCGCTTATTACAGGGGCTTTACCCTCTAAAAAAGGCATAAGTTTAAAAAGACTTTATGTTTACATAGGAGAAAGATGAAGAGAAGTTCAAGACGTTGGAAGAAGAAAAGGCAAATGCGCTGGAAGTGGCAGAGGAAGCGCATTAGAAGAGAAAAGAAGAAGAGACAGGGCAGAGCTTAATCCTGTTAGTTTTTTCTATTTTATTGGAATTTGAATTATTTTGATATGGCTATTTTATTGAAGATTATTAAACAATTTTAGAATAAATCTTAAGCTAAAGGCGTGAACGGAGCGTGTTCCATGCCTACTAAATGCCCTGAGTCATTCTCGCATATCGGGAACCAGCCTTTCTCAGTATATTCAAATCTTGTAATGCTTGCGTTGTATATTCTTGACTTGTAAGCCATCTCAGGGCTATATTCTTTTATCTTCCTTGCAAATGACTTGATTGCCATTGCGTGGCTGAATACTGCTATTTTAGTATTTTCTTTTTGGTTTGAAAGGATAGTGCCTTTTGCAAGCGTGTATAAATCAGAAAGAACAGAACCAACTTTTGTTTTCTTTACCAGCTTATGGTCGAGCACTTTCTCTGCTTTTTTTACAATCCCGCTGTCAAAAATCATTGCAGGCAGCGGAAACAAGAACATCTTTACAAAGCTGTACATCCTTTCCTCAGCCATTTTTAATGACTCTCCGTTAGGGGGGCAGAAATTGTACCAGTCTGCCTTAACCTGCTCGATAACTTCAGGGGTATAAACTTCATTTCTAATTTTTCCTTCCCAGTCGCCGTGGCTTTGCTCAACAAGCTGCTCAAGCCCTACAATGCCATGCTCCTGAATTCCTATTTTTCCGCAGACAATCTTTGCTGTCTCATATGCTCTCAATAAAGGCGATGAATAAACAACATCAAATTTTATGCCCTCTGCAAGAAATCTTTCTCCAAGCTTTTTAGCCTGCAATAGTCCTCTTTCAGAAAGCTTCACATTGTTTCCCCTGCCTTGTATTATATGGGGGGTATTATTCATCTCGCTCTCTGCGTGGCGTATGAAATAGATGTCGAGCTTCATAATGGTACTTATTGGCATTTGGTTTATAAATCTTAGCAAGAAGAGGGGTTGTTTTTCCAGAAAACTTTAAATAGGATCATATTATCCGGTTCATATGTTCAAAACAAAAATAGAAAAGCTGAAAGTTATTGCGGCATGTCACAAGCTTGGTATTGATGAGGATGAAATAAAGAAATATGTTATTCTTAATACACTTTCAGGCAAAGGCATGACAAAAGAAGAGGATTTTGAAGTTCCTAAATGGGATATTCAGGCATTATATAAACTGGCTGGTGCGGCTGCAAATGCTGTTTTTGAAAATAATTACAGCCGTGCAGACGGCGACTTTGTCAGAAGAATGGGTTGTGAGGAGATTTATCGTAAGAGGGTGCTTGAAACATTTAATGAGCAAGTAAAGCCCATTATAGGGCAGATGAAGCTGACAGATATTATTTCTGCATATTTCAGTTAGAATATTAGGGGCTTTCTATTTTGAGGTATTAAAACCACAACATTTTGTCACTTCGTTCCAAACCTCGCGTCAGCAAAGCTTCCGTAAGGTTTATATACTTCTTTGTTTACTTAAACTTAACTCTGTTTACTTAAAGTAAACGAGATTAGGAGCAAAAATGGCTAAAAACAAGGAAAATCACGATAATAAGGCAGGTATTGCCAATCAGGACACTGTCAAGCAGGGCTTGGACAGCAACAGCGTTTCTGACGTGGGCAATGCACAAATCAAGGAAGACATAAACCAGTACATAGAGCAGCTTCAAAGGCTGCAGGCTGAGTTTGAGAACTTCAAAAAGAGGGAAGACAGGGAAAAGGCAAGGTTTGTTGACTTTGCAAAAGCAGGGATAATTCTTAAACTGCTTAACTTCAATGATGATTTTCAGAGAACACTTGCTTCATTGAGCAATGCAGACATTGGCGTTGTAAAGAAAGGCGTTGAAATGCTTGCAACCAACTTCCAGAAGCTTTTGAAAGAGGAAGGCGTTGAGCATATTTCTTGTGTCGGGCAAAAGTTGGATCCTTTCAAGCACGAGGTTCTTTTGCAGGAAGAGGCTGAAAAGGAAGACGGAGTTATTCTTGAGGAATTGCAGAAAGGCTACATGCTGAAAGGCAATGTGCTTAGGCCTTCAAGAGTGAAGGTATGCAAGTGCGTGAAGAATAATGTTCAAAATGAAAATAATAAGTTTATAGGGGGAAACTAAAATGGCAAGTGACTCATTCGTTTTAGGAGAACAATTAGAACAGAGGGTAGGCGGATTTTTTCATATTTTTGATTTTGATGAAACGCATGTTCCTTTAGTTTATAGGGAAACAGTTAATGGTCCTTTTTATAAAGGCAATATCGCAGAAGATTTTTTTGTTTCAAAATTATCTGTTGATGATGTTGATATTAATTTATTTTCAGATAGTAATTCAGAATTAGTTGATAAAATATCCAACAGAAGCCCTTTCGATCCGCGCAATCCTAATTTAAATTTAAATTTTTCTTATTTTATAAATAAACAACGTTTGACTATTAAACAACTAAGAAAAAATGTAAGTATTTTCAGACGATTAGATGGAGAAGATGTTTTATATTAATCTATTATAGGGGGAAACTAAAATGGCATCAGAAAAAATAATCGGAATAGACTTGGGAACCAGCAACTCGGCAGCTTCTGTAATGGAAGCAGGAAGGCCGGTAATAGTTCCTTCTGCTGAAGGGGCTTCATTGTACGGAAAGGCATTTCCCTCAGTTGTGGCTTTCACAAAGGATGATCAGCTTCTGGTAGGGGAGCCGGCAAGAAGGCAGGCAATAAGCAATCCTGAAGGCACTATAATGGCAATCAAGAGAAAGATGGGTTCTAACTACAAAGTTAAAATCTACGGCAAGGAATACACACCTCAGCAAATCTCAGCATACATTCTCCAGAAAATCAAGAGAGATGCAGAGGCATTTGTCGGAGAAAAAATAAAGAAAGCAGTTATCACTGTTCCTGCTTATTTTGACGATGCTCAAAGGCAGGCAACAAAAGATGCAGGCGCAATTGCAGGACTTGAAGTAATAAGAATCATAAATGAGCCTACAGCAGCTGCTTTGGCATACGGCATGGACAAGGGTAAGAAAGAGCAAAAGGTAATTGTGTTTGACCTTGGCGGCGGAACATTGGATGTTACAATCATGGAGCTTGGCGACGGCGTGTTTGAAGTCAAGTCAACTTCAGGAGACACCCAGCTTGGCGGAACAGACATGGACAATGCTGTAATAAATTTCATAATTAAGAAATTCAAGGACGAGAATGGCGTTGACCTAAGCGAGGACAATGTTGCAATGCAGAGAGTAAGGGAAGCTGCAGAAAAAGCGAAGATTGAGCTTTCAACTGTATTGGAGACAGACATTAACCTGCCTTTCATAACAGCGACAAATGCAGGACCCAAGCACCTTTCAATGAAAATGTCAAGGGCAAAGCTTGAAGAGCTTGTTGACCCGATTGTGAAAAGATGCAAAAAGCCGCTTGAGCAGGCAATGTCTGACGCAAAATTATCTTCAAATGACATTGGAAAATTAATATTGGTTGGCGGACCTACAAGAATGCCGATTGTCCAGAAGTTTGTTGAAGGCATAATGGGCAAGAAAGTTGAAGGCGGCGTAGACCCGATGGAATGCGTTGCTTTGGGAGCTGCAATCCAGGGCGGAGTATTGGCAGGCGAAGTAAAAGACATTCTTTTGCTTGACGTAACACCTCTTTCACTGGGAATAGAAACTCTTGGCGGAGTATTCACAAAGCTGATTGAGAGAAACATGACAATCCCGACAAAGAAAAGCCAGGTATTCTCAACAGCAGCTGACATGCAGACAGCAGTGTCTGTAAGAGTATTCCAGGGAGAAAGGCCAATGGCAGCTGACAACAAGCTGATAGGCAATTTTGACTTGGTTGGAATACCTCCGGCTCCAAGAGGAGTGCCCCAGGTAGAGGTTTCATTTGACATTGATGCAAACGGAATTGTAAATGTTTCTGCAAAAGACCTGGGAACAGGAAAGCAGCAGAAGATTACAATAACAGCTTCAAACAATCTTAACAAAGATGAGATTGAAAAGATGAAGAAAGAGGCAGAAGTGCATGCTGCAGATGACGAGAAGAGAAAGGAAACAGCCGAGTTAAAGAACCAGGCTGACACTCTGGCATTTGCAACTGAGAAAACTCTTTCAGAATACGGAGACAAGATAGAAAAAGCAACAAAGGAAGACATTGAGGCAAAGCTGAAATCACTTAAGGAAGCAATTGCAAAGGATGATTTGGCAAAGCTGAAGTCTGCTGTTGAAGACTTGTCAAAGGCAGTCCAGAAGGTTGGAGCAGATATTTACAAGCAGGCAGGGGCGCAAGGCGGCTCCTGCGGCTCAGGACCTTGTGATGAAGAGCCAAAAGCTGATGGAAAGAAAGATAAAGTGGTTGATGCTGATTTTAAGGAAGATAAGTAAAACTTACCATGGAACTAAAGAATCCGGAAAGAGTGCAAAGGCTGAAAGAGAAGCTCTCAAATCTTGGAAAAGAGAATAATATCTGCCTTATTTATGATATTGACGCAGACGGAATGAGCTCAGGCTCTTTGATAAAGCATGCATTTGAAAAAATGGGGCTTGGCTTCAAGCTTGAACTGACTGATATTACAAGGAAAGCGGTATTCTCGGAAGAGAACCAGAAAAAAATAAAAAATGCGCAGATTGACTGCATTGTGGCAACTGATATGTCTTTTCCCGGATTTAAGATGCTTGAAGATTGCAGAAAGCTTACCAGGGAAGGCATTCAGTTTATTGTTTTTGACCATCATGAATATGAGCCTTTCATGCAGGGTGACAATTCATTGCTAATACATCCTGTGGACATTTTCGGGGAAGAGCATTCAGCAATGTGCGCTTCAAAACTGGTGTATGACATACTTGGCGGGTTCGTGCCTCTTTCAGAATATGACTGGATTAAATGCATCGGCATGATTGGCGATATGAATTTTTTAAGATACCCTGTAGAAGTTAAAGAAATAATAAAAAAATATGACACAAAAGCCGCGCCTATGTCTTCAAATGATGATTACTTTAAATCAAAGCTTGGCAGATTGTCACAGCTGGTAAATCTTCCAATGGTGATAGGAACTAATGAATCATTAACAGACATGTTCAAGACATATTCCGAATCCAGAAGTGTTGACGAGCTTGTGGAAAAACTTGAAAAGATGGACGTAAAAGAAGTAGACGAGCAAATAGCTCACTATACTGAGAATTTCGAGAATCTTGCAGTTAAGACAGGGGACATATACTTTTTGCAATTGAATTCAAAATATATCCTTGGTTCGGCTGTTTCATCTATTATCTCATTCAAGAAGCGAGACCACACATTTATTATATATCAAAAGAAAGGGGATTCAGTTATTGTAAGCTCAAGAAGGCAGGATCAAAAATATAGCATGCGTGACCTTATGAAATTGTCTGTTAATGGATTGCAGAATGCAAACGGTGGCGGCCATATACCTGCTGCAGGCGCTTCTATAATGGCGCAAGATTGGGAACTATTTAAACAGCATCTTCTTGATAACTATGCAAAGACGAAGGTTGATGCTTAATGACAAAATCTACCGAACCAAGTGAAGGGAGATTTGGAATGAAATGACAAAAGACTACTACAAAATACTCGGAGTAAAAAAGGAATCTTCTGAAGAGGAGATTAAGTCAGCTTACAAGAATCTTGCAAAGAAGTTTCATCCTGACTTAAACAAGGAGAAGGATGCAACTGATAAATTCAAGGAAGTCAATGAGGCTTATTCTGTTCTTGGAGACAAGACAAAGAAAGAGAATTACGACAGATTTGGAAACGCTGACTTTAATCAGGGCTTTCAGGGCGGAGGGTTTTCAGGCTACGGATTTGATAATTTTAACATGGATGATGCATTTGACATGTTTGAAGGATTTTTTGGCGGCTCTCCTTTCGGCTCAAGAAGAAGAAGGCAGAGAAAGGGCGCTGATTTGCAGTATGTGATGGATATTTCTTTTGAGGAAGCTGCTTTTGGCGTTGACAAGAAGATTGAGATTGAAAAGGCAGAGAAATGCGATGCCTGCGACGGAACAGGCGCAGAAGGCGGAAAAACAACTGTTTGTTCAGGATGCAACGGCTCAGGCATGTCAAAGAAAACTTTCAGGACTCCGTTTGGAATGATGATGCAGTCAGGCCCATGCTCGCAATGCGGCGGCACAGGAAGCACTGCAAAAGAGCACTGCAAGAAATGCCACGGCAAGGGTGTTGTCAGGAAAACAAAGCAGCTCACAGTAACCATTCCTGCCGGAGTTGATTCAGGCTCAACATTAAGGCTTGCAAATGAGGGAGAGGCAGGCGAAAGAGGAACATCAAATGGCAATCTTTACATTGAATTGCGTGTAAAGCCCCACAAGCTGTTTGAAAGGGAAGGCAATGATATCTATCTTGAATATCCTGTCACATTTGCGCAGGCTTCCTTGGGGGATGAGATTAAGGTTCCCACATTGCACGGTGATGTAACAATGAAGATTCCTGCAGGCACGCAGTCAGAGACTGTTTTCAAGATTAAGGGCAAGGGAATTAAATATTATAATTCAGATGCTCTTGGCGATGAATTGGTCAAGGTTGTTGTAAAAGTTCCTGAAAAATTAACCAAAAAGCAAAAAGAACTGCTTGAAGAGTTTGCAAAGGAAAGCAATGAGAAGCTGAAGCCGAGAAAGGGATTGTTTGGCAAGATGAAAGATGCTTTTAGCTAATTATCTTCTTACTTTTGATTCGCCGTATCCGTAAATATCTTTTGGCATTGTCATGAACAGGCCGTTTTCTCCGTTGTCGACCCAGGCTCTCACATATATTACATTCACTGGTATCGGCTCAACAAGCTGGACTGTCTGCGTAAGATACAATCCGTCGCTTCCTGTCACTTGTGCCATTTCATTTGCATTCAATTCAGGGTCAATTAATCCCAGCCTTTGCAATGTGCTGAACACTTCAAACTCATTGTGCATTCTCATGCAGCCGTGCGAGAACATTCTTGTTGTGTTCCTGAACAAATAATGCTTTGCAGTGCCGTGAAGCAGTTCCCCTTCAGGGCCGTTGAAGTCATAATAAATCCTTCCAAACGGATTCAGGGGTCCGGGCCTTTGCCTGAAATCAGTTCCTATTACGGGATTGTCTCCAATCAATTCCCATCTTCCGTTAATCAGCTGCTCAGTAACCTGCCTTAATGACTCTTCTCTTTTCAGCGCTCTTTTTTGTTCGCTGTATATTGAAGCAGGAACATTCCACCAAGGGTTTATTTTAACCTGCCTTACTGTGCCTGACTGGATGTCTGTCCTCCATTTTCCTTTCTGCCCTATGATTATGTCCATCTGCAATTCCAGCTGGTTTTGGTAATAGAATCTTACCTGCGTCTCGGCAAGGTTCACATAAATATGGCTCTCAGTGTCAGGCTCGTGCCTTCTTCTTATGCTGTTCAACGCAGCCAGTGCCTCTTCAAGCCTCTGCACTCTTTTTGCAGATGATGCTGAAAGGCTTTCCACAAGAGCAGAGTCGATTGAGTCTGAATTATTAATTATATTCCTTCTCTTGTAATATCTTATTGCCTCGATTGTCGCGTCATCAAGCTCCCCATCCACTGGCAGGCTTGCGTAATGATGAAAATTCAATGCTGTTTCTATCTCTGAAATCAATGAATGGTCATCTTCATTTAATTCGCAGGCAGAGTCCAGAGAAAATGCGTAATGGTTTTCATCCAGTTCCAACTCAGATATTGATTCTAGCAAGGGGATTGTTGTATAGCCGACAACTCCATCCTGTGATAATCCTTTTTCTTTCTGGAACTTCTTCACTGCCTTTATTGTGTCTGCGTCAAAGCATCCGTCAGCTGCGTGCTCTGCTGAAAGGTATTCATTGTCAATCAGTATCTGCTGTATCTCTGCTTTTATCCCTCTTTCATATTCAGTGCTTAATGTGATTTTTCTGTGCCCGCGGAAGCTTATGCTTGGGCTTTGGTTTTCCTCATAGTAATAAATCATTGCTTCAAAAGGAGATGTAATTGCATTTGGCTCTTCTTCTGTTGCTTCCTGCTCTTCAACAGCTTCCTGTTTTTGTAATGCTGAGCCAAGCACATACATCTGATTGAATAAAGACATAGCAGTTATTTGCTGAGAATGGCTATCTGGTAAATCACTTACCATGGTTGGTATTATATCCGATGAAAGAGGAGTCTCTTCCAGCTTTTTCTGCGCTTCCTTGCACCCGTCTCCGCAGCCAAAAAGAGCCGCTGCCATAAGCCCTATTAATGCTTTCTTTGTCATGGGGGTAGAAATGGATTGGTTATTTATAACGCTTTCCCCACATAAACGCCTTCATCCTTATACCCTAACTTCTTCCTGAAATACTCTCTTGCTCCAATCCCTGCAATTACAAGCATGTGATTCATATTGAATTCTTCTTTTGCAATCTTCTCAGCCTCTTCCATAAGCCTTGTGCCAAAGCCCCTGTGCTGCGCCTGCATTGCATTTGGTTTTTCGCCTATTTCAGCTGACTGCGCATAGACGTGCAATTCCCTTATTCCTGCTGTCTTTTCTTTTATTTCAGGCATGAATGGCTTTGATGGAATGCGAAGGCGGCAAAAGCCCAATAGTGTTTCATTAACATTGTACGAGAGGAATATTTCTTTTCCTTCACTTGCTTCATAGTCGTATCTCTTTAATTTTGCTTTTGAATAATCAATCTGCTTTGCTTTGGGCTCATTGCATCTTATGCACCTGCATTTAATATTATTTTTTTCCAACTGAATATCAACTTCCTGCCTTAGGTTAGTTATATCAACGCCTGCTTCAATAAACTTGCTTGGAATATCCCTCTGCACTCTCATTATCCTGCAGTAAGGCTCAACATATTTTTTCCCCAAAGCAATTATCTCTGCTGCATCTTTTGTTGTTATCGGATTGAATTTGCCTGCTTTCCACTCGTCATAAAGCCCTGTGCCCTTGACAACCATGCAGGGATATATTTTAAGAGTATCCGGCTTGAAGTCAGGATTCTCAAAAAGCTCTTTGAACATTTCAATATCTTGTTTCTTTGATGAGCCTGGCAGCCCGGGCATTATATGATATCCTACTTTAAGGAATGAGTCTTTCATAAGCCTTGTAGCTTCTATTGTGTCTTCAACAGAATGCCCTCTTTGGATTTTTTCAAGAACCTTGTTGTAAATGCTTTGAACCCCTAATTCAACTCTTGTTGTTCCAAGAGAAAGCATTTCCTTGATATGGATTTGCTTGCAGTAGTCAGGCCTTGTTTCAATGCACATAGTGACACATCTTGCCCTTGCTGTTTCATTTCGTTTCTTTTCCTGCTTTAAATCAGCATTGCCTTTTAATGCTAATAATTTGTTTTGGATTCTTGTAACTCGCTCTTCATCCTTTGCATTGCCGGGTATTTCAAAAAATTCCTTGAATTTGATAAAGTTGAGATTATGAAAGCCAGCCTCCGGCGTAATTCCTTTATTTCCTTTAATGTAAAACATTTCGCTAAAATCATTCATCGCTTTCAATGCATATGCTATGAATTCTTTTTGATAAGCTTCTTCTGCAGCAGGAAACGTGCCGCCCATTATGATTAATTCTGACTTGTCAATAGGGTGGTTCAATAATGTGTATTGCTCCAGCCTGTTCATTGCCTGCAAATAAGGGTCATAATTGCTTCTCATCGCCCTTCTTGCAGCCGGCTCCTTGCCTGTATAGCTTTGCGGCGTGCTTCCAAATGCAGAGTCAACCCCGCCCGGGCACATAAGGCACTTGCCGTGCGGGCATTTCATCGGCTTTGTCATTATAGCTAATGGGGAAACTCCTGCAATTGTTCTTGAAGGCTTTGACTGAAGGAAGAAAAGCTTTTTGTATTCCTCATTTGAGGCATAAGCAAGAATCTGGATGAAAGAAGGCATTGTCTTTGGATGATACTCTCTGCAAAGCCTTGAGCGAAGCTTTATTGCCTCTTCTGGAGATTGTATTTTAGTTGAAATAAGCTCTTTTATGAGCAGTCTGCAAAACTCGTCAATATTCATAGAAGGAAAGAGAAAAAAAGAAGTTTATATGCTTATCCCCACAAGCCAAACAGCCTCAAAAACCTTGCAAGCCACGGATGCAAGTCACTCTTGCCGCTTGCCATCCACTTCTCGTCAGCTGCTTTCACCACATCATAAGGTATTTCCACTGCAGGGCCTGTGCAAACAGCAGGGGTTGTTTCAGCGCCTTTTGTTGATTCATCTGCATTATTCTCGCATTCGCACTTGTAATATTTTGCAACAGGAAAATCTCCCGGCTCATCTGCTGTTGTCCCTATTTCAGGGCACACGCCTTCAATAAGCACAGCTTCTCCAAACTTGAATTTTTCTCCTGCATAAAGCATTACATTGAGGTAATGTATTTCGCTGCAAACATCTCCGGATGTTCCGCCGCCTAACTCTTCTGCTGAAGCGCCTTCATCTGCCCATTCTACATTGCCTGGAGACATAGGATCATTCCCGTCTGAGTCAGTGCAGGACGTTAATGTATAAGGCCCTCCTTTCTCAGCCATTGCAATTGACATCAAAAGTAATGCAGCTACTGCCAATATAATTATTGTTTTTTTCATATTCTACCTCCATAACTTGTTTTGTATATATTAGAGCAAGCAGAATATGCTTAAATAGTTAGCGAAGAGCCTGCAAAATACTTAAATACCCTCTCTGCCATTATAATCTGCATGTACGACCCAAAAAAGAAGCTGTCTAAATACATATTCATAGCTTTCTTTATCATATTGGGCTATTTGGCTTTCCTTCTTGTAAAGCCATTTTTGGGCACTGTGATACTCAGCTTGATAGTTGCATATGCTTTGCTTCCAATTCACAAGAAAGTTTCAGGCTGGCTTAAAGGCCCAAACATCTCAGCTGCATTAATCACAACTTGCATTGTGGTTTTCAGCGCAGCCCTGCTTGTGATTGTGGTAAATCTTCTTGCAACAGAATATACTACTATTTATGAAAAGATAAACATAACTGAGCTTGGCGCAGTGATAAAACATTATATTCCGGGAGATAATGTTGAGCAATATGTAGGGCAGTTTGTTGACAAGGGGCTTGGTGTTTTTCTTTTAATGATTTCATCTTTTGTAATGTCAATACCTGAGAAGCTTGTAATGCTTTTCATTGCAGTTGGCACAATATTTTTTACTTTAAGGGACCATGCAAAAATCAAGGAAGGCATAAGAAATATTCTGCCTTTAACTGATAATTTCAAGAAAAAGATAGAGGCAAGATTTTCAGGCACTGTTGATGCAGTATTGTACAGCATGGTTTTCGTAAGCTTGCTGCAGGGAATTGTGGCGGGATTTGGATTTTATTTGTTTGGCATAAGAACTCCTGTGCTTTGGGGCTTTGTAACCTTTTTGATTGCAATGCTTCCTTTTGTGGGGCCTACAACAGTCTGGCTGCCATTGGCTATTTATTTGTTTGCAACAGGGCATTCAGCGCAGGCAATAGGGCTTTCAATATACTGCCTTTTGTTTGTAACCATACTGCTTGACATGATATGGAAGCCAAAGCTTATTTCAGAGAAGGGAAAAATACATCCGCTTATTGCAATACTCGGCGTTTTAGGCGGATTTAGCGTGTTTGGCTTTAGCGGCATTATATTGGGCCCTTTCGTGCTTTCATTATTCATATTCGTGCTTGTTGTTTTATTAGGCAAGGAAAATTTAAAATTGCAGGATTAACATGAAATTAAAAGTAAAAGACGTGAATCTTTCAACAGGCGGCTCTTCAATAGCAATTATTAATGAGCAGGATGCAAAAAAGCTGGGCGTCCATGCTTCTGACAGGATTTCAATAAGAAGATTAAGGACAGGTCAGACTGCAATTGCTGTCGCAGACATTTCAAGCGAAGATATAAATCCGGGGCAAATTGGATTGTTTGAAGAGCCGTTAAATCAATTAGGAATTGAAGACGGAGTTCATGTTGATGTTGTTCTTACTGAAAGACCTCATTCAATACAACATATTTCAGACAAGCTCGAAGGAGCAGAATTAAATGAAAAACAAATAAGGGAAGTTGTGGTTGATGTTGTTGAAAACCATCTTTCTGAAGTTGAAATGACTTATTTTGTCGCAGGCTGCTACAGCACAGGGCTTACAATGAAAGAAACAGCTGCATTGACAAGGGCAATTGTTGAAACAGGGACAACGCTTGACCTTGGCAAAAAAATAATTATGGACAAGCACTGCATTGGCGGAGTTCCAAATAACAGGACAACCCCTATTGTTGTGCCAATACTTGCTGCTTTAGGATATACAATGCCAAAGACAAGCTCGCGCTCAATTACTTCTCCTGCAGGAACAGCAGACACAATGGAAGTAATGGCTCCTGTTTCATTGTCACTTGAAAAAATAAAAGAAGTGCTTGCAAAAACAAATGCCTGCATGGTTTGGGGCGGCGGTAACATGAACATGGCTGCTGCAGATGACAAGCTCATAAGAATAAGGCACCCGTTAAGCATTGACCCTGAAGGAATGCTTTTGGCAAGCATAATGGCAAAAAAGAAAGCAGTCGGAGCAACACACTGCCTGATAGACATACCTTACGGCTATATGACTAAGTTCCCGTCAAAAAAAGCTGCAATGTCGCTTTCAAACAAGTTTATTCAATTGGGAAAACTGCTTGGCATGAAAGTTAAGGTTGTGCTTACTGACGGAAGCCAGCCAATAGGGAATGGCATTGGCCCTGCATTGGAAGCCCACGACATAATAAACATCCTAAAGGGCGAGGGCCCTAATGCATTAAGGGAAAAATGCATATATATTGCGTGCGAAATGCTTTCAATGGTTGGAGAAAAAAATCCAAGGCAAAAAGTTCTTGACATGCTTGACTCAGGAAAAGCATATGCCAAATTCAAGGAAATATGCGTTGCGCAGGGCGGAAGAAAGCACATAAAAATACCTCATGCAAGGAATTTCTTTGATGTGGCTTCTCCTAAAGACGGCGAAGTTATTCAGATAAACAACAAGCTGATTTCCAGAATCGCGAGGATTGCAGGGGCTCCAGAGGACAAGGCGGCAGGGCTTTACTTAAGGGTTCATTGCGGTGACAGGATAAAGAAAGGAAACATCCTGTTTACAATTCATTCCCAGAACAAGTCAAAAATGGAAAATGCAAAGAAAACAGCCAGGGAATGCGAGTCAATTACTATTAAATAATCTTCTTTAGAATTATATTATAATAAATAATTAGGGCTTAAGGGCCTTTATTCAATGTTTCTTCTATGCTGCCCATAATCTCGCCGAGATTGCCAACAACAATTGTGTAAAGCTTCTGGATTATCTGCTCATACATTGCTTCCTTAAGGGGGCCTGTGCAGTACTTGAGAATGCTGTTTATCTGCTCTGTGTTTGCAGTTGAAATCTCTTCCATTGGTATTGTGCAGTCCATGCCCTTGCCTTCAAACATTGCTATCTTGTCAGGCGGGCTTCCTGCTGCCATTTTTGCAAGCTTTATGTTTAATTTGCACATGTTTTTTGATTCGCCCTTGATTGTATAGACATAATAATTAAAATTCTGCACTTTTGCATACGTGCTCATGCCGCATTTTTGCAGGGATTCCTGAAAGCACTCTTCTGTCGCGCATGTTTTTTTCACAAGCCCGAAATAATACGCAAAAAACACAGTGAGGAATATCACTGTTGCTATTATGAGAATCATTACCCATGTAAACCTAAAGCCGTTATGGTTTTCCTCTTTTTTCATTGGTATATATTAGGTTGTGAGGATATAAAAACTTTTGGTTGGCAGAAAAAATAGCGAAAAAGAGGCATAGAGGGAAAAAAGCGGATAAGAATAATAAAAAAATAAAAAAGAAAGAAAAGACTTTACTGCAATTCTGCCGTTGTCAGGATGTGTATTTTTGTTTCAACCTGCTTTACAGCGGTGTCCATTGAAACAAGGCAGCTTATTCCTGATTTCTCAGCCAGCATAACCAAATCCTTGGTTATTGTGCCGTCAAAGATAAGCGCATACATTCCTGTCTTCAGGCTTCTTACAGTGCTTACAAGCTCAGTCAATGGAACTTTTCCAAGTACAGCCAGATTGTTGTCAAGGATGTAAGCCCCTCTTGTGCCTATGAGGTCTTCAAGAAGCTGCTTGAATTTTGCCTTGTGCTCTGCAGTAAGCGCATTTGATTTCACAACTGCCGGAGCAGCTACTGCTGTTCTTACCGGCGCTGAAGCCATTGCAGGCCTTGGAGCTGATAAAGGCGCTGAAGGCGCCAATGGCCTTCTCATGTCCCTTTGCTGGTATTCCTGATGAGGCATTGAGCTTATGCTCTTGTTTATCTGCCTTATCATGTCGCCCTTGCTCTGGACATCCTTTATTTCCATCTTTGCCTGCTCTGCCGCAATCTTGTTTCTAAGAGCCTTGTGTATTTCCTTCTTTGTAAGCTCCTCGACTTCTTTTCCGTCAGGCGCTTTTATTACAAAGTCAATATCGCACATGCTCATGACACCTTTTATAATAAGGTCTCCGCCCCTGTCTCCGTCAACAAACAATGTTGTTTCTTTCTTCTTGGAAAGTTCCACTATTGTCTGCGGGACATTTGTGCCGCCAAGCGCAATGACATTCTTTATGCCGTTTCTCAGCAATGTAAGCACGTCAGCCCTTCCCTCGACAAGTATGAGCTCTTCAGACTCGTCAATTGTGGGTCCTGCGGGTATTTTTTCCCTGCCGTACTCAACAATTTCCATTACTTTCATTGAGTCAGTAATCTGCTCAATCAATTCAGCTGAGTCAGGCAATACTTCGTCAGTAAGCTGCTTAAGCAGTTCCTTTGCCCTGTCAAGAACAAATGTTCTTTTTGTAATCCTTATGTCTTCAATTTTTTCAACATGGACTTTTGCATTGCACGGCCCAATCCTCTGGATTGTTTCCATTGCAGCTGCAACAAGGACTGTCTCTTCCTTGTCAAGGCTTGAAGGAAGTATAATCTCTCCCTCTGTCTTGCCCATCTTAATCTCGGTGTTAACCTCGATTCTGCCTATTCTTCCGCTCCTCTGAAGCTCTCTCAGCTCCAAGTCAGAGCCCAATAATCCTTCTGTCTGGCCAAAATTGCGCCTATGACATCAGGCCTGTCTACCACACCCTCTATTTGAATATGAGTGCGAACGATGTATTTTGCCGTTACCTGGCTTATTTTTCCCATTTTGTTCCTCCTAGTTTATATTTTACTAGACCAAAAATCCAAGAATTTAACTAAGGCGTTAGCTAATCTGCTTCCAGCCCTGGTACACTATTTTGCTCAATTAAATTTTTCATTTTGAGTTAAGTGAATATTTTCTTTGATTTTCAGTCATTTATCCTTTGAATTTTAAAAGGATATAGCCCGCGACACTAACCCCCTGATTCCTAGCTTGGCTTCGCCGTGAGCTCCACAAGGTATTCTCGTGGCGGGCAAATTTGAAGTATATACTCGAGTATATAAATGTTGCGGAATGGTAAAATAAGGCTGAAAAAGTGCTTGTAAAGGCGGCTGGAATGCGTTGTTTTTAGCACATTTATTGGATGATAATTCTCAATACTTGCGCCGCCGAATTACGAGCGGCGCTAGGTGAGCTTTAGCTCGCCAGAGGCTGATAAGGGTAGACTACCCTTATGAACCCGCCAGGATTTGAACCTGGCTCTGTCGGTCCGAAGCCGACTGCACTATCCGGGCTATGCTACGGGTCCAATGCTTTTTTGGGTGTTGTTTTGGCTTATAACACTTTTGATGGTTTTTAATACTGTATCGGTATCGGCTAAAAATGGCACTAACCGATACTATTATAAACCTGCTCATATTCTTGTTTTGCATGATAATCTCACAAAAGTTATATCAAAGGGTAATGGAAAGAAAGAAAGAGCTTGATTTGCTCAGGCCGCTGGATTCATTGCAGCTTCAAAATCTGAAAGAAGATTTTTTGATAGAGTATGTATATGATTCAACTTCAATAGAGGGCAATACGCTTACATTGAACGAAACAAGGCTTGTGCTGCAGGAAGGCGTTACAATCGGCGGGAAGAGCCTAAGGGAGCATCTTGATGTTACAAACCAGAAAGAGGCAATGGGCTGGATTGAAAGTTTTGTAAAGGAAAAGCGGGAAATCAAGGAAGCAGATATACTTACATTGCACAGGATTACGCTTAAAGGCATTTCAGATTATTGGGCAGGCAGGTATAAAAATTCACAAAATAGGATTTTAGGCTCTAAGCTAAAAACAACTCCTCCTTACAAGGTTAGCAGTGAAATGGCCAACTTGACTTATGCGCTGAATAAAAACCCGGAAAGCTATAACCTTATTGAGCTTGCTGCTTTTGCGCATCATGAACTTGTGAGAATACACCCTTTTGCAGACGGCAACGGCAGGGTGGCAAGGCTTCTATCCAATCTTATACTGATGAGCCGGGGCTTTCCGCCGATAATTGTACGAAAAGCAGACAGGAAAAAATATTTTGCCTGCCTTGAAAAAGCGCATTTTGGGAATATGAAGGCATTTGCCGATTTTACAGCATTGAGGGTTGAAGAATCTCTTATGCAATACATCAATGCATTATCCAAGGCAACGAGGAAAAATGAGCTTTTGCCTTTGTCTGTTTTGGCTAAAGAAACAAGGTTTTCCCAGGAATACCTCAGCCTTCTAGCGAGAAGAGGCATGATTCCTGCGACTAAGCTGAATAATGTATGGCATACAAGCAGGGAAGACCTGGAAAAGTATCTTTCAAAGGCTAAATCTAAGTAGTATCGGTATATGCTATTTTTAAGGTTATCCGATACTTCATTTGTTTCCCTTTTCTCGTAGCAACTAAGGAAAGGCTTATAAATGCAGGGAAAATAGCTGGTATTGAGGCGAAAGCTTCACAGGGGGCTTAAAATGAACAAACTAAAAGGTCTTATTGCTGCTTCTGCAGCGGCTTTATCGCTATATTCTGCTGATGCAATTGCGCAGGAAAGGATTGAAACTGAATCAAGAATAGAGCACAGGCTTGAGCATCCGCTTGCACAACAGCAAGGAGGAGAGCCTGACTTTTTCACATTGACAGGAGAAGGGGCTTTTTTTGCAGGCATTAACGGCATAGAATTGAATCATCAGCTTGTTGGCTATGGCGTTGGCGGAAAAATAAATCTGCATATTGGCTTGGGTTCCAAAATTCCTTATTTTGCAGATTCCAATGATGACAGGCTTTCTCTCGGGCTTGAATTAAGCGACATGTTTGTTGCTAATGTTACAGGCGGAGTCTATGACGGCTTTGTTAACAATATCAATGCAGACTTGTCTTTGTCAGTGCTTGACCCTTCTGTTGGCGGCTCTGCTTATCTTGGCACAGGCCTTACTCTTATTGACACAATCGATCCTTGGCTGAACCATGATATGAATGCTTATGCTAATGTGCATGTTGGCGGAAGGCTTTTGTTCAGCGAGTTTGGAAGCCTTGAGCTTGAGGCAGGCTTAATTACAGACGGCGAAGATAACGGGTTTTATACATCCCTTGGATTCGGCGTTGCATTGCCAGGCATAAACTAAATAAGAACTAAACTCCCCACAGGGGATTTGCTTTTCTTTTTATTTCAGCCAATTCTTTTAATAATCTAATATCTTCCTCTTTCAAAAGATTCTTGTATTTCTTTAATTCCTTGAAATCATTTTCAGGCACGTCAACATAAAGAACATCATTTTCGTCAATCTGCCTTTTAACAGTTATTCCCGGAAGAGAAATTGCAACTTCCTTCCCTTTCTCAGCCTTATCAATTGTTTCCCTTTCAGCCTGTATTGCTTTTATTGTGCCTGCATTGGTTCCGTCTAATTTTATTAAATCAACATCTGCTTTCACAATGCCGCCCTGGACAAGAATGCCGACAACAGCCGGATTGTTCTGCCTGAATATGCATCCCTGTAAAATCTGCATCTTTCCCGGCATTGTAAGTGCGTCAAGGGCTTTCTGCTGCTGCTTTCTTTTTTCTTCCTCAACCCATTTGGTATAGGATTCTATAATATGGTAAATAATATCACTTGTGATTATCTTCACTTCTGTAGTGTCCTCAGATGGAACATTAAAGCAGAGAATTACCCTGTTTGCATAATTCTGCTCAGAGCTTGCGTCTGCAATGTCTTTCTTTGTCACTTTTCCGACAGACGCTTTCTTTACCTTGATTCCTTTTTCATTTAATAATCTTGCAAGAGCTTCCAAAGAGCCAAGGGATTCTGCCTTTATCACAACGCCCTCTGTTTCAGTGCTCAGCATTACCTCATTGACTTCTGCCTGCACCCTTGCTTTTGTCTCCTCAAGATTTGCTCCCGCAGCTTCAACAGGAACACCGGGTATTACTTGCTCAATGTCATTCGCAGCTATTTTTATTCCTGCTGACGCCTCTGCCTCTTTCACTGACTTTAATTTTCCTTTCTCGGGAACAAGAATTGTTTTTACTTTTGTGACAATAGGCTCGTCAGGATTTCCAATAACAATTGTGTCGCCTGTTTTTATCACGCCGTCATACAATACTGCGTCAAGCACTGTGCCAACGCCTTTTTCCTCTTTCACTTCAAGAACAGTTGCCTTTCCGGGCCCGCTGCTTGTCTGCAGGTTTCCTTCCATGTATTTTTGCGCAAGCCCTATGAATACCATTAATAGCTCGGGAATCCCCAATCCTTTTACTGCTGCGCACGGGATTATTGCGAACTGCTTTGAATAATCAGAAACCCTGTCAAACCTGTCTGCGTTTATTCCCATCTCATAGAGCTTTCCGACAATGTCATACATCTTTGCCTCAATTGACTGCTTTACGCTGTCGCCCTGCTCTTCAATCACATTAAGCAAATGCCCTTCTTTTTCTCTCCATCCCTGCAGCAAGTCAAGCTTGTTTAATGCAATAACGAATGGAGTCTTATACTGCTTGAGGATTTCAATGCATTCAGTTGTCTGAGGCATTATGCCTTCATTGATGTCTATTACAAGAACAGCAATATCTGCGAGATTTCCCCCTCTTTTTCTTAGGTTGGTGAATGCCGCGTGCCCGGGAGTGTCGATTAAAAGCAGCCCCGGAATTGTAATCTTGGAAGGGTCTTTTATCAGGCTGCCGCAAACTCTTTTTATCGTGTCTATTGAGATAGAGCTTGAGCTAATCATCTGCGTAATAGCCCCTGCCTCTGATTTTGCAACAGCTGTGTGCCTGATTGTGTCAAGCACTGTTGTCTTTCCATGATCCACGTGCCCCATGAAGACACATATTGGCTGGCGTATCATAGATTTAATAGCAGACGGATTGTTTATTAAATTTTGGGTTTATGAATTAATATTATTTTTTGCAATTAGTAAGATTTTATCATATATTTTACTACTCTTATGTTGTTCCTATCGTCAAATATACTGAAAATTCCTTTGAATAACATTTAAATAGTTACATGCCATCTATAATTGCAAGAGTGTGGAGTCATTATTCTTTAAAAAAGGAGGTTGAATAAAATGGCAGAGGGCGAAGACTCGTCGAGAAGACTGATGGAGATTATAGAGGGAGATTCTGCGAAAGATTTTGGCAAGTATCAGGAGGAAATCAGCTTTTTTGAATATCTGGAAAAGCTGCGCACTGATGCAAGGCCTGCAAGAACTGCTTTTCAAAGATTATATGACATGGTCATTGGCGCAGGCACAGAGCGCGTAAAGGAATTCGGGGACGAGCTTGAGATATATAATTTCTTTTGCCCTAAAAGTACAGAAGGCAAGCCGACAAAGGATGCAATCTTCGGGCTTGAAAGGCCGCTGATGGAGCTTGTCGGTTTTTTCAAGAATGCAGCATACGAACTGGGCGCAGAAAAGAGAATACTGCTTTTGCACGGTCCTGTAGGAAGCGCGAAAAGCACCATATCCTCGCTTTTAAAAAGAGGGCTTGAGGCATATTCAAAGACAGATGAAAATGCATTGTATTCATTGAAGTGGGTTAATCTTGAGGGAAAGGAATTTGCAGGGATGCAGCTTTTTGACAATGCCTGCGAAATGAGGGAGGACCCTATTAAATTGCTGCTTCCTCACCAAAGGGATGCAATATTGGCTGCAATCAATGAAAATAATTGCAAAAATCCTGATTCAAAAATGAAATATGAGTTAAGGGTTGACAAGGACCTTTGTTCGCCATGCCAGCTGAACATGAATATGCTTATGAAAGAATATAAAGGCGACTGGAAAAAAGTTATGGAAAATCATATCAGGGTTTACAGGCTTGTGCTTTCAGAGACAAGCAGGGTTGGAATTGGAACATTCCAGCCAAAAGATGAAAAGAACCAGGACTCAACAGACCTTACAGGGGATGTAAACTTCAGAAAGCTGGCAAAGTTCGGCTCTGACTCTGACCCAAGGGCATTTAATTTTGACGGAGAATTCTGCGTTGCAAACAGGGGAATGATGGAATTTATAGAAGTCCTGAAGCTTGATGTTGCTTTCCTGTATGACTTGCTCGGAGCGTCACAGGAGAGGCTGATAAAGCCAAAGAAATTTCCGCAGACCAGCCTGGATACAGTGCTTATAGGGCACACCAATGAAGCTGAGTTCAAGAAACTGCGTTCAAATGAATTTATGGAAGCAATGAGGGACAGGACAAACAGGATAGACATTCCTTATACGCTGAAATTAGGCAGCGAGCAAAGGATTTATACAAAAACATTTGACGCTGAGTATTTAAAAAATTTAAAAAAGCACATTGCGCCGCATACAATTGAGATTGCTTCAATGTGGGCAATAATGACAAGGATGGAAGTTCCAAACAACCAGCAGCTCAAGCTGATTCAGAAGCTTCAGCTCTATGACGGCAAGACTGTAAAGGATTTTGGGCCTGAGTTTGTCAAGAGGCTGCAAAATGAAGCAGAGAGAGAGGGGCTTGTCGGAGTTTCGCCAAGGTTTATACAGGATTCTCTTGGGGACGCAGCGTGCAGCCACCTTAACCCTTGTGTGGACCCGTTCATGGTGCTTGATTCAATCAAGAAACGCCTGAAAAGGACCCTGATGGATTCAGAGCTTGTGAATAGATATAAGGGACCTGAAGTAATGGGCGAGATAGAAGGCGCACTTGAGGAAATGATAAAGGCGGATGTAGGCAGGGCAATTTCAGGAGATGAAACTGCAATCAAGGAGACATTTGAAAAATACATACACAATGTTGAAGCCTATGTCACTGAAGGAAAGGTCAAGAACAGCTTTGGCACCCTTGTGTCACCTGATGAGAAATTCATGCAGGCTGTTGAAATAAAGATGGACATAACAGATCCAAGAAAGGATGAATGGCGAAATAAGCTTATGAACAGAATTGCAACCAAGCTCATGAGCGGAGGAAAATTTGAATATAATTCAAATGACCAGCTGCGGGCGGCAATTGAAATGAAGCTGTTTGATGATACAAAGGACACTATTGACCTGCTGGCAGTGCTTGCCGGAAACGAGGATACAATTGCAGAAGGAAAGAATGCAATAATCCTTTCACGCCTGACAGAAAGAGGATACTGCTCCCAGTGTGCAAAAAAAGCAATGCTGAAGGCGCACGACTTGTTTTCAAAGAAATAATCCGCTGCCTGGCAGCCGGATTAGGTAAAAGGTAACAAATGGTATCCAACATAGAGAAAGACAAGCAGCGTTTCCATGATATTGTCAAAGGCAAAGTAAGGAAAAATCTGCAGGACCTTATTAAGCGAGAGGGATTTGTTGCAAGAAAAGGCAATGACAAAATTCTTATTCCAGTGCCAAACATAACTCTCCCCAGATTTACCCATGGGAAGTCAGATCCCGGTGAAGGGGATGCTGACGGAATAGGGCAGGGAAAGGGGAAAGTGGGCGATAAGGTCAAGCCCGGAGACCAGGATGAAGAAGGCAATGGACCGCAGGCAGGCGATGAAGCAGGCGAGCATTTTGTTGAGATGACTGTTGATGAGCTTGCAGCAATGCTCGGAGAGGAGCTTAAGCTGCCAAGAATAGAACCAAGGGGAAAAAGAACCCTTATGCAGGAATTTGAAAGATATCATGGCCTAAGGACAACAGGGCCCAGGGGGCTCATGAGATTCAAGCCTTCCTACAAAAATGCGCTAAAGCGCCAGATATCAACAGGAGATTATGACCCTGACGATCCGATAATACAGATTATGCCCGAGGACATGCGCTACCGCTCATGGACAAATAAAGATGTGCCTGAAAGCAGCGCTGTTATCATTTATATGATGGATGTGTCTGGCAGCATGGGTGAGGAGCAGAAGCAGATTGCAAGGACAATATCATTCTGGACTGATGTATGGCTTAGGGCGCATTACAAGGGGCTTGAGTCTGTGTACATAACTCATGATACTGAAGCAAGGGAGGTTGATGAATTCACTTTTTACCATACTTCCATTAGCGGCGGCACAAAAATAATTTCTGCCTATAATCTCGCTGACAAAATAATATCAAGCAGGTATAAGCCTGAAGACTGGAATATTTACCTCTTTCAGTATTCTGACGGGGACAACTGGGGGGAAAATGAAGATGAAATAACAATGCTGGAAAACATATTGCTGCCAAAAAGCAACCTGCTTTGCTATGCCCAGACCAACAGCCCCTATGGCGAAGGAAAATACCTGAAAGACCTGCAGGCTTATTCTGAAGTAACCCCGTTAAAGCAAAAACTGGTGCTGGCTGAACTGAATGATGAGGAAGACATACTGCCCACAATTAAAAAGTTTTTGGGGACAGGGAAGTGAAAAATGCACTATAACCTTAGGAATGACCTCGAGGCAATGAGGGCGGAAGCTGAAAAGGCTGCGCATGAGTGCGGGCTTGACTTTTACAATACTAATTTTTATGTCCTTGATTTTGAGGCATTAACCGCTGTAATTGCAAACATAGGATTTCCGGTAAGATATTCGCACTGGCGCTTTGGCATGGAGTATGACCAGTTTGAAAAGAAAATGGCGCACGGAATGCAGAGGATATACGAGCTTGTCATAAACAATGACCCTTCAATAGCATATCTTTTGGAATATAACAATCCTGTGCAGCAAAAAATGGTAATGGCTCATGTATACGGGCATGTTGATTTTTTCAAGAATAATGTCATGTTCAAAAAAACAGACAGGAATATGATTAATGCCGCTGCAGACCACGCAAAGCTTATTGAAAAGCACAGGAACAAGCTGGGCATAGACAGGGTTGAAGAATTCATAGATGCCTGCCTGTCTCTTGAAGACCTTATTGACCCCTGCGCGCGGGAAAATAAAAAGCCGGGCTGCAGCAAAAAATGCGGCGGAAAATGCGACGGCAGCTGCAGTGAAAGTGAAGGAGAGCCAAAAGAAGAGGAAGAGAAGCCGCTAATAAAAATAGACAAGTATATGGAGCAATTTTTGGACATGTCAAAGTTCAGGGCAAAAAAAGAGCAGGATGAAAAGCCGTGCCAAAAGCAGGCAAGGCCTGAAAGGGACATATTCAGGTTCCTGATGAATGAAGGCAAGCACCTTGCAGACTGGCAGAAGGACATACTTTCAATAATAAGGGATGAGGCTTACTATTTCCTGCCGCAAAGGCAGACAAAAATAATGAATGAAGGGTGGGCAACATTCTGGCACGATTACATGATGATTGAAAAAGGGCTTGCAGGCGACCAGGGAATTGTTGATTATGCAAAAACAATGGCTGGTGTTGTCAGCAAGTCAGCCGGGTTTAACCCTTACCGCCTCGGATATCAGCTTTACCACGACATAAAGGAAAGATGGGACAAGGGAAAGCACGGCAGGGCATATCTTGAGGAGCAGGACTCTGAAAAAAAAGCATCATGGGACACGCATGAAGGCAATGGGATGAAAAAAATATTCGAAGTAAGGGCATCGCTGGATGATGCAGAATTCCTGCGCGAGCATCTTACTGACGAGTTCATAGAAAAAGAGCAGTTCTTTGAATACGCGCTTGATGAAAGGGATAATTGGTACAAAATATCAGGCAGGGACCCGAGAGTAATAAGAAATTATCTGGTCAATATGCTGACAAACGATCCCATAATAGAAGTTGAAGACGCAAATTTCAATAATGCGGGGCACCTGATAATGAGGCATATTTATACAGGGATGGACCTGGAGCCCACTATGAGAGACAGGACATTAAAGCAGCTTTTTCACATATGGCAAAGGCCGGTGCATCTTCGCACAATAGTCGAGGACAATAATGTGATTGTGACATATACGGGAAGTGAGTTTTCAGTAAAGAAGGCGAAGTAAATGGTAAAAGAGCTTTCAGACAAGGTAAAGGAAAGTATCAGCGCTGAATTTGGAAGCGGAATAGCGTGGAAAGGGACAATAGAAGAATTTCTTACGCTGCTGAAAAAAGACCCTGCAAAATACATGCGCACAAGCATACAGTTTTTGTCAGATGCAATACAGCATTTTGGCTATACAGAAGTAAGGGACTGCGGGCAGGTGTTGAGAAGATACAGGCTTTTTGATGATCCTATCACAGGAACTGATGCAGTGTTCGGCCAGGACAGGATGCTTATGCGCTTTGCATCCCGCATCAAGACAATAGCTGAAGGCGGGGGCAATGAAAGAATAATGGTGCTTAGGGGCCCTGTTGCAACTGCAAAGACAACCATAGTAAGGCTTCTTATGAAAGGCGTGGAAGAATATTCAAAAACACCTGACGGCGGTGTTTACACATTTAACTGGGTTTTTCCAACAGACAGCTGTGACGGCGACAGCAAGAAAAAAAAGAAGCCAACTGTCGGATTTGATTTAGGTGAAAAATTTCAGGCACGAAAATCCCAAAAAAGCTATGCAAACCTGAAAAAGTCAGATGTAAGGGCGCATATACCCTGCCAGCTTAATGACAGCCCTCTTCTTTTATATCCTGCCCAGCACAGGATTAAGCTGCTTGAGGACATAATAAGGGAATCAGGGCAGGCAGACATTAAGATTCCGAAAAAAATAAAAGAAGGCAAGCTGTGCTACAACTGCCAGACAATTTACAACAGGCTGCTTGAGGAGTTTAACGGCAATATTGACGAGGTGTTCAGGCATGTGCAGGTAGAGAGGGTGCCTTTCTCTGAAATGTGCAAGCAGGGGGCTGCAACTGTGCAGCCAATACAGAATGTTGACGGAAATATTTCCATTCTTACGAGGGAGGTAGAGTCTTATTCGGAAATAGGGGACATCCTAAGGGGAATTGAGCTGTTCAGGTTTGCAGGAAAATGGGTTGACGCAAACAGGGGAATTATTCATTATACAGACATATTCAAGAAGAATGCCGATTACCTGCAGTACCTGCTGAGCGCTGTGCAGGAAAACATAGTTGACTTCAACGGCGCGCAGTGCAATGTTGATGTTGTCATAATAGGGACAACAAATGTCAAGGAGTATGAGCGCGTTGTGCAGGAAGAGACAAACAAGGCATTAATCAGCAGGATAGGAAAAACAATTGATGTTGGATATATACTGCAGCCAAAGGAAGAGGCAAAAATATATGAAAGGCAGTTTAATGAGGGCGGCTATCATACGCATGTAAAAAAGCAGTCTGACAGGCATATTTGCCCGCATGTTGTGCAGATGCTTTCAATGTGGGGCGTCATGACAAGGCTAATCAGGCCTGATATGCTGCATTACCCTGCAAAAAGCCTTGAAGATGAAGACAGGGAAATAATCGGCGAGATTGACTGCCTGAAAAAAGCGATAATTTATGACGGGGAAATACCGAGGTTCAATATTGAAAAAAGGCTGCGCCTGACAAATGCAAAAGTTCAGCGCATGCTCAGGACTGAATTCAAGGAAGAGGGGATGACAGGAGTTTCCACAAGGACAATGCAGGACCTGATTACTGATATCATAACTAAAAAAGAGGAAGAGGAAGAGCGTGAGGGAAGGGCTGTGTCGTGCCTGCGCATGGAAAGAGTCAAGTCTGCATTGGAAGAGCTTGTAAAAGAAGGCAGGGATGATTTTAAGGGCATGAACGCGGAAAAGGACAAAGGGCCTTTAAGATTATCAGAAGATGGCTACAGAAAGCCGGCTATTCAAATAGAAATGGTATATGATGAATACAAGCGCATTGTTGGCAGGGAAATAAAAAGGGCAATTGTTGGGCTTGATGAGGACAGGAGAAGAAAAATGGTAAAGCGGTACATAGACAATGCAAGGGCTTATGTTGCGAAAACAAAAGTTTTCAATCCGGAAACAAATACAGAAGAGCTTCCTGATGAGAGGGTAATGGAATACATTGAGGGCAAGATGGGTGTTTTGCGTGACAGGCGAGGCAGCGATAATTTCAGGTCAATCATATCCAAGAAATTCAACCATCTTGTAATGGAAGCAAGGGAAATTACAAAAAATTCCGATACCAATCTTCTTGTCGGGCTGGACTGGTTTTATGACAATATTTTTGCCAGCATTGAGCACGGGCTCTTTGAAGACAGGCAAAAAATGCTTGGCATGAATGCAGAGCATTTTTCAGACGCAATCAGCGCATACGGCACTGAAAAGTTCAGGGAGCTGAAGCCTGAACAGCAGAGCATAATTAATTTTATGATGACAACGCTTATAACTGAAAACAAGTATTGCATGAACTGCGCAAAGGATACCCTGTATTTTGCTGTAGGCGAAAATATTATACAGTTTGAGGGGAATAAAAAATGAAGAAATGGCAAAAAATAATAAAGTCGCATTTTGGAAAGAATTATTCAGATCATGAAGGCCTGCCTGTGCTTTCATTCATTCCAAGGTATGAGCCTGAAAGAAAAATATTATTCATAGGCTCGGAACACGGCAGCATGCCTTTCTGCGCAGAAGCAATCATCAGCAAGGCACAAGAGATTGCAGATGGAAATTTATACCGGACGCAAATTGACATGATTCCTGTTGTGGATACGGCTGGGCATCCAGCTAAAAGCGCCTTAATGGGCTTGGAAGGATTTGACAGCCCGTCTTACATGGGCTCTCAGGAAATGCCCGGGCAGGTAAGCAGCCTGATTTCAATGCTAAACAATTCTCCTTACAGCCTTGTGGTGCAGGCAACAGCCTTGTTCAGGGAAGACTGGCCTTTTATTAACGGCTATTTTGCAGTCCCGCAGGTTAAATTAAATCCTATGGAAAATAAGCGTACAAAGCTTATTGTCAAGCCTG
>JBAZYQ010000006.1:0-31747 GCA_041659245.1 Candidatus Nanoarchaeia archaeon
ATCTATGATATTCACAATAAACCTGTCAATGAAAGATGCAGATATTGTTCCATTGAAAATTGTAAAATTAACATCCTTTGTTGATGAGCTCGTATAATTCTCCTCAATAAGCACAAAGAGTGTTTCATTGAAGGACAAATTTATCTTTGTTCCACTTGAAAGAGAGGGGTTCGATAATGTCCAATTTACAGACATATTATCCCAATTATTAACAATTGTATAACCTATTATCTTGTCTGTAAGTGTCTTGTTTACGAGCAAGTAATTGGATATTTCTAAACCTTTAAGGACAATACTTTCTGTGCGGTTGTCAATAGTATATGCTGTTGAAATATTGCTGATAATGTATTTTGTGCCTGGCGTTGTATAGTTTATCTGTTGTGAGATTACCGAAGCATTTCCAGAGCCGATGCTTGATGAGCCGCTAAATATTTGCCCGTCTGAAGCAAAGGTGTAGCCTACATTTTGCGTGCTGAAATAATTCTTTACCATCAGATTTACGAGTCTTTTATTTCCAGTTACAATGGTTAAATTATAATCCACTACTTCAACATCTTTAATGTTGAAGGCAAGGCTCTTTGAGTCATAGCCGTTTGTCGAAGATGCGTTACAAATCAGAGCCTTGCCTCCGGGTGTGGAATAATTGGAAGCAATTATTATGAAAATTGTTTGGTTGCCAGTAAGATTAAAAGGCGTTACAGATAAAATACCATTATCACAGCTCCAATTAATGCTGTTAGCATTTTCAGCCATGTCATTGCGCACTTTAAACTCGAAGGTTGTATTTGTGATATTTTGGTTCAACAACGAAAGTGCATCTGCCTTGATTCCAAACTTTACTGCTTTCTCATCGGGAGCATCAGTGTAATTTGCATATGAAGCCCTGACTGAAATATTGAAGTCGCCCGCATTGGCATAAGTGTGTCCTGCAATTACCATAACATTCTGTCCGATAGATAAGTTAACACTGATTGTAGAACCTGTTGCAGAGCTATCTCCCCAATCTATCGTCCAATTCACGTTATTCAACGTTTCATTCTTTTCGTTCACAAGGTAAAATTCAATTGTTCTATTCTTGTCTTTTTCATTTAGCTGATTTATTTTGTAAACCATGACTCCAGCATTTCCATCAACAACACTTGAAGGGGCATGCACATGAGAAGATGTATGCCCGAAGCGAGTTGATGAATTAAAGTCTTTTATAATCTTCAGGATGTTTCCTGTCTCGTCATAGACGTAGCGGTAGTTTGAGTTGTTTATAGTCGCATTCACGAGCCTGTCAAGATAATCGTAAGTCATGCTCTGCACTCTGTTATTTACAACATCATTTATTTGCTTCACATTCCCAACGTTATCGTAAGTATAATCTAAATTCTGTATTGAATCGGTGTCTATCCCCGTCAATCTTCCATTCAATGCATTGTAATTAAACTGCGACACTTTTGTATTTGTAAAGCTCCTGTTAAGCGGATTGCCAAACGGATTGTAATGAGTTCCATTGACAAATGAAGGAATCTTATCAACCAGCCCCTGCTCATTGTATAAATAGCTCAAAGTGCCATTTGGCAACCTCTTTTGGATTATTTGGTCCATTGAATCATAAGTGTATCCTGTATTAAACCAGAATTTTCTAAGCCAGACTTCTTCTGTAATTGCCCTATATCTTTGATCATAAGTATACCTATAAATTTCATTGCCCACCGTAAGATTGCTCAATGTCCCGAAATACTGGGCATCATACGCAAGCTTTTGTGCATTGCCATTCAAGACAAGCGTAAAAAAGTCGTCAGAAGTGTTGCTTAATGTGGAATTTGCATCCCTATATACATAATTCTCAGTAAGAGACCATCCAGCCCCAATAACGCCACTTCTCTGCTTCACAGATTGGCTATTATAGCTTAAAGACAATGAAGGCTGCAAGCCATTCGTTCCTTTAGGAACTTCCAAAGAATAGCTGTAAGTCGCTGCACCGGGAAATAGATTTGTAGAGTAAGCGCCATACATCTTCACATTAGGATGCTCAGGCACAGTCGGCTTGTGCAGGTAGGGCTTGTAAGAGTCATAGCCTGCAGCATATATGCCAGGCATTATAATTAAAAATAAAATAAGTGTCAGCACAACGCAAAAGGGAGGTTTCATTTATGCAATCCTCATGCTTTTGTGCTGTCGATTAGCGCTTCAACTTGTTGCTGAACTTGGGCAGTACCCAACAGAGTATTTTCCCACACATAAAGCGAGGGTGTTAAGTTAGTTATGCCTGTAAATGACTCCCCGCTGGATATGTAATTAAATGCCCATCTTTGGTTGCCATAAACAGCTAATTTATCAAAGGTGCCAAGTATCTGCGAGCCATTCAAATACCTTACATAAACTTGCTGATCTGTATAGATGGATGCAGAAGGCAGTTGGGATAAGACAGATTCTACTATTTGCCCCCTTGCTGCACTTTCAGATGTGTCGTTAGGGCTTAATTCGTCTACTCCAACACTATATCCGGGATTATTTATTCCATAATCTCTATATGTATAAAATGTATCAAAACTATCTCCTTTTTTTGTGTCATAATACCATCCAATACTTGACATATTAGTAGGTGGAGTAGCTACGCTGCCATTGACCCATTCATCATTTATGTATAAGTTTGTTGTCGAGTTTATATGGACTTTAAACTTCTTCCATATCCCTTGTTCAATAGGAAACTGACTATTATGTTCTGTAGCATCAAATTTAAACTGGTAATAAGGTGAAGATGTACCGGCAAAGCCTACTCCTACTCTCAGATTTGTTCCTGTTGACAATCTCAAAAAACAGTTGTTATAAGTTCCATCTTTCAACGTATGGAAATAAGCAACAGTAGAAGTGTTACTCCATTTTGTTAAGCTCCAGCCATGATCCACATAGCTTGTTCCGTCAGCTTGGTTTAATGTTACACTGTTGCCCCTTTGCCCTATAGTTGTATTCAAAACATCTACATTGGAAACCCTGTCTACATCGGCATCAGTTTCAAATTCATTGGCCAATAACATGACATTAGAATAATTATATTGTGGCGTGTCAGAATTGCAATTATAATAAATATCAATTCCAAAAGCAGAATTTGCAGTTACAGATGTATTTGTCCAAAACCAAGTCAAAGATTCATTCAACCAAGTAAGACTGGTATTCGTCCTATTATCAATCACAAACGCCTTTTTCCAGTCTATCTCTTTTGAAAGATTAATATATAACTGCATATTAGTATCGGTAACTATTGGCTGCACATTGGTTGATATCCTATTTAAACAAGAATCGTTCCACCAACTGCTATGCTGCTTGTCAGCAAACAAATCACTTCCAACCTTCAAGAATAAGGTTCCTTTATTGCCCCAGCCGCTGGCTGTTTGAATAAAAGGAGTATTGAATGAATATCTATACCTGCCTTTCTCAAGAATGTTAAATGTTGCAAGGCTTAAATCTGCATTTTCTTCGCTTGATTTTAATTCAACAGGCAACCACTGCTCTACATTAACATTCCTTGTGCCTGCTTGTATTGTAGTGCAATTTTGCACAGTATTTATGCTGTGATTAACAGAATCTTCAATATTATAGGGGTTGCAAAGAATTTCATACACAGGCTCTTCCTTTATTGCAATAGAAAGCCTTGTTAAAGCGCCTTCTTTTGCGTCAAAATTATTCTCAGCAATTAGAAGTTGAATATCTTGAGCCGAAATCTCAGAGGCAATCTCAAACTCCAATACCTTATGCGTCAGCCCTTTCTCAACAAGATTCATTGAAATCCCTTTGGAAGTATCCAGCCCGACATCAATATAATTTCCTGCAGAAACCTTATCATATATAGTATCGGCAGAAAAAGCAAAATTTGCCATGATTGCGGCAAAAACTGCAATAAGCATGATTGCCAGCGGCACATTTCGCTTTAAGGCGCCTTTGCGCCCGAGCCATTTAAAGAGTTTTCCAGCTATTGGTTTTGTTTTCATTTTAGTTACCCCCTTGAATATTCTTTGCGCCTTAAGACAGGCGCCAGGCGGTGCATCTTGCGAAGCACAGCCTTTTTTGGAAAGTCATAAGAAAGCGCGCAACCTTGTTTCCCCAAGGAAACCTAAGACCTGCATCACCTCTTACTCAACCCCCTGAGCTTTTTAGAATACTCTCACCTATTTAAATAAATATGAATTACGAAATATACAATCCAAGAGTTATAATCCAATATAGATTTTATAGTATATATATTTGTAACTATTGAATAGAGAATATATGCAGTTACTATTGCAATCAAGTGTTTTGCCTGAAACAGCCCCTAATAATGAAAAACAAAGTTTAGGGGCTTTACCAACACGCCTGTTTATCACACGCAACTATTAAATACCATTAAGAATATCTTAGATACATGAAATACATAGTCTTAGACACGAACTTCATGATCTCTGCTCTTGGCTTCAAGATTGACATAATGGGCGAATTAACCAGGATTTGCGACTTTAACTTCAAGCCGATTGTGCTCCAGGCAACGTTGTCGGAATTAGAAAAGCTTATAAAGGACGGCGAATATTTTGAGAGGAAGCAGGCCACACTGGCATTGCGATTCATTCAGTCCCGCATGGACATACTGCCGCAGGAGGGCTACGCAGACGAGATTTTGGCTGCATTAGACCCTGACAAATACATCATTGCAACGCAGGATGCGGACCTGGCAAAGAAGCTGAGGCTGAAAGGCTTTAAGCTGATAAAAATAAGGCAGAAAAAGCATCTTATAATCCAGTAGGAGGACAATATGTTTTATGAAGTTGAAGCAAAAGGACATGTAAGGGTTTTGCCAAAATTCTTTGGCGATGATACAAATGAAGCAATCATGAAAAGCCTTAACAAGCAGTATGAAGGCTTTATTTCAAAAGACTTTGGCGTTGTAATCGGCGTTACAGATGTCAAGGAAGTAAATGAAGGCATCATAATTCCAGGCGACGGAGCTGCATATTACTCAACAACTTTTAATTTATTGACATTCAAGCCTGAACTGCAGGAAGTTGTTCTTGGCAAGATTGCAGACATAACTGACTTTGGCGCATTCATAACAGTCGGCCCGATTGACGGAATGATTCACGTTTCCCAGACAATGGACGACTTTGTAAGCTTTGGAAAATCAAATGTCCTTACTGGAAAAGATTCAAAGCACAATTTGAAGGTAGGAGACTTATGCAGGGCGAGAATAATCGCAGTAAGCTATAAAGACCTTTCAAACCCAAGAGTTGGGCTTACAATGAGGCAGCATAGGCTTGGCGCATTATCATGGATTGATGAAGACTTGAAGAAAGACAAAGCTGTGAAAGCTCCAAGCGAGAAAGAGCCTGAAAAGAAAGACAAGAAAGCAGCAGGCAAAAAGGAGAAGAAATAAAACATTGCAAAGCGAAGCTTTGTGATGTTTCGAACGACGGAGGAAGTGAGAATATGGCAAGAAAAGTATGCAGAAAATGCAGGTTGTTTGTTGAAGGCGGCGAATGCCCTGTTTGCAAAGGCTCAAGCTTTACAGACACATGGAACGGAAGAATGTACATAACAAACTTTGACAAGTCACAAATTGCAAAGAAATGCGGAATAAACACAAACGGCGAATACGCAATAAAGGCGAGGTAAACACGATGGAAATCACAATATTAAGCGAAAAGGAAGAATCTCTTTTGAAGAGAAAAACAGTAAAGGCTGAATTAAGCGAATACGGGCCCACGCCTTCAAAAGCAGCTTTGAAAGAAGAGCTTGCAAAGAAGCTGAAAGCAGACGCTGCATTGATTGACTTAAGGGATGTTGCGCACTCATTCGGCGGCGGAAAAGTCACAATGACATGCTATGTTTACAAGGATGCCAAGATGGCAGCGCTTCTCGGGAAAGAAGGATTGAAGAAAAGAATAGCGGCAAAGAAAGCAAAAGCAGCTCCGGCTGCGCAGTGAGGTTGAAAAATGGCTGACAAAAAAATAAAAAACAAGAAAGCAAGCGCAAAGTACAAGAAATATTCTGCTGACGGCAAGAGAAAGCCAAACTGCCCCAAGTGCGGTCCAGGCATATTCCTCGCAGAGCACAAAGACAGGCAGACGTGCGGAACTTGCGGATATACTGTGTTTAAGAAATAAATTCTTTTTTATAATTTATTTTTATAAATATCTTTCATTTAATTCTTAGATTTATGCATGAGGACCATTTAGGCTCTGTCTCCTTAATCCAAAGTATAAGTGCACAAAAATCCGAAGGTTTACTTTTTGCTGTGCCCGTATACCCTTACTTGTTCTATAACCAGCTGCAGCATCCTGGCAATATAATCCTTATAGTCTCCTTTATCTGCAAATTCAATCGCCTTATAATACTCTTCCCTTTTTTCTATGGGGATAAAGAACATAGGAAACCCCTTTTTCATCAATATCATGTTCATAACTGCCCTTGCAGTCCTGCCGTTCCCGTCCTCAAAGGGGTGTATCCATGCAAGCTTTGCATGCATTATGGCTGCCAGCTCAAACGGGTGAAGCTTGCCTTTATTTGTGCTGTACCATTTAAGAAGATTAAGGACATGTCTTTTTACTTCCATGTGCTTGGGCGGAATGTGGCTTGAGCCAAATATCTGGACATCAAAAAATCTTATCCTGCCGCCGTAGACAACGCCTGTATTTTTGGTAAGTATTCCATTTACCTTTTCCAGCAGCTTTGTATTTATATCCTCTTTATAGGATCTTATGAAATCCAGGCATTCCCTGCCGTTTATTGCCTCATTATAATCCTGTGCTGTAACTCCAGAAGGAATAACTTTATCCTTAAGAATAAGAGCAGTTTGCCTCAGCGTAAGCCTATTGCCTTCGATAGCATTGCTGTGGTATGTAAACCTTATTACAAAATCCTCATTTAGCTTATCTTTTATGCTTTTAGCTGTATGCTTAATCCATTCTGCATATCCTGCTTTCAGATCCTGCAGTGTTTCAGCATCATGCTCCGAAAGGTAAAGATATTTTGTTTCTTTTGCATATGCCTTTGCTTTTTTTTCAATCTTTCCAGCAAGCTGGCTTAACTCTTTATCAGAAGGCTTCTTATCGCCAAGAAACACCCTTATTTTCTTCCATTTGACAGGGGATATTCTTATATTCTTTGTAAGATAATAATATGTTTTATTTCCTTGCCTGGTTGTCTCAATATAGCTCATATAATACTATACGTGCACATACTATTTAAATCTTTCGCCTATTTGTGCCCATATACTTTTATTTCTTTAATCCTAAAATTTCTCTAGCTTCATTCGGACTAGCAATCTCTCTGCCCCACTCTCTTGATAATCTTGCTATTCTCTCCACAAGCATCTCATTTGTTGCAAGAACTCCCTTGTCAAAATAAATATTGTCTTCCAAGCCCACTCTCACGTGCCCGTTGTTATACATGCTCAACAGATTCATTTCCAACTGGCTCTTCCCAATGCCTGAGACAGTCCACTGGCAATTCACAGGCTTATCTTCATAATACCTCTGGAAGTATTTTACTTCTGCAGGAGTTGCGCCTTTCATCCCGAATATGAAATTCAGGTACAAAGGCTCTTTCAACAATCCTCTTTTAACCAAATCCAATGCATTTGGAAGCATGCTTGAGTCAAATATTTCTATTTCAGGCTTTATGCCGTATTCAAGCATCTGTTTTGCAAGCATTTCAATTATCTGTGGAGGATTTACATAAGCAGAGTTTGAGAAGTTTACAGAGCCTGTAGTCAAAGAAGCCAATTCAGGCCTCAAGTACAATGCGCTGCCTCTTTCCTCCTGCTTTCTTCCTCTTCCGCCTGTTGAAATATTTATAATTAATTCAGGGCATTTTGCTCTTATTCTTGTAACAATGTCTTCGAATACTTTTGGGTTGGATGTTGGCTTTCCTTTCTTGTCTCTTGCGTGCAGATGAACAACAGAAGCTCCTGCATTATAGCAGGCATAAGCTGATTCTGCAATCTCTTTTGGAGTAATAGGAACATAGGGAGTCATTTCCTTAGTTGGAACTCCTCCTGTTAAAGCGCAAGTTATAATTAATTTCTGCATTTACTTCACCTTTTCCATGACTGAATTAACTGATTTTTCAAACGTGTCAATAATTGTATCCAGCTCGCTTTTAGTTGTCGTGAAATGAGGCGCAAGCATCACGTGGTCTCCCTGCTCAACAATATTGCCTTCAATCTTCACTTTCATTCTTGTGCCTGCAAATATGAGCATTCCGTTTTTCCAGCATTTTGCTTTTATTTTTGCTGTCAGGTTTAATTCTTCTGGAAACGGCTCTTTTGTTTTCTTGTCTTTCACAAACTCAATACCAGCCATGTATCCCAAGCCGCGGACATCTCCAATGAATGAATATTTCTCTTTCATCTCTTCCAATCTCTTGAAAAGATGAGCTCCGCCATAACCTACTTTTATAAGTAGATTCTTTTCATCAATGTAATCAAACACAGCATTTCCTGCTTCTGCTGCAAGTGCGTGCCCTGAAAATGTAAAGCCGTGGACAAAAGCCCCTTTTGAAATTCCTGCTGCTATCTTGTCTTTGCAAACCATTACTGCAAGAGGCATGTAGCTTGAGCTTATTCCCTTGCCTAGCGTGAAGATATCAGGAATAACTGCATATTGCTCTGACGCAAACCATCTTCCTGTCCTCCCCATGCCTGACATGACTTCATCAAGGATTAATAGAACTTCATTCTCATCGCAGATTTGCCTTATTCTCTTGAAATACTCTTTGCTTCCTTCTGCGCCGCAGCAGGAAGCGCCTGAAACAGGCTCTGCAATGAAAGCAGCCACTTTGTCTTTGCCTTCTTGTTTAATTATTTTCTCCAAGCTGTTTGCGCATTCCAATGAGCAATTGCCTTCTGTTTTTCCGTATGGGCATCTGTAGCAGTAATGAGGAGATGCTTTTGGCTGCTTTTTGAGCATAGGGGCATATAATTTCTGCCTTGCAGGATTTCCAGCCAATGCCAATACACCTAATGAATTGCCGTGATAGCTCATCATTCTTGAAACAACCAGTGATTTGTTCTTGTGCCCTGTGTCGTGCCAGTACTGCCTTGCTAATTTTATTGCAGTCTCGTTGGCTTCTGAGCCGCCTGAAACAAAGTATGCTTTTCCGAATTCAGAAGTCAAGTGAGACATTATCTTGTCTGACAAGTCAATTATCGGCTTGTTTATGAAAGCGCCTGTATGAGCAAAGCAAAGCTTGTCTATCTGGGCTTTCATCCTGTCTTGTATATATTTGTTATTATAACCTAAAGAAACAGCAACAACTCCGCCGCAGGCATCCAGTATTTCCCTGCCCTTGTCATCAATGACATAGATTCCTTCGCCATAGGAAGCAATTGGATAATCTTTAGTCAAATCCCGAGTAAACACGTGATGCCCCATAGATGGGAGTAAAGAATAGGTTGTTTAAAAGCTTAACCTAATATAAGCTCAAATTGTGCAAAAAAAGAGGTAAGGGACCTTGTCCCTAACACCTCATTTTAAAAATTACTGCTTTTTCTTCTCGTCAAAGATGTCGCCGATGAACAGCGAGGGTGATATCCCCTTGTCTGTGACAACTATCTTTGCGTTCGTTGCAAGGCTCTTCTCAACCATCTCAATCTGCTTGAGCTTCTGGGCATTTCCCTTGAAATACTTGTCAGCAGCCTCGTTCACTACTTTTATTGCTTCTGCTTCTGCCTTTGCCCTTATTCTTACTGACTCCCCTGCTCCTTCAGCTTCCTTTATCTTTGCCCTTCTCATGCCGTCAGCTTCTGTCTCTTTTGCAGTCGCATAATCAATGGCAGCAGTTTTTACGTTTTCTGCCTTGACAACATCATTCATTGTTTTCTGAACATCTTCAGGCGGGCTGATTTCCTTAAGCTCTGTCCTGACAACTTCAATGCCCCAGTTCTTTGTTTCCTTTGATAATGCAGACATGAGCTCGCTGTTTATTGAGTCCCTCTTGCTGTTTGCATCATTCAGGTTCATTGTTCCGATAATGTTCCTTAAAGTGGTTCTTGCAAGGCTTATTATCTGCTCTTCGCAGTTGTTTACATTGTATTGCGTATTCTTGACATTTGCCTCATCAGCCTTGACCCTGAAATATATCTGCGCATCAACAGTTGCATTAAGCTTGTCCTTTGTGATGATTTCCTGTGGCTCTGCGTCAACCATGTTTTCAGTGACGTTAACCTTTACCATGCGCTCTATGACAGGTATTATCCAGTTGAATCCTGGCTGCGCAAACCTCGCGTATTTTCCAAGCCTTTCGATCAATGCTCTTTGCGTAGGCCTTACAACCCTTATTCCTGCAAAGAAGATTACAGCTGCTGTGCCTGCTATTCCCACTATAATTGTACTTACCATTTTAATACCTCCATACTGATAGAATTAATAAGAAGAATTAGTTTATTAGCGTTTCCAATTAAAATAATTCTTTCCAAAACAAATTAAATCTAGAAATTCACGCCGGAGGCTGGCTTAACCAATAGTTCGTCTGAAATCAATGCACTGCGCGTTGCTCACGCCTTCCAGCTCTGAGAACTTCTCCTCAAACAAGTCAGACCCTAGCTTCTCATCGCAGGTGAAAGACACTTTCAATGCTTTCAATCCAAATGCAACTTCCTCAATCTCTGTCTGGTAGAACTCTCCGCCATTCTCCTTGATTACATGCTTTATTTTGTTTTCAAGAGCGGGGATATCAGTGTCAGGAGAATCCATCATTACTTTTATTGTGATTATTGCAATTGTTGCTTTTTTTACAATTGTTGCATCTGCCATTTTAGTTTGGTCCTGAGAATCCGCATTCAGGGCATGTGTATCTTGCCGCTGTTGCTCTGCAGTGCCTGCACCTTTTTATTTCATACTTGAGGCAGCCGGGGCACTTGAACTTTGTTGAGCCCTTGTCGTTTGACAGCTCTTTCTTGCATGATAAGCATTTTTCTGTTTCCATAGCCATGAGATAAACGGGAAATGTTTATAAACCTTACGGTGCATTTGCACGTCTAGGTGTAGATAGAAGCAGCCGCATCGCAAGGTGTGGTTGCTTCATTTTTGCTCTCATAGTATAGCCTGGATAGTACGTGGCCTTGCGGAGGCTGAGACCAGGGTTCAAATCCCTGTGAGAGCGTAGGGGCTTTACCCTCATCATAAGGAACTAACATGCCAACACACGCGCTATGCAGGATTATTTCAAAGCTAGGGATTATGTCCAGAAAGCAGGCTGGAGATGCAATCATCGCAGGCAGGGTTTCCCTGAATAATGTCATAGTTACAGACCCGGGAATACAGGCTGCATTAAAAGACTCAATTGCAATTGACGGCAAAAAGATATCAAAGCAAACAAAGGCTTATGTTCTTCTTAACAAGCCAAGGGGATATGTCACAACAAGGAATGACCCGCAGGGAAGAAAGACTGTTTATTCATTATTAAAAGAAGAGAAATGGCTCTTTCCCGCAGGAAGGCTGGATTATGACACGTCAGGGCTTTTGATAATGACAAATGACTCTGAGTTTGCGGAATTTCTTACAAACCCGCATAACGGAATATGGAAAACTTATGTTGCAAAAATAAAAGGAAGCATCACTGAGCAGGAAATTGAAAAATTAAAAAACGGGATTGTTCTTGACGGCGAGGAAACACTTCCTGCAAAAGCAAAGATATTATCAGCAACAGACAAGACAACAAAAGTTGAGATAATGATTCACGAGGGAATGAACAGGCAGATAAGAAAGATGCTTGAAGCAATTGGAAAGAAGGTAATAACGCTTTCCAGGACGGCAATCGGCAATCTGGAAAATGAGAAAATCCAGCCAGGAGAAAGCAGGGAGCTTGACTTGAAAGAGGTTGAGCTTTTGAAAAAGCATAGATTTATTAATAAGAAATAGTTATGGTAAAAGAATTATTAAGCTTATAAAAAAGAGGTTTTGGAGGGAAATAACATGGAAAACATGCATTCGGTAAAAATGGCAATGATAGCATCAGCAACAAAAGCCCTTGAGTTCAAGAGAAAGAACCCAAGCAAAAGCGATGACGACGCATTAAGGCACGTCATGAACGTCTCTGATGACCTTTTGAATGAGATGAATTTGTAAGAAAAGCTTTATTAAGCCGTTTCTTTCTCTATTTTTATGTAAATGGGTCTGTAGCCTAGCCTGGATAGGGCGACAGCCTTCTAAGCTGTAGATCGCAAGTTCAAATCTTGCCAGACCCGTTTTTATAATTATTTCAGTTGGGGCTTTCCAATTGACTGCAAAAGATTAATAAAGCAATAATAACACTAATTTAATATTAAAATTAGAAGGTGATATCATGAAAAAACTATTAGTAATATTATTGGCACTAGCGGTTATTTTAACTGCGTGCGCGCAAAAACCAGCAGAAATAACTGCGCCTGTTGAAACACCGGTTGCTGAGACACCAGTTGCAGAAACTCCGGCAGAAGAGGTACCTTTAACTCCTGCTATTGAAGAGACTGAAACTCCGGCAGCTCCTGCAGAAGAAACACCTGTTGTTCCTCTTGTAGAAGAAACTACGGCAGAAACGCCTAAAGCAGAAACTGATGAAAAGACTTATGAAGTGGCAATTGGAGACAAGATTACATATAAGGACACTACATTTTTAATAGACAATATAGCTAATTCAGGAAATGAGCTATACCTTAACTTTAATGGATTTATCCTGAAGCTTAAAAGTCTTAATAAACCGGAAATACTTGATAATGTGGAATACAAAATAACAAGCAATGCTAATTTTGTACGGACCCATAGTGTTACCTTAAATGTAAGCCCGTTTAAGCTGGAAAAGAATCAATATCTTATAATGAAAGAAAGTGCTGTTATTGTAAATAATACCCGGCTTGTTCTTGGAGATGTAAAGATAGACACTTATCAGCAGGAATCAGCATATTTTAGTGTTGGTGGATATGAATACTGGGTAAAGCTAAAAGATACTCAGATTGCAGGCAATCTTTCAGTAACTTTGGATCAGGTATTCCATCAGCAAAGAAGATATGCTTTATTGACCATAGTACCAAAGTAATTCTCTTATTCTTTTTTCTTTTATTTAACTTGAGCTAGAGATTACTTTATGTACTTAGGAAGACAACCTTATTCGCCTTCAAACTCTACCAGTGTGAAGAACTTGTAGCCTTTTGCTTCCAGCTTCTTTCTTCCGCCGACTTCAGGCAAATCAATTACAAAAGCCATCTCAACTATATTGCCTCCAAGCTTTTCAATCAATGCAGCTGCTGCAAGGGCAGTGCCGCCTGTTGCCAATAAGTCATCAACAATCAGAACCTTATCGCCTTTTTTTATTGCATCCTTATGAATCTCAATAGTGTCTTTTCCGTATTCCAATTCATACTCGTGCCGTTCCACTTCTGCAGGCAGCTTTCCTTTTTTCCTTATTGGAACAAATCCTTTTCCTAATTGGTGCGCCAATGCTCCGCCAAGAATAAATCCCCTTGCTTCCAGTCCGACAACAACATCTATTGGAACGCCTGTGTATCTCTGCACAAATTCATCAATCACTTTCCTGAATCCCTGCGCGTCTTTTAACAAAGTTGTTATGTCCCTGAACATTATTCCCTGCTTTGGGAAATGAGGTATTGTTCGTATTTTTGATTTTAGTGATTCCATCTTTGTATCTCCTTTGCTATTGGCTTTTTATTTAATCTTAGGAATAGCTTCTAATAATAATTTTGTTACTTTTTCAACATTCTGTCCGAATATCTTCAATATGTCTTCCCAAGTAACCGGTTTTTCGTCTTCCTTCCAGCAGTCATAATCAGTGCTCATTGCAACAGCCGCATACGGAACTCCTGCCTCATTTGCCAGGGCTGCTTCAGGAGCTATTGACATGTTGATTATATCAGCTCCCCACTGCCTGAACATTTTGCTTTCTGCCTTTGTTGAGAACCTGGGTCCTTCTATTGTAACCACTGTTCCCTTCTCGTGGTGCTTTATGTGCAATTCCTTCAGGTTTGTATTAATAAATGCCTTAATTCCTTTGAAAAAGGCTCTGCCATTGGAGTATGAACAGCTCCATTCTCAAAAGTTTCGTGGAATGTGATTATTCTATGGCGTGTGAAGTCTATGAACTGGTCTGGAAGGACTAAATCCCCTCTTCCTATCTCTTCTCTTAAGCTTCCTACTGCTGTTGTTGCCAGTATATGAGTGCATCCTGCTTTCTTCAAAGCCCAGATGTTTGCGCGGTAGTTTACATTTGTTGGTGGGAACTGGTGCTTCTTGCCGTGCCTTGCTATAAGAACTACTTCTATGCCTTTTATCTTGCCTTCTGTTAATTTGGATGAAGGCATGCCGTAGGGAGTTTCCACTTCTGTTTCTTTTGGGTTTTCAAGAATCTTTGGGTCGTCTAGTCCTGAGCCGCCGATAATGCCTATTTTCACCATTGCACTTTTTGAATAACTTGCTAGTTTAAATAATTTATCTTTAAAATGGAAAGCCGTGTGAACACCAAAGAAAGCCCCTGCAATTTATTCAATGATAACACTTATAAATGATGAGAGAATTGTAAAACAAAGCAAAGCATACGTTGCAGGTATCTTACTGACGTTCGGGGCCTGCATTTGTTGTGCGTACGCAGGTGTAGCCAAGCGGCTAAGGCGAACGGCTGCAACCCGTTTAATCACAGGTTCGAGTCCTGTCACCTGCTTATTTTTCTCTTTAATTCAATTAATTAACAATAATAATTCTAATTCAAAACAGGTGACAGGCCCGGAACGAGCGCAGCGAAGTGACGACTGCCTGCACCTGCTTATTTTTAATTTTAATTTTAGCTAACCATAATCTATATAAATCCCAATTATTCTTTTCTTACTATGGACAAGGTAGACGGCGAAAAATGCCCTATGTGCGGCGAGAAGAAGCTCACTCTGATAGAGGATGAGCAGGACATCCCTTACTTTGGAAAGACTTTCATATTCTCAATGCAGTGCTCTTCTTGCGGTTTCTTAAGGTCTGATGTTGAGGCTGCTGAGACAAAAGAGCCGTGCAAAATCACTTTCAAGCTTGAAAAAGAAGCTGACTTGAAGGTAAGGCTTGTGAAATCTTCGGAAGCAACTGTAAAGATACCCGAGTTAAAGGCAGAGATGGTGCCCGGCGACTGCTCAATAGGATTTGTCACAAATGTTGAAGGAATGATTGACAAGTTTGAAAAGATAATTCAGGATGAGAAAAAAGCAGCAGAGGATGATGATGATACTGCTGTCAAGACAAGAGCAAAGAACCTCTTGAAGAAAATATGGAACGCGAAATGCGGCGAAGCAGAATTAACTATCGTCATTGAGGATCCTTCAGGCAATTCAGCTATAATTTCTGAGAAGGCTGTTGTTGAGGCATTTAAGGGAAAGCCGAAGAAGGCAGCTAAACAATGAAAGCAAGGGGCTTTCTTTACTATTGGTTTCCTGTAATTATCTATGCAGGAATTATATTTTATTTCTCCTCACTCTCAAATCCTCTCCCGCAGGGAATGCCTTCTTTTAATTACATGGACTTGCTTTTGCATTCAGTAGAATATCTTATATTATCCGTCTTATTGCTGAGGGCTTTGCTGCATTATAATACAAGCCATCCTTATTTATTTTCAATAGCAATTGCTGCATTGTATGGAATTTCAGATGAATTTCACCAATTATTTGTTCCAGGCAGATTCTTTGCAGTGTCTGACATGGCTGCAGATGCTTTCGGCGCTTCCCTCATCTTAATCTATTTACTAACAAAGCATACAAAAAGTTATAAAACAAGGAAGGCTATTCAATAACCATGAAAACACTGTTCATAGAGGCAAGAAGCAATTTAAATGTTGATGAGCTAATCAGCAAAATCAATTTCCAGGGAAAACTGGGATTAACTACGACAATCCAGCACATGCACCTGCTTCCTTCTGTGAAAAAGAAATTAAAAAACTCTGTTATTGCAGGGCAGGTTCTTGGCTGCGATGTCTCAAACGCGTTAAAAATATCAAAGAAGGTTGACGCATTCCTCTTCATCGGCTCAGGCAATTTCCATCCTGTGCAGATTGCAATCAAGACAGGAAAAAAGGTAATAAGAGCAGACCCTTTCACAAATTCAATCAGCGAAGTGACTGAAGAGGAAATAGAAGACAGGAAAAGAAAAGTAAGGGCAGGCTATGCTTATTTCCTCAATGCAAACAAGATTGGAATTCTTGTGTCTGCAAAGCCAGGGCAAAACAAGATAAAAGCAGCAGAATACCTCAAGAAAGAGCTTGAAAAGCAGGGAAAGAAGCCTTACCTATTTACATTTGACACATTGGACTTCCATCAGCTGGACAATTTTCCTGACATTGAATGCTGGGTAAACACTGCCTGCGAAAGAATGGCAATAGAGGATTATGACAAGTTCTCAAAGCCTGTTGTCAATATATGTGATATTTCTAGGTAGAAAGCCCGCCTGCCGGCATGAATTATTTGTTTTATTTATTTTTGCAATAAAAAAAATATAATTTTCCCGTCGATGATTTTAATTTTCAGCACTTCCGCAAGATTTACGACGGGACTGAAATAAAATTTTAGACAAACATTTATAAGTTTATGTTAGGACAATATTGCCATGCCTAACGACAAGATAAACATGGCGGACATAGACATCCAGAAGCTTAATGATTCGCATAAGCCAATACTATCTTCGTTTAAGTCCTATGAAAAGGAGCTTGCGGATTTCCTTGTTGAAGATGCAATAGACAACCAGGGCAGGAGCATTTCAATAACTTACCTCTGGTTTTACAAGCCGACAAAAGAGCTTGTTGCTTATATCTCAGTTTTAACCGATGCAATTAATCTGCAGGGAAACCTAAAATTTTATTTTAGGAAAGCCGGCATCACTTATAAGTCCCTGCCTGCCCTTAAGATTGGCAGGCTGTGCGTTTCTGATGCTTATTTGCACAAGGGCGTAGGCACTCTCATGATAGAGTTTGCAATTATCTTGGCTGAAAGAATAAGAAACGATGCAGGGCTTAGGTTTATTACAACAGACGCAAAAAGAAATCCTGCCAATGATTCTGTGCATTTCTACAAGAAATTAGGGTTTGAGGCGCTAAAAGACAGGGAAAAAGGCACGCTGCCAATGTACAAAGACTTAATTAAGAAATGACTCAAGATAATGCCTGTTCTTGTCTATATCTGCATAGAGTGCTTTATCAGCCTTGGAAATGACAGAGGTTTCCCTTTTAATCATAAGCTTTACAAACCTTTCCGCTTCCTCGCCCCTTAATGTTGGGGTTGCCCTTATTGGTTTTGCCATAATGAATAAGTTATTCAAGGGATATATAAAGGCTCCTGTTGAGTTAGGGCTAGGATTCTGCAAAAGACATATTCTCTCTTTGATGCCAGCAGTGGTATTTGCATTTAGCGCAGTCTTCAAGGCAGTTGTAAGCATTTTTAGACACAGGCAGTGAAGCCAATGCTGCAAATAAAAGCCCCATCTGAGGTGTTTGCCTTTCATGATCTAAGCTTTCCCTTACTATAAAATTAGGCACTGAATCAAGCTCTTGTATGACATCTGTTAAATCCCTTCTTCTTGTTGTTGTCCTAAAAAGTGTGCCAGGGCATCTTTCTGCGATTGCAATAACTTTTCTTACATAGCTTTCATTGTAGAAATCCCCGCTTGAATGAAACCTGAAATACTCAACTTCTTTTTTGTTTATTTCCTCAGCCATCAAATCAATAAAATTATCCTGCTTTGAAAGCTCATACCTTACTTTTGCCCCTTTCTTTACTGTCTTGAAAAGAAAATTATTCCTTAATGCATAGCACCTTGGCTTTCCGTTCATTCCACGCAGGCACCAGTCTGTGGGGGTACAAGTTAATACAGGCGGAAGGTTAAAGAGATACACGTTATCTCCCATTTTTATGTTGCCTTTTATCAATAAGTCCATAAGGCTGATGTCTTAAGTGAAATATATAAGGCTTTTGGAGGAAAAGCCAGCCTCCGGCGTGAAGTTATTGTTTTAATTGTTTTTGCAATAAAATTAAAAAAGAGTAGAAATCTTAATAAGCCCTGAAAGCTATTTAAAGGTATGACTCAAATAGAGGATATGCATAAGGCTGTGATAAGTGGAATTAAAAGACTCCAAAAATTATATTATAAATCTCCAAAGATATTTTTGACTGAAGCAGATGTACAATGTAGACTTTATTCTGAACTTATTATGCAGCCAGAGTTTAAGCCAACGAAGGTAAATAGAGTTGATAATAAATCTAATGAAAAAACTAAAAAAGGGCAAGACCTAAGGGTTACAACTCCTCTTCATGCAGAATTATATCGAAAAGGAAAAAAGAAAAGTTATGTAGACTTAGTCATAGTACCACCCAAATTGTTTAAATTTAATAAATATGATAGTCCTGACTATAAAGAAGAAAAAGAGTCTATAGGAATAGAACTGAAGTTTAATAAATGGCATGAAAGATTGTGTAAAAAATCTAATGAAAACAAAGAAACTAAAAAATGGAAGAATTTTGAGAAAGCATTAGAAAAAGACTTACAAAGATTAGGAGGGTATAAAAGTGGGATATTACTTTTTGTAGATCCTAAATCTAATTTTAAAAACCAAACAGCATGGGGAAAGTTTGTAAAAGACTCGATACCCAAATCAAAGAAAAGAACAATTAATGCCTATTATTTATCCCCAAAACAAAGAAAAATCTTTGAGGTATAGGCGAAGCCACCCTTTCATGGCTGCACTGCAGCCATCCGTCTTCCTCTCTGCTTTATTCTATGATTTCTATTAACGAAACGCTTTTAAACACTTATTAGTTCTTTCTATCCCATGGCAGAAGAAAAGAAATCACCCAAAGGACCCAATAAGTCAGATACTATCATGACTATAGCTGCCAAGAGGGGCTTTTTTTATCCCTCAGCAGAGATTTACGGCGCAAAAGCCGGGTTTTGGACTTACGGGCATATGGGAACAAGGCTGAAGCACAATTGGGAAAATCTGTGGAGAAAGTACTTCTTGGGGCTCAGCAAAATTTATTTTGAGATAGAAGACTGCAATATTCTTCCAAAGAAGGTGTTTGAAGGCTCAGGGCATTTGGCTCATTTCAATGACCCGATGACTGAATGCTCAAAATGCAATTTCAGGTTCAGGGCTGACCAGTTGATTGAAGACGGAATGCACACAAATGTCGGCGGATTAACAGCAGAAGCACTAACCAAAGTTATTGAAGACAATAAATTGCTCTGCCCGAGATGCGGCTCTGCATTAATGCCTGTCAAGATGTTTAACATGATGTTTGAAATGAAAGTGGGGGCAATAAGCGAAGACACAATGTACCTAAGACCAGAAAGCGCGCAAAGCCCTTATCTTGCATTCAAGAGAGAGTTTGAAGCTTTGAGAAAGAAGATTCCTTTTGGACTGGCTGTTGTCGGCAGGGCATTCAGGAATGAAATCTCGCCAAGGCAGGGATTCTTCAGATTAAGGGAATTCACGCAGGCAGAACTTCAGATATTCTTTGACCCTGATAAAATCAATGAAGCGGAAAACTGGGACACTGTAAAGAACTACAAATTAAGATTATGCCTTGCAAAAGACTTAAGCGAGGGAAAAATAACGGAAATCAGCTGCGAGGACGCAAACAGGGACTTGAAAATACCTAAATTCTATGCTTACAACATGGCAAAAGTCCAGCAGTTTTACTTAAGCCTTATTAAAATACCTGCTGACAAATTCAGGCTAAGGGAACTGGATGAAAAAGAAAGGGCTTTCTACAACAAGCTGCACTTTGATGTTGAATTAAACATGGACACTCTTGGCGGCTTCAAGGAAGTTGCAGGAGTGCATTACAGGACAAACCACGACCTTGGCGGGCATCAGGAATGCTCAAAAGAAAATCTTGAAGTTGTAATCGGAGACAAACGTTTTATACCTCACGTATTGGAGCTTAGCTTTGGTGTTGACAGAAATGTATGGGCTGTAATGGACCTGTTTTTCAGGGAAGATGCTGAAAGGACAATGTTTGCTTTCCCAACAATCTTATCGCCTGTTGAAGTTGCTGTATTTCCGCTTGTGAACAAGGACAACATACCCGCATACTCAGAGCTGCTTTACGAAAATCTCGGAAGGGAATTTCATGTGTTCTATGACGACACAGCAAGCATCGGAAGAAGATACAGAAGGCAGGACGAGATTGGCACTCCTTTTGGAATCACTGTTGACTATGACTCATTGAATGACAACACAGTAACATTAAGAGAGAGGGATTCAATGAAGCAGGTAAGAGTAAATGTTGATTTGCTTCCTGAAACCCTGAGGAAAGTCAGGGACGGCAAGCTGGAGTTTGAGAAAGCTGGGACGCCGGTTGTTGCGAAAGCCAAAGAAGAGTAAGATAAGATTAATATTTAATCTAAACTTTCATAAAATTCCTCTATTTTTTCTTTAATTGGAACTCTGATCCCTTTTGGTTCTAAGTTTAAGGTTATTCTTTCTAAAATATAAAATACCATATTTTTAGCTTTTTCCTTATCACTGCAGATATTAGTTTGGGTAACTAATTCTTTATAAAATATATCCCAATCTATACCTCTTTTTATTAAATCTATTGAATCTTCAACATCGTTAGGTCTATCAGAAGATAATGATTTAAAAAGAACGATATCTTCTTTAGAACAGACATATATCTTCATATTATTCATTGAAATTTCTAATTTAATGGCTCTTTGTTTCATAGTTGAGCTTAATGAAAACTTATGACATACTTCTTGTAAAAATAGATCAAATATAAAATCATATTGCTTTAATCTTGCACTTATGGACATTTGATTATGAGTTTTTGGAATTGCTAAATCTATAAACCCTTCTTTTTTTAAAATTGTGCATAATTCTTCAAATTCATCTTGCTTACTTAATACTATATCTATATCTTTTGTATATCCTTTTCCGACACCGTAAAATAATAAGGCTGCACCCCCAATAATATAGATTTCAATCTCTTTAATCATAGATTTATCAATTTTGATAAATAAATCTTTAATTTCCTTAAAGCTATCTATTCTTGTATCCGATTCCATAGGACTCACATTTATCGATTAATTCTTCTTGTGTAGGGAAGTCTTTATATTTATTCCTATCTATTACTTCTCCTTTTGCAATTTTTTTTAATATATCTAAATCTTTATGTGTTACTCTTCTGAGATTATTTATATTCTTTAGATAAAAAATAAAGCAATATATTTTTCGTCTAATACTCTCTTCATGTTTGGTACCTGCAATACGTAATGAGTCTAAAAGAATAGATTTAATATTTATTCTTTTTTTTAATGAATCATCAGCTCTATAGAAAAATTCATTTTCTAAGAGATTTATCCCATAGTCTCGATAAATAGAAAAAGCTGTTTGTTTAAAATTGCCTACTTTTGTTTCTATTGGCAATGAAAAGAGAATTTCATGTGGACTTTCAAAATAAATCTTAGCATTATTAGGAACAGATTTAAACTGAACTAATAAGATATAACTCTTATATAATTCAATAAATTGATAAAGATCTGGCCAGACTTGTTTATTAAAATGAATATTCTGTCCTTCTTTGTATAGAATCTGCCTATTTAGAAAACCTTTGATATAACGATAAGTTGTTGGTATACTCGTATTTAAATCATTAGCTATCTCTTTTAGGGTTAATGGTTCATTGATAACTATACTAATCAGAAGTTGTATACCTAGATCTGAAAAATTGTCTATTAAGGAAGGATCTTTTATAAGTATATTAGATAAAATACGCGAAAATTGATTAGAGGAGATAGTAAGAAAATTTCTCTGTTTATCTATAAATCCTCTTTCTATAAGCTGTTTTATATACCTAAATTGTAAGGACTTGCATATTTTTATGGATTTAGCGAGATCATTTCTATTTAGTTCATTTCTTTGTGCTATTAGATACATTATCTTAAGGTGGGTTTTATTTAATTCCATTATTATCATATAAGTAGACTTATTTATAAAGGTTTCTATTCTTATGAGAATTATACTCTGATTAGTATAGCCCTAAATAGAGTTATACTTCTATCTATACTTCTATCTATACTTCTATCTATACTTCTATCTATACTTCTATCTATACTTCTAATAGACTCTACTATAAAAATGGACTATACTTCCCAATATTGCCATTTATAAGCCAAATAGAGCCAATTATATCAATTAACTCATTTTTAGTTTAGTTAGTCTATAGTTATAAATAGAAAGATTTATATATTAGTTAAGGTTATATGCTTCTATGGCAGATGTAAAACCTCCTTATATTCCTATAGTTTGGTTAAATCGATTTTTTGAATTAATTAAAAGAGTTAGACTAGAGAAAATTAGTGGACAAGTAATATCTCAATATAATATTGCTACCCCGGGAAATACTTCAAAAGTTGTTTCAGCTTTAAAATTTTTGAATATTATTGATTCAAATGGAATAATTGTAGACTCAAATCTTAATGGTTTAAAGTTAGAGGGTGAATCTAGAATTAGGGAATTAAAACGCATTGTAGAAACTGCATACTCCCGACTTTTTGAGAATCTAAACCTAAATACTGCAAGAAAAGAAGATATAATCAATTATTTTATAAGTGAATTTCAGTTTTCTTCTTTTCAAGCAATAGGGGCTACAAAGTTCTTTTTATATCTTGCTAATGAATCAGGAATTAAATTATCACCTGAATTGTTAGATATCCTTACAACTAAAAAAGGTAGACCTTTAGAGGTAAAAAACTCAAAACTTAAAATTAGACAAGAAGAAAAAAGAAATGGAAAAATTGCAGAAAATATCACTTCTTTTTCAAAGTCTAACGAAAACGAGGGTATTACAATCCAAATAAGGGGAAAAGGGATTGGATTAAATCTAAATATTTTGAATATAGATGAGATAAAACCTAATCTTGAGATTATTTCTCAAATATTAACTTTAAATTTAAAAAAGAAGATATAAATTATCTTTAATATTAATAAACAAAGTATTAATTTAAAATAAATATTTATTCAACAATATCCCTTAGTTTTAGTATTCTTCTCATCAGCATGTCAAACTCTTCAGGAGACAATTGCTGGTTTGCATCAGACAATGCTTTTTTCCTGTCCGGATGCACTTCAATAGTAAGCCCGTCTGCTCCTGCAGCCACTGATGCAAGGCTCATAGGCCCTATCAAAGACAAAACCCCTGTTCCATGGCTTGGGTCAACAATTATAGGTAAATGTGAAACCCCTTTAACAAATGCAACTGCATTCAAATCCAAAACATTCCTGTAAGCTGTTTCAAAAGTTCTTATTCCTCTTTCGCACAAGACAACATCAGGATTGCCGTTCGCGACAATGTATTCTGCGCAGGATAGCCATTCATCGATTGTGCCTGACAAGCCTCTCTTAAGCAAGACAGGCTTTCCAATGCTTCCTAATTCTTTAAGCAAATTAAAGTTCTGCATGTTCCTTGCGCCAACCTGGTACATGTCAACATTATATTTTTTAAAAAGTTCAATCTGCTCAATCCCCATTATTTCTGTGACAACAGGAAGCCCGAACTTTTCTCTCGCATTTACCAAGAGCTCAAGCCCTTTCTCTCCCAAGCCCTGAAAATCATATGGAGAAGTCCTGGGCTTGAAAGCTCCTCCCCTTAGAAGCAATGCGCCTGAATCCATTACAGCCTTTGCAGCTGCAAACAACAATTCTTCTGACTCAACAGAGCAGGGCCCTGCAGTGACTGCAAAATAATCCCCTCCAATCTTCACGCCTGAAACATCAATAACAGAGCTTGAAGGATGGAATTCCCTTGAAACGAGCTTGTATCTTTTTGAGACTCTTGTCACAGATTCAACGCCGTCAACCATGAAATAGGTTGTTTCAATGCCTTTTGTATCTCCCCTGAGCCCGATAACTACCTTTAAAGCGCCCCTGTCAATATTCGGCTCAAGCCCCTTGTCCTTTATCCTTTCAAGAAGCGAATCATACTGCGTTGAAGTGATTCCTTCCTTAATCGTGATTATCATTTTACACTCAAAAGAAAGAAGATGCTTTTAAACATTTGCCTTATCCATTGCAAAAGCATTGGAAAGCAATATATACAGGAAGAATTGTCTATTCCCTGATGGAATTAAGCCAGGCAAGGGAAAAGATAGACCTGATTGATAAGCAGATAGCAGAGCTAGTTGCAAAACGGCTTTCAATTGCAAAAGAAATAGCTAAAATAAAGAGAAATGATAATCTTTCTGTGGAAAACAAGCAAAGGGAAGAAGAAGTAATTAAAAATGCAGTTAATAATCTGAAATCAAATGGATATGATGACGCAAAATTTGCAAAAGCCCTTTACGCAGTATTAATGAACAAATCAAAAGAAATCCAAAAAGGGGAACAATGAAAATAGTAATCATCGGCGGAAAAGGGCAGATGGGTTCTATGTTTGCAAAAGCATTCAAAAAGAAAGGCTGTGAATTAATTCTTACAGGAAGACAGGATAATAATATTGAAGCTGTAAAAACAGCAGACATCATAATTGTGAGCGTTCCAATAAGGGAAACAGTGAAAGTAATTGAAGAAATAGCTCCACACTTAAAACAAGATGCGCTTCTTACAGACTTTACATCAGTCAAGATAAATCCAACAAATGCAATGAAAAAAGCAAAGTGCGGAATATTAGGAGGGCACCCTTTGTTTGATTCAAGTGTAGGTTTTGAAAACCAGAATTTCATACTCTGCCCGATAAAAGAAAACAATAATTCCGAATGGTACAGGGAATTCCTGAAAAGCCTCAAGCTGAATATTATTGAGCTTTCAGCAGATGAGCACGACAGGCAGATGGCTGTTATTCAGGGGCTTACGCATATTTCAAATATTTCATTGGGTTATGCATTAAAGAAATTAGGATATGACTTAAGCAATGCTGAAAAGCTTTCATCTCCTGTTTATCTTCTAAGGCTGTACACAGCAGGCAGGATACTTGCGCAGGATGAAGAATTATATTCTGACATTGAGATGGAAAACCCTTATTCAAAGGAAACTGCAAAAGCATATCTTGAAGCAGTGAAGGAAATTGAAAGCGCTGTTGAAAAAGGGAATAAATCTGAGTTTGAAAGGATATTCATTGAGTCAAAGCAATACTTTGGCGACAAATGCAGGAAAGCCATGGAGCTTACAAGCAAAGTGCTTAACTTCATGGGAAAGCGAAGATAGAAAAGGTTTTTAAACCAATGAATAACTTCTTTTCCTGTTACTTAGGGGCTCGTAGTGTAACGGCAACACACGCCATTGGCTATGGTGAGAGTGCGGGTTCGATTCCCGCCGGGTCCAGTATTGTTTTGAAGTGTTCTAAATTGTTAGAAGTGATATGAAGTGCCTATTCTCGGCGGGTCTGGAACGGAGTGACAACACCCGCCGGGTCCATTTCAATATATTCTTGTTAATTAAAACTAATAATTTGAATTAACGCCGGACGGCTGGCTTTCCCAAAATACCTTAAATTTATATATCAATTATAACACAAAATCAAAGTGGAAAGAGATAAATTAAGAAAGACAGTCACAATTTTGGGTTCTGTAATTGCAGTCGGCATTGGCGAGCTTATGCTGAAGTACGGCTTAAACAGGCTTGGAACTTTAGATTTCGGCTCTGCAATGATTCAGTCATTTATTCAGGTGGCAACGTCACCATACATACTAACAGGGCTTGCACTTTTTGTAATGAGCTCATTGCTTTGGCTTATTGCATTGTCAGAAACAGAGCTGAGCTATGCATATCCTTTGTTGGGAACAGGATATGCTATTGTTGCATTCTTTTCTTGGCTTTTGTTTAATGAGGCGCTTGGCGCTTTAAGAATAATGGGGATATTCGTGATAATAGCCGGAGTGGCCATGATGTCGAGGAGCTAATTATGATAATCTACAAACTACTACTATTCGTGTCAATTGCAATAGGGATTGCAGGGCAGCTTGTCTTAAAGCACGGCATGAACAAGCACGGAAAAGTAAAAATAAGAAAAAGCAATCTCATCGGCGACATATGGAACATTTATTTCCACAGGTGGATAATCCTTGGAGTTATACTTTACGCAGGCTCTCTCCCATTATGGATTATGGCGCTTTCAAGATTAGACTTGAGCTATGCCTATCCCATGGTAAGCATTAATTTCATTGCGATAACTCTTTTGTCCAAGTTCCTGTTCCACGAGAAAGTCACAAAATACAGGTGGCTCAGCGTGTTTACAATTCTTTTTGGAGTCATACTGCTCACGATGAGCTGAAAATATAAATAGCCTAAAATAAAAAAGCATATAAATAGCATTTAATTCTATTATCTTATGAGGAAAAAGAGGAGTCTTGTAGTATTGACTTTATTATCATTAATTTTGCTATTTAGCATACTTCTTTTGTTCCTGGGCTTATCAGTGTTTGACTTGGGAATTACAATCACAAAGCCGCTGAACCAGAGCTACAATTACATAAGCCATACAATCAACGTGTCAACAAGCACAACTGCTTCTTCATGCAGATATATCCTGAATGGCTCAAGCCAGGGCGCTGTATGGCGGCAGCTTTCAAATCCCGGCTGGGTTCCCAGCCCATGGCCTACAGTCAGGTATGGAATGGGTGTTGCCATTGCGCCAAACGGAACAATATGGCTCACAGGCGGGTATAACGGGGTAAGTTATTATAATGATGTATGGTATTCCCCTGACGGCAGCACATGGACACAGGCAACTTCAAGTGCCGCATTCTCACAAAGATATGGGCATTCTCTTATTGTAAAATCAGACGGCTCGCTTTGGCTTATGGGCGGTTGGGATGGCAGCAGCAGCACACGATATAATGATATATGGAATTCAACAGACGGAATTACATGGACTCTTGTAAATGGCTCAGCTGCATGGGACAACAGGACGCTGTTTCAGGCTGTTGTAACCTCTGATAATATCATGTGGCTTATGGGTGGAGAAAATAATTCAGGCACTCCTGTCATGAAAGGCGATGTATGGAATTCAAGCAATGGAGCTGACTGGTATCTTGTAAACAGCACAGCTTTCTCAGGAAGAAGGCAGCATGCGGCTGTTGTAGGCAATAATAGCAGGATTTGGGTAATGGGCGGCACTGACGGAACAAGCTATAATAATGATGTATGGTATTCTGATGATAAAATAAACTGGCTTGCCCCGAACACTTCAGCTATTCCATGGACAGGAAGGTATGGATCTGCTGCAGCTTATACTCCCAGCGACAAGAGAATATGGCTTTTGGGAGGCTATGAGGAGATTACAGGCGGAAAAAATGATGTATGGCATACTCAGGATGGCGGAAACTGGACGCAGGCAACCTCAAGTGCCCAATGGGCTGGGAAGTATTTCCACAATGCTGTGACGCTGCCAAACGGCACAATGGTGATTATGGGCGGAGCTGTTACAACAGATTTATGGATATCTTCTCCGCCAGTTAATATGGATGCAGGAGTTCCAAACGGAGTTAAGCCATGGGGAAAGGCATTCACTGCTTCAGAAGGGGGAACGTTTATCGGCGTTGAATGCAATGACACAACCAACCTCTGGAACAGCACCAATGTTTCATTTTATGTTGACACAGTGCTTCCCGTGCTTACAATATCAAATCCCGCAAATACATCTTATAATGCATCCTCATATCCTGTTGCCGCAAACGTGACAGTAAGCGAAACAGCTTCCGAGTGCCTCTTTTCGCTGAACAGCGCTGTAAATCTAACTATGAACGGCTCAACAACCACATGGGGAATTACATTCACGCCTGAACAAGGCAGCAATATATTTACAATCAGCTGCAATGACACAACCAACAACAGGAACAGCACATCTCTTGCATTTGCATATGATTCAATAAAGCCTATTTTGAATATAACAAAGCCGTTAAACACAACATATGCTGCAACTGCGCTTACTGTGAATGTCACAACCAATGAAAGTGCTTCCTCTTGCAAATATTCACTTAACACAAACGGCATTGACGAAAACTGGACAACACTGAATGCTTCTTCTGCTTTTACAGGAAGGTATGGATTTGGGCTTGTAAATACTTCAAGCGGCACAATGTGGGCTATCGGCGGGGCGTATGATACTCTTGGGACCCCCACTTATATTAACAGCGTATGGAATTCAACAGATGGAATAACCTGGGCGCTTGTGAATAGCTCGCCCGCCTTTTCCGCAAGAGCATATCATACTTCTGTTGTTGACAATACAGGAAAAATGTGGGTTATTGCAGGATATAACGGCTCTTTGTTAAACGATACTTGGTACTCAACAAACGGAGCAAACTGGGTTTTGGCAAATTTATCTGCATTTCCAGCAAGATATGGGCATTCATCTGTTGTTGATAATGATGGCAAAATGTGGGTTATTGGCGGGCTTATACCTACTGCAGGCGCAGACCCGCCAATTGTAAGAGAGTCAGGAGATTTTTCAATAAGCGGGGGTGGAGGAGGACCCGGAGCAGGCACTCCTGTAGTAACAAATACAACTTGGTACAGCACTGACGGATATTCATGGACGCAGGCAAACGGTTCTGCATTTCCTCCAAGATACCTGCATAGCTCTGTTGTTTCAACTGACGGAAAAATATGGGTTATTGGCGGGCTTTATACAACAGGCCCTGGAACAAATGTTGGTTATACTGACGCTTGGTACTCAAATGACAGCGCTTCATGGATAAGGGTAACAAATTCAGCGTCATTTGGAGAAAGATATTCGCAAGGGTCTTTTGCAACTCCTGACGGAAGAATATGGGCATTGGGAGGGACGAACGCAGCCGGCACTGAGTACAATGACGTATGGTACTCAACAAACGGCTCTGACTGGACTTTGGCAAACTCAACATCAGCGTGGAGCGCAAGAAGCAGGCATTCAGCATTATATCTTAACAATGCAATATACCTTGCCGGCGGAAGGGATGCTTATGTGCAGGGGAGGAATGATACTTATAAAAGTGCCATCCCTGCAAGATATTATTCAATGGACGGCTCAGGCACGACTTGGGGAAAGTCATTTACAGCATCTTCAGGCAATAATGACATAAATGTAAAGTGCTATGACACTGCAGGCAATGCAAATACAAGCTTGCAGTGGTTCACTGTCTCAACAGGATTTGGAATGAACATAACTCTTCCGCTTAATACAACTTACTCAACATCTTCCCTTACAGTAAATGCAACAACAGACACAGCAATATCACAATGCTCTTACTCATTGAATCATGCCGCAAATGTTTCAATGGAAGGCTCAGGCACAGCATGGGGAAAAGCATTCACAGCATCAAATGGCGCAAGCATAATCACTGTTTCCTGCAATGACAGCAGCGGAAACTGGAATATAAGCTCGGTTTCGTTCTCTGATTCATTTTCAGTATGCGGCAACAATGTCTGCGAAAGCGGTGAAACAACTGCAAACTGCGCAACAGACTGCCCTGCAGCAACCAGCACAGCAGCAACAGGGGGAAGTGGCTCATCCTCGCAAACAGCTAATGCAAATTTCTATAACCTTGAAGCCAATGTCCCGGTTGAAAAAAGTTTGGCTAATGATAATATTGCAATAACCAAGATTACATTGACTTCACAGGAAGATGCAAATAATGTAAAATTAAGCATAAAAAAGCAGGAAACTATTCCTGAGTATGCAAAACAAATTGCAGAGAATATTTATCAATTGATGGATATAACTCTTGAAACAAAAAATGTTTCTATTGATGCGCAAATATGCTTTTCAGTGGAAAACAAATGGATTTCAGAGCAGGAAGCCCAAAAAGAGGATATTGCGCTTGTGCATTATAACCCCAAGGGAATGTATAGGCTAAAGCCGGGCACAATCAGCGAAAAAGAAATGACGCTTGATTTTGTAGCAGAAGAAACAGCATGGGAAGAATTGCCTACCCAAATTGTGCAGACAGAAAAAACAAAGGTAGATTATTGGTCTGAAGCCAATGCATTCAGCCCTTATGCAATAATTGCGAAAAAGCCGGAGATACAGGAATTTATTACTGTAATAAAACCAACTATTGAAGAACAGATACTTACTGAAAATGTGGTACAAACACCAAAATCAATTGACTTGTGGGCATTGCGCGAATGGATAATTGGCTCAATAGATGCAGTACTTATTTTGCTCGTATTCATAATGGTGATGTTTGGAGACAGAATATTCCCGGAAGGAATCAACATTCCATTCCCTGAAATCAAGCTGTTTTCATTTTCAAAGATGAAATTACCTTCAATTCCTGAAATAAAGCTGCCTTCAATTGAAAGCATGCTTCCTGCGCCAAAGCCGTCAGAATTAAAGCTTCCAGCTAATCCTACTTTGCCTGCTGAGCTTCCAAAAGCCCCTGCAAAGAAAGAATTGCCTCTGGATTATAAGAAAACCCTGCTTAAATTCGCAGTAGACAGCTTCCTGAAAGGATATACTGAAATTGACATCAAAAAAGAGATGTCAAGGCATAATATACCTGACGAATCAATTGACAGCATAATCACTCATTGCCGCAATAAGATATGCACAATGTCCAGATATGATCTTTTGCCGAATGTGATAGAACTTGTAATGAGAGGATATTCTGTGGATTATATAAGCAAAATATATTCTCAGAACGGGGTTTCAAGCCACTGCATTGAGTCTGTAATAAAGCTGGCGCGCAGGGAAATATCTGCTGCTTCAGGAAAAAGCCTCCTTCCGTTTGCAAACAAGTGCTTAACAAAGAAAATGCCTGTTCCCGAGATTATCACTATTCTTGTAAAGCACGGCGTCAATAAGACAGCTGCAGAAGAGCTTGTAAGCAAGGCGCATTCGCTTATGAAGAAGCAAAGGCATTTAAAGTAATTTATTCTTATAATTAGCATGAAACACAACCTTTGGGCAATATGCTTTCTTGTAACTATATTTATTCTTGCGCAGATTGTTGGATTGGCTGTGACTGCGCATTACATTGAAAAACCAACTTTGCCAATGAATATAGAAAGGCCTGAAGTGCCTAAAGAGCAGCAGAGCTATACATTTATTCCAATATTCATATTCATCCTGATTGCAACAGGACTTGGATTACTCCTCATTAAATTTTCAATGCTAAAGCTATGGAAATTCTGGTTCTTGCTGAGCGTATGGCTTTGCCTGACAATAAGCTTTAACGCGTTTATCCCTGAAAAGATAGCCATTGGGATAGCCGCTGTGCTTGCTTTATTAAAAGTGTTTAAACCATCAGTAATAGTACATAACTTCACTGAAATCTTCATTTACGGCGCTTTGGCAGCCATATTTGTGCCTATTCTTAATGTAACTGCTGTCATTGTACTTCTTGTCTTAATCTCAATCTATGACTATATAGCAGTCAGAAGAACAAAACACATGGTCAAGCTTGCGGAATTCCAGGGAAAATCAAAGATGTTTGCAGGACTCATGCTGCCTTACAACATAAAGAAGAATAAGACAGAATTAAAAGAAAATATTCCTGTTGGAAAGAAAGTAAATCTATCACAAGCAGGGCAACTGCCAAAAGAGAAGTCAGGCGTTGCAATACTCGGCGGCGGAGACATTGGCTTTCCATTGCTTTTTGCAGGCGCTGTGATGAAGCAGTTTGGCATGGGATTCCTTGACTATAGGATATTCATAGTGCCTTTGTTTGCAGCTATCTCATTGCTTTTATTATTTTTATTCGCGAACAACAAGAAATACTATCCAGCAATGCCTTATATCTCAGCAGGCTGCCTTGCAGGCTATGGGATTGTCTGGCTTTTAGTTTAATTTCTTTATAAT